>JAVKTQ010000001.1:0-300000 GCA_031460455.1 Sporomusaceae bacterium
AATATCCCAGGCGGAGCGCTGCAGCAGCACACCGTTTTCAAGGGCAAGTTGCCGGCTCACCTGGACCGGCTTATCGAAAAATGCCCGGCGATCAAGGCGCTTTGTGTGCCGGTCAGCAGCCTGGCGGCTACGCAGAAAGATCTGGCCGTTACCGGCAGTCCCGCGCATATCGCCTATGGCCAGGTTCTCGACTATCTCAGAAAAGGAGGTAAGTAAATAAATGGCCTATAAACACGGTGTGTACGCATCCGAAATCCCCACCTCGATCCTGCCGCCCGTGCGCACCAGCGCTGGCTTGCCGGTCGTGTTCGGCACGGCGCCGGTCAACCTGGCGACGGCGCCGGCAGCGGTCAACACCCCGGTGCTCTGTTACACCTACGCCGAGGCTGTAGCCGCCCTCGGCTATTCCGACGACTGGGCCAACTACACCCTATGTGAGTTCATGAATTCGCATTTCTCCCTTTTCGGCGTAGCGCCCGTCGTTTTCGTCAACGTCCTGGACAGCGCTACCCACAAAACTGCGGTCACCAACTCTGCCGCGGTGCTGGTTGCCGGGCAGAAGACGCTGACCGATCTTGGCATCCTGCTCAGCTCGCTGGTCGTCAAGCTCACCGAAGCCGGCCAGCCGCTCATCAAAAACACTGATTACACCGCCGCTTTCGATGACGACGGGAAGGTTCTCATCACCCGCATCGCCGACGGCGCCATCACGACCGATACCACGTCGTTGGTTGTAACCTACGACAAGCTCGACCCGTCCGCCGTCGACAAGGACGATATCATCGGCGGCATCGACGGCACCACCGGCGCGCCCGAGGGCCTGGAGCTCGTCAACAAAGTGTTCCCCTTGTTCCGACTGGTTCCGGGCATGATCTTGGCGCCCGGATGGTCGCACGACCCCGAGGTCGAGGCGGTCATGAAGGCCAAGGCCGGCAACATCAACAGCCATTTCAAGGCCATCGCGGTCGTCGATATCGACAGCACCAGCACGGGCGCCGACCTCTACAGCGAGGTCCCCGCATGGAAGACTACCAACAACTATGTCGACCCGCTGGAAATCGCCTGCTGGCCCCAGGTCAAGCTAAGCACCAAGCAGTATCACCTCTCCACCCAGCTGGCCGGCATCATGTGCAAAACCGATGCCGCCAACGACGATATCCCGTATGTCAGCCCGTCGAACAAGTCCCTCCAGGCTAACGGCGCGGTGCTGGCGGACGGCACCGAAGTGTCGCTCGGCCCCGAGCAGGCGGCCTACCTAAACGGCGAGGGCATCGTGACGGCTCTCAATTTCATCGGCGGCTGGAAGGCCTGGGGCAACCGTACTGGCTGCTACCCGGGCGTGACCGACCCGAAAGATGCGTTTATCCCCATCAAGCGCATGTTCAACTGGATCGCCAACACGCTGATTCTGACCTACTGGCAGAAGGTCGACAACCCCATGAACCGGCGGCTCGTCGAAACCGTCACCGATTCGAACAACATCTGGCTGAACGGTCTCGCCGCCCGCGGCATCATCCTCGGTGGCAGAGTTGCGGTTCTGGCCGAGGAAAACCCGACCACCGACCTGATGGACGGGATAATCCGGTTCCACGTTTACGTGACGCCGCCCGGGCCGGCGAGGGAAATTGACTTCATTCTCGAATACGATCCGGCTTACCTGGCCACGCTGTTTGGGGAATAGGAAGGGGGATAAGAGATGAATCAGGTACCTGAAAAACTCATCTCCTACCGGGTTTATCGTGACGGCGTGGACCTGGTGGGGACTGCGGATGTTCAGCTGCCCGATCTGGAGGCCATGACCGAGACGATCAAGGGCGCCGGAATCGCCGGTGAGGTTGACAGTCCCGTCCTTGGCCATTACGGCAGCATGACGCTCGTACTGAACTGGCGGACGCTGGTCAAGCCAATCGCCTTCCTGTCGCGGCAGGAGGTTCATGCGTTGGATCTCCGTGGGGCAGTCCAGGTGATGGATGCGGCAGCCGGGGTTTACAAGGTCGTGCCGATCAGGGTGGCCATACGGGCTACCCCGAAGAAAACCTCGCTGGGCAAGTTTGACGTCGGCGCACCGATGGAGAGCAGCAACGAGCTAGAGGTGTCCTACATCAAGGTTTCAATCGACGGCGCGGACGTCATCGAGATCGACAAGTACAACTACATCGCCAAGATTGACGGCGTGGATGTGCTCGCCGACGTCCGATCGGCGCTGGGTCTGGTTTAAGAAAAAGGGGGGCTCCGTAAAAACGGGGCCCCTACTTTACGAAAGGGCTGTGAACATGAACATTAAGTTTGGCAAAACCCACACTTTCGAAGGTAAGGAGTACAAGGACCTGAAGATCGACCTCGACGGCCTGACTGGCAAAGACCTTGTCGACGCTTCTCGGGAGGCGCGTCTTCTGGGGGACGCGGGGCAGGTGCAGGAGTTTTCGGCCGTTTACCTCGCCGTCGTGGCCGCCAAGGCCGCTAAGGTACCCGTCGACATGATCCTCTCCCTTCCCGCCAAGGATTTCACGGCGGTGAAAACGGCGGTGCAAAATTTTTTATTAGCATAGACCTTCCCGCGGGAGACCCCGGCTCGTTGCTCAGAGTCGTGTGTGTCCGACTGGCCAAGGCGACGTATACTCCGGCCACGGTCTGGTTCAACACACCGATATTGGAGCTGGCGCAGTGGGTAGACGCATCGATTAAGGTCGCGTGCGAAAAGCCGACCCGTTAGAAAGGATGGTGCCGAATGGCCAGTAAAACTTACGAAATAGCCTTCAACCTCGCCGCTAGGCTCGGCAGTTCGTTCAGCAGCACCTTCTCCGGTGCGTCGCAGCAATTGTCCACCCTGCAGACCAACGTCAAGAGCACCCGGGCGGCGATGCGCGAACTGGAGATGCAGCAGCGGAAAGGTATCGTTTCCACCCTGGAGTATGCGGCAAGTTATGAGAAACTGACCGCGCAGCTCTATAAGGCCGAACAGCTGCAGACGAAACTGGCCAAGGCAGAGGTGATGCAGAGCCGGCTAAAGAACTTCCGTGGGCAAGCGGTCGCAGGATTGGCCGGATCGGCAGCTGCTGGCGCCGTTGTGGCGGCGCCGGTGCTAGCGTTTGCTAAAGCCGAACAGAGCGCTACAGCGTTAAAAGCCGCAATGATGGACTCCACGGGAAGCGTGGGAGAGAGCTTTGCGAAAATCAATAGTTTGGCCGTCGAACTCGGTAATAAATTACCGGGGACCACGAGCGACTTTCACGATTTGTTCCGGGTGATGCTTCAAAATGGCATTGCAGCGGAGCAAATCCTGGGCGGTGTCGGTCAGGCAGCCGCCTACCTCGGGGTTCAATTGAAACTTCCCTACGAAACGGCTGGCCTCTTCGCTGCGCAAATGCAGAAGTCAACCGGGACGGCCGACGCCGACATGATGAAATTTATGGACACGGTCCAGCGACTAACGAATCTCGGCGTTAAAGCCGACGACCTCAACCAGGCGTTTTCAAAATTCGGGCCTACGATGTCTGTACTGAAAGCGCAGGGTCTGGACGGAGCGAATGCTTACGGTACACTGCTTGCGATGCTGACGCAAGTCGGCATGGAGGGCGGTTCCGCAGGCAACTCTCTCGGCAAAGTTTTCCGGGCCGGTTTCGACGAGAAGAAGCTCGGGAAGGCCAATGACTCTTTGGCGGAATTCGGTATGTCGCTGAAATTTACGAATGAGCGGGGCGAATTTGCAGGACTGGACAATTTCTTCACGCAAATGGAGAAGCTGTCGACACTCGACACCACTACACGAGTGGGTGTCATTAAGGAATTGTTTGGCGACGACGCCGAAGTGTTGCAAACCGTTAACATTATGCTTGAAAAAGGACGAGCCGGATATGATGCGTTGCTTGCGAAAACGGCAAAACAGGCAAGCCTCGAACAACGGGTAAACGAGCAGCTAAAGACTATGACGAACACCTGGGATAGTCTTGCCGGTACCGTAACAAATCTTGTGGCTGCATTAGGCGGCCCGCTGGCCGAGAAGCTGAAACCCATTCTTGATGCGGCCAACAGTCTCGTAGGTGATCGCCTCATGCCATGGGTTGAGAATAATGCAGGTCTAGTCGGTACGCTGGGCGCGATTGCCGCGGGGGCCGTTACCCTGAGCGCTGCCTGGTGGGGCATGGGGCTTGCGGCAGCAACAATACTGGCGCCGATGATTACGTTTTATAAATGGATGTTCTTGGGCAGGACAGCCATCGACGGCACGGTCATTGCTTCCAGGGCAGCCATCATCGCGACGCGGGCCTGGACGACCGCTCAGTGGCTGATAAACGCGGCCATGGCAGCTAATCCCATCGGGCTCGTTATAATTGGCGTTACGGCCCTGATCGCTGCCGGCTGGGCGCTATACAAGAACTGGGACACGGTAATTTCTTGGCTTGAAGAAAAGTGGAACAACCTCAAAAACTTATTCGGCGCCGGCATAAACGTCCCGGTCAGTATGCCCGTCGCTGGCGGAGTCGGCGACATCCCGGTTATCCCCCACGCCGCCGGCGGGATATTCTCCCGGCCACACGTCGGTCTGCTCGCCGAGGCAGGGGTACCGGAATCTGCAATCCCTATCGACGGCAGTAGCCGGTCGCTGGGGCTGTGGCAGAAAACGGGGGAGATGCTGGGCGCGTCGGCGGGCGGCGGCGGTACTTTTACCGCCACGTTTGCACCGGTCATCCAAGTGGGCGACAGCGCGAAGGCGTCGGATGTGCAAAAGGTACTCGACGATGAGCGGGCAAAATTCCGTCGTATGTGGGAAGACATGATGCAGGAAGCGAGGCGGCTCAGCTATGCCTAGCACATACACGACCGTCCAGGGCGACGCCTGGGACATCATAAGCCTGAAAGTCTATGGCACCGAAAAGAGTATGTCGACGCTCATCGAAGCCAACCCGGCACACCGTAACACCGTCATCTTCGCGGCCGGGGTGCTTTTGACCGTCCCCACCAGGTCGGTCTCGGCCATCCCCAGCAGTGTCCCCCCGTGGAAAAGGGGCGTGGAGTAGGTGGAGTCCCGGCGCGTGGAAGTCAGCCTGACCTATAATCACACGAAAGTATCCAGCGACATCGCCCGGTTCCTGCTCTCCCTGACCTACACCGACAACTCCAGCGGCCAGGCCGACGATCTGCAGATCACGCTGGAAGATCGCGAACAGCTCTGGGCAAACGGCTGGGTACCGGAGAAAGGCGATACGATTTCGGCGCAGCTGACGGCGCTCAATTTCAACGGCGAGGGCAGTCGCGAAAAACTCGACTGCGGCTTCTTCGAAATAGATGACTTCGAAATGGCCGGACCGCCCAACATCGTGACAGTCAAGGCGGTTTCCGCGGCCGTCTCAGCGGCCCTGAGAGGCGAGGAGAATACCCGTGCATGGGAGAACATCCGCCTCCGCAACATCGCCCAGGACATGGCCGCCAAAGCCGAGATGGGGCTGCAATACCTGGCGGAATACAATCCGCTATATAAGCGCCGGGACCAGACGGAACAGTCTGACCTGGCGTTTTTGCTCGAATGCTGCGAGAAGGCCGGGCTGGCGCTAAAGGTGACCAACGACAACATCGTTATTTTTGACGAGGAGCAGATGGAAGCCCAGGACCCCGTGATGACCATCGAGAAGGGAAAAAGCAACGTCCTCCGGTACCGGTTCAACTCGCGCAGCCGCGACATCTACCGAGCCTGCGTCGTTCAGTACAAGGATCCGTCGACCGGCCAGACATTCAAGCATATTTATGAGCCGCCGAACGCGCCGGCGACCGGCCAACTGCTCAAGATCAACGAGCGTGTCGAGGATGCCGAGGAGGGCAAGGTCCTGGCCAGGAAGCGTCTGCGGGAGAAAAACTGCAAGGAGAACATGGCCAGTCTGACTCTCGTCGGCGACGTCCGCCTGGTTGGCGGGGTGACCGTCCTGGTAAAGGGGTGGGGATCGTTTGACGGCAAATACTACGTCACCCGCGCGCAGCATTCCCTGAACGGCTACACCGTTGCCATCGACATCCACAAAACCATGGAGTACGCCCTGAACGAAGCCAAGACCATTGTCATCGAGAAGAAGGCCCGCAAGCGGACACGGAGGCGGAAGTGGTATGACAAGTAACTTCAAATTCGTGCGCTACGGCGTGGTGTCGGGCGTCGCCGCCGATCGAGTCCGCGTCGCCTTCGAGGACGAGGACGGCCTGGTCAGCGACTGGCTGCCGGTTATCGTGCCGAACACCAAGGGAAATAAGGACATCAAGCCCATGGACGTGGGCGAAGACGTCGTTTGCGTATTCTTGCCGAATGGAGTGTCGTCCGGGTTTTGCCTCGGCGCGTTCTACCGCCAGGGGAACCCCCCGCCACACGCTGACGTCAACGTGCGAAGCGTCAGGTTCTCCGACGGTACCATCGTATCATATGACCGCGAGACCCATGTCCTGGACATAAAATGCGGCACCGGCACGGTTAACATCGTCGCCGGTGGCAACGTCAACGTGACCGGCGACGTGATCGCCGACGGGATAAGCCTGAAGCAGCATGTGCATCCGGAGAGCATCGGCACCCAGACCGGGCCGCCGTCGGGAGGTGCGTAGTTTGGCATTAGGGACTTTGGGCGATATCGCCTTCGAAGTATCAACGGAAAAGATCCGCACTTTTCATAGGCTGCGGCGGCGCGGCAGCGCCAGATTCGCTACCCATGATGTTCTCGGGAAAAAGCCGGTTAAGGAATTTATCGGGCCAGGCCTGGAAAGCATCGGATTTACGATGTTTTTTTCCGTGTCTGCGGGCCTTAACCCGCTGAACGAAATCAAGAAGCTTCGCGAGCTTCGAGACAAAGGCGATCCCCTGGAACTAGTTATCGGCGGCGCGGCCGCGAGCGAAAACCTGTGGGTAATTGAAGAGGTTTCCGAAGAATGGGTACAGCTCGACAATAAGGGCAACCTGTTGTTTGCGAGAATCGACATCGACCTCCAGGAGTACCCGCGCGATTCTGACGCGACCGCCACGGCTACCAACGCCAGCGCCGCAGCGGCGAGCGGAGAGGAGGAATCTGGGTGAGCGAATTCGACGTGACGGCGACGCTGGACAAAATCGACTTCGGCGCCACTGGCGTGAAGGAAATCCTCCAGAACGTCCGGACCATCTTGACTACGCCGATTTACAGCGTACCCCTCGACCGGCTTTTCGGCCTGGACGCCACCATGCTGGACGAACCCCTGCCGGTCGCGCAGGCGAAACTGACCGCGAAGGTCATCGCCGCTGTGCATAAATACGAGCCCCGTTTTCGGGTGACAAGGGTGTTGTATGACGGCAACGCCATCGACGGCGTACTCCGGCCGACAGTGAGGGGGAGGATCGTCAGTGGAGTTTAAAAACTTGCCTCAGATTACTTTCGCTGAGCGCTCGGCCGCGGTGACCGAGGCGGCGCTTATTGCGAAGTACAAGGAGAAAACGGGCAAAACCCTGTACCCGGGCGACCCGGTGAGGCTGCTGCTGGAGGCTGTGGCGTTTATGTTCGCCCAGATCCGCAACGAGATCGACTACACTGGCAAGCAGAATCTCCTGGCGTATACCGCCGGAGACAACGAGGATCATCTGGGCGTGTTGGTCGGCACCGATCGCCTTCAGGCGGCCGCCGCGACCGTGACGCTGCGGTTTACGTTGTCTGCTGCCCAGGCCGGGGCGGTAATCATACCGGCCGGCACCAGGGCGACCCCTGGGGAAAACCTGCTGTTTGCCACCACGGCGACGGCGACCATCCCGGCCGGCCAGACGTACGTCGACGTCGACGCCGCCTGCACCGAAAACGGCGCGAAGGGGAATGATTATGCTCCCAGCCAGATCAACAAGATCGTCGACCCCATCCAATGGGTGGCGTCGGTGACGAACACAACCACCAGCGAGGGCGGCGCTGACATCGAAAGCGACGACGCTTACCGCGAACGGATCAGGCTGGCACCGGAGTCGTTTTCGACGGCCGGCCCCGGCGGCGCTTACGAATACCATGCGAAAAAAGCGTCGGCGCTGATCGTCGATGTCTCGGTTATCTCCCCTGAGCCCGGCACGGTCGAAATCCGCCCCCTGCTGAGCGGCGGCGAAATTCCCGGCCAGGAGATTCTGGACGCAGTGACAGCCACCTGCAACGACAAATCGGTGCGGCCGCTGACCGACCTTGTCAGCGTGCTCGCGCCTACGGTTGTGTCTTACGACGTCGACGCGACGTACTGGATCGACAGCGACAACTCCACAGTAGCAGCGACCATTCAGGTGGCTGTGGAGCAGGCTGTGGCGGACTGGGGGCTTTGGCAGAAATCAAAGCTAGGCCGCGATATCAACCCGTCGGAGCTTAACAGGCGCATGGTCAACGCGGGGGCCAAACGGGTGCTGATAGCGTCGCCGGCATACACCCCGCTGCTAAAATCCCAGGTGGCCGTCGCTGGTACCGTCGCGGCGGCATTCGGAGGTTTTGAGGATGGCTAAGATTCTTCAATCCGTGAAGATGGCCGACATACTGCCGCCAAACCTTCTGGGCGATGAGGATATTCAGGCCATCGCCGAAGCGATAGACGAGGAGATGCAGCTGCTGGTGGCCGACATAAATCAGGGACTGCACCTGCCGCGTCTAAACGAACTGGTCGAGGCGGTCGTCGCCCTGCTGGCCTGGCAGTGGCACGTTGATTTCTACGATTCGGCACTGCCGATCGCGAAAAAGCGTGAGCTTGTCAGGCAGTCGATAGCCTGGCACCGGCGGAAAGGTACCCCCGGCGTTGTACAGGAAATGGTGTCGACAGTTTTATCGAGTGGCGTTGTCTCCGAATGGTTTGAATACGGCGGCGATCCGTACAAGTTCAAGGTCGAAACGGACGAGATAATTTCCGATGAGACGGTTTATGATCGTCTTTTTAGTTTGATTCTGGCTGTCAAAAACGAGCGCTCCTGGTTGGAGAGCGTGACGATCCGGCGGACGTGGTCGGGCGCCGTCTATTTTGGGGCAGCGCAGGTTTTCGGCAAAACTCTGACCTTGTACCCGGTTGCGTTCACTATGGAATCGGTCACTGGGCCGACGTATTTTGGAGGCGCGCTGCATAGCGGTAAAATACTGAGTTTGGAGGTGTCGTGATGGCATTTAACGGTATGACTATGACGACCAAGGGCGTTACCCTGCAGACCAAGGTTCAGGCTGGGGCGACGCTCGCATTTACGAAAATTAAGCTGGGCGACGGCACGTTGCCCGTGGGGGGTACTCTGGAGGCACTGACCGACCTGGTAAGCCCGAAGCTGGTTGTCAATATTGAATCGGTTACGTCCCTGGAGGACGGTACCTGGCGGGTGAGGGGAACGCTCACAAATACCGGTCTTGTGACCGGCTTTTTTGTGCGCGAGGTCGGCCTGTTCGGCACCGATCCGGATGACGGTGAGGTCTTGTACTCGGTAGCCAACGCAGGCAGCCAATGCGATTACCTGCCGGCCGGCGGCGGGGCTGTTGTAGTCGAGCAGGTCGTCGATATCGTGGTGGCTATCAGTAGCTCGGCGACGGTGACGGCGACCATCAACGAAGCGGCGGTGTTCGTTTCACTGGCGACCATGCTGGAGATGCTGGGGCTGTATCTCCCCCTGGCCGGCGGCACAATGTCCGGTGCCATCGCCATGGACAGCAACAAGGTAACCGGACTAGCAGACGGCACGACCATCGGCGACGCCGTTCATTTCGGTCAGTTCGCCAACACCGCGGGTGCCTCGGGGTACCAAAAACTGCCCGGCGGTAAGATTTTACAATGGGGAACGACTGGGTCGCTAACGCATAATACTCCCGCGACTGTTACTTTCCCTATGGCATTTCCAACCGCATGTCGCGGTTTTTTCCCGTGTATTAATGGAGATATTGGTACCACGGCTACCAGCTTACAGGTCACAGCTCTTTCAGCCTCACAGGCGACCGTAAAGCATATTGCGGATACAAGTGCATCCGCAAACTATTTCTATTTGGCGATAGGCGAATAGGGGGAGAGGGACATGGTAAAGGTACATCATGATTCAAGCGGCAATATTCTCGGATTTTACCCCGACGGTGTTGGCTATGCCAGTATCCCGGAGCCGTTTATTGACATTGACGATGCAACCCATGCCGACTGCATCGCCAACCCCGGCCGGCGCCGGGTGGATGTGGCCGCCGGTCAAATCGTGGCATACACCCCGCCCGGCCCGACACCGGAGGAGAGGGCAGAAGGAATAAAGCGAAGCCTTATCAATGTGGTACAGGCTAACATGGACGCAGCCGCCCAGGCGTTGGGCTACGACGATATCAAAAGCGCCGTAACATACGCCGACGAACCTGCCGTGCCGAAATTCCAGGCAGAGGGGCAGGCGTTTCGCGCGTGGCGGTCTCGGGCGTGGCAATACTGCTATGACCAGCTTGACGCAATCACGACGGGCGCCAGGACGAACGTTCCGACGGCGGAAGAACTGATTGATGAGCTGCAAGCTAACGTTCCGCTGGTGCTGCCGGAATAGTAGGAAAGGGGTGGGAGGATGAACCACGAAAGCGTCGGTAGCGAGCTGGCCAAAATTGCGCCGCCGGTAGTTGTCACAGCAGGAGCGAGGTTCGGGTGGTTTACGCTGCAAGAGTGGATGTGCGTCGTCACGATAGTATACACAGTCTTCGGAATATGCTACCTCGCCCTGAAGATCAGAAGGGTATGGAAGGAAAGGAACAAGTAGGAGGTCGATATGGAGATCATCACCGAAATACTTACCTGGCTTGAGCAGCACCTGGCGTGGGCGCTGCTCATCGTTTTTGTAGCCATCAACGTCCTGGTGCTGGTCGTTCACCTGGCTGGCAAATTCGTTCGTGAGAACGGCCTGCCGCCCGGGCCGTTCAAGGACAAGCTGGACAAGATCATCTATGAAATCGACCGGGCCTGCGACAACATGGAGAACCCGACGAAGCGGTCGATGGCCATGATCCAGCTTCAGCAGGTGCTCGGGTGGAAGCGGGTATTCCTGCCGAGTGCAATCATTGGCTGGATTATCGACACCGAAGTGGCGTTTATTCGAAAGGTGCAGCAGGTAACCGGTACCCCGGATCTGCACCAGGAAGGGGGACAGACAAATGGCCAGAATAATGCTTGACCCCGGCCACGATGGAGCGGTCGACCCCGGCGCGATCGGCCAGGCCGGAACCCAAGAGGCCGTCATGGCCATGACCTTCTGCGAGGAGCTCGCACGCATCCTGGCCGGCCGCGGCCACGAGGTGGAGCTGACCCGCTACGGCCCGGACGCCGAGATGGAAAGCCTGACGAAACGGGCGATGAAAGCCAACGACTGGGGCGCGGACGTCCTTTTGTCCGTCCACTACAACGCATTTGTCAGCGCCGGTGCTCACGGCTTCGAGGTATGGACCACCAGCGGCCATACTCGCAGCGATGACCTGGCCACGCTGATATACAACAACATGCTGGCGCTGGTGCCCGAGGTTGACGGCCGGCCGGATATGTCTGACGGAGATCCGGACAAAGAAGAGAACTTCACCGTCATCACGGTGGCCGCCATGCCGGCGGTGCTCGTCGAGTTGCTGTTCATCACCAACCCGACCGAAGAGATGCTGGCCAACGACGCGACCTTCCGACAGCGGCAGCAGGAGGCCATCGCCCTGGCAGTCGATCAGTTTCTGGGGGTGGCGTAGGTGGGTGAGACGCCCGTGTTCCTTTCGACCGGCCTGTCGCCCTCCTGGCGGGCATCAGCAATAGCCTGCATCGTTTTCCTCGTCGTCGGCATCGGTCTCGGCGCGTGGGGGATGCACACCTGGCAGGTGAGCGATCTTCGCACTCAGCTGGCACTCGAAAAAACGAAGCCTCCTGTGGTAAAAGAGACGGTAAAGACGGAGACCAAAACCCAGTTGCAGTACGTTAAGGGAGAAACGGTTTACCTGCCGGCGCCGACGCCGGATAATCCGAACGCCACGCAGGCCACAAAACTTGACGGCAAATTTGTTTTTGAGAAGCCCGAATTTATCTACATGGTCAATGGCAAGCCTGGCCGGTTCACCAAGGCCGACGACGAACGGTTCGTATTCGATAAAAATATGATGCTGTTAACCCAGGCGACTACGATCCGCATCGAGGCGGAAATCCCGACAATCGATAAGACCAGGAACAAAACCGCGCTGCTGGATGCTGTGATTGATATTAAGGACAAGCGGGTTCATCCGGGGGCATCGTTCCAGTACACGAATAAGTCCGGATTTACTGTTGGGGCCGGAGCGACATTCGACGGCAGCCATGCCAGGATCGGCGCTGGCTGGAGTTTCTAATCCAATAAGGAAGGAGGTGCAATTATGTCATACGGGTTCATCAATCCATGCCACGGTGGCGCGGACGGCAACAAATGCCCGAAGCTCGACCAGTGCTCTGACCGGCACGCCATTGAAGGCGCCGTCTACGGTATTCATCAGACCGGGATGGAGAAAGGCCATAAAGGCTGGGGAAACATCGAACTCCAGTGTTCGGCCAAACAGCATCATTTGAGGCAGGCCGAAGAAGCGGCCGGAGAGAAAAAACAGTAAAGCAAATCAACGACGAAGCCCCCGGCTAACGCCAGGGGCTTCGCAATGCTAATATGAAATTACTAATTAATTTGTTATAATATGGATGTGTAGGGTGAGGTGTTATTGAATGGAAAAATATCTTGCTATAATAATGCTTGCAGCACCTGGTTTTATCGCTAAATCAGTTGCTAAACTGCTTGGCGACTCGCCGCCAAAGCGTGGTGAACTAGAATCAGTAATGGTCTATTTTACCTACAGCATTTTTGCACTATTTCTTACAGTCATCTTCGCCTCGTGGTCATGGATAGGGCTAATACCGCCCGGCGCGACGTGGGCGGGTATCGAAAAATTGTTTGAGTCGCCGTCATTTCTAATCAAGTTTTTCTGTGTCTCTCTTATCTGCAGCGTTCTTGTTGGAGCCGCATGGCAACTGGTGTTGGAAAAAAGAATTGTGAAAGGCTTTAATTGGATTAATAAAAAGTTGGGCGGCAATGAGATCTTTTTAAATGGATCGCTCTTTGATCGGCTATTTGTTGATGATAAGAAGGACCACTTTTTGGTTGTCGAGAAGGATGGCAAGATTGTTACAATGGGATTTTTGCGAAGTTGGAATTCGCCTGACTCCGATAGACTAGAATTCTTTGTGGCAGAACGTCCTGCTTATCGAGAGTGGATGAATTATGTAAAAGCAACAGGCATAGAGCATCCACTGAAAAAAATTTTAGGTGTTTATCTCGATGTTACAAACAATACTATTATTCGCGAACACGAATTCCCCCAAGAATGGTTAACAACCTCACCGGGTAGGCCGCCAGGTCAAGTTAACCCGGATTGCTTGGCGGAGGAGTTGTAGGTCTAGCTCCTCCACCAGGTATATTACGAGGGTCCGGCACTGAGGGGGACGTGGGTTTTGGTGTCGGTCTGGGTGTCGACATTATAACCACTCCTTTTAGTTTTGCCGTCTCGGGACGGCTTCTTTTTCATATATTTGGCAAAGAATATCATAATCCTGCAAGTTTCTTATCTGACGACGAAATCCCCCTGGTTGCGGCCAGGGGGATTTTTTACGTTTGTGCGCATGCTGAATAAACGGGTGAGCCCGAATCATGCGCGGCGTTTTCGTTTTTGAAAGAGCAATCTATGTCAAGGGCCAGCATGCACGCCAGCCTCGATGCGGGTTCCCGCGACGCCCTGGTGGGCGTTTCGGCCTGTACCCGGCAGGCCATCGTCAGGCGGGTTTGCCGGCCGGCGCCGGCGTCACTCTGCGATCTGGAATGTAAGAAAAGCGTTTCTCCCCGGGTAAACCACTTGTGAGAGATAAGTTATTTTCCTTCTGCCTTCGGCCGCAACTTTTTTCATGAATTCCGACCGTTTCTTGTCCGTATTGAACGAGATGCAGACCTTGTTATCAATAATCACCTGGTAAACGATGGTTTCGTTTTTGTGCTTGTTATACATCGTCCTCACTCCTTCTGCCGGGGTGGCCGGTCATGCAATTTAATTGCTTGATTAAATTATAAACTGAATAATTAAAGATGTCAATTAATATTTTAACTATTTTCTTAAAAAGTTATCGACAAAGTTTAAAACATTTGATATGCTGTTTTTAGAGGTGATGGTATGTCAAATTTCATCAAGGCAAAAATCGTCGAGTCCGGCATGACAATGACCGAAGTCGTCAAGGCGCTGAATGAGCGGGGCAAAGAAGGCAGCATACAAAACCTAAGCCAGAAGCTGACACGGGGCAGCCTTCGGTATGACGAGGCTGTAGAGATCGCCGATATTATCGGCTACGAGATCCAATGGCATAAAAAATAGGGCAGATTGCTCTGCCCTAGACGATTCCCCCGGCCAGCGCCGGGGTTTTTTATTGCGCAAAAAGGCGACCAGGAGCATAATCTCCTGGCCTTGTTCGATATACGGATTGTCTTTATCATAACCGATAAACATGGGCGGGTAAATAGGATGCTGGGCTCAATAAATAGGATGTTGGTCCTAGACAAGCGCCCCGACGGCAGGCCTTTTTATTTAACCTTTATTTTTGCACCGACGAATTTGACGTATTGCCCATTGGATACATTAACATACTTGTCACCCTGGAAGAGGTCGTTAGCGATAATATCATCAAGAGTATGGCGGCTAGTACGACTTGTCTCTATGTAGCTGTTCTGGGCCTCAGAAATGATCTTGTATTCTCCCGCCGGCAAGTCAACGCCTACTTTATACATACCTGGTGGCAGGAATCCCCCCACGTCTTTTACCTTTGGAGCATCTTTAAGTGCATACAGAACGCATTTTTGGATTTTTAAGAATTGACCGTCAGATACGGATATTATGCTCCTGTTTTGGAAAAGATCATTCGCCAAGATGCTATCCAGCGTCCCGGTCGAATTCTTTGCAATTTCGATATACCCGTTGCCATCGGCAATGGCCACATATTCACCAGCAGGCAGGTCGGCCCCTACTTTGTACTGGCCGGGTTTGTATGTTTTAACACTAGGCTTTTCTGCGGCCTTTTGGCTTTGCGCTTGTGGTGACTGCGAGGAAGTCGTAGGGCTGCCGCCGCACCCTGATAATATGGCGGTTGTCACAAAAATAACTGCCAAAACACTAAGATGCTTTTTCATGGGGTACCTCCCTCAATGGTTTTCCAATTATCTACAGCATACCACTTTGGAAATAATTGGACAAGTGCCAGGTTGTGGCGATATAAGGCGGAATTTGGCGAAAAGTATTTCTATTGTTACACTCGCCAAGGTATTGTTTAGTAAAAAAAGGTATATTATAATAGAACGTGTGTTCGGACAAAATGCCAAACAAAAACCCGGTGACTTTTTACCGGGTTGTTCTGTCAGGTTTTATATTTCCACTTCAGGTATTGTTTAAATAGATTCAATTCTTGTTGGGCTTCAATGGGCAAATCGTTGCTATCTCGGAAAAAGTCCTCCAGAGTAATTCCTAGACCATCGCAAATTTTTTCGATAGTGCTGAGCTGTGTAGTTGATGTTGAACCTGAGACGAGACTTTGAAGTGTAGATTGAGCTATGCCTGATATGTCTGCTAAGTGGTTAACGGATATGTTTAAGGCATCACAATATAGTAATATGCGTTTTGCAATATCCATTAGGCCCTCCAGCTATTTGCATACTAGCCAGATTATACCTAATGTTTTATAATTATTTCCACCGACATGTCGCACGAAAGCGACCGATATACCGGTAAAATGACAAAAAAGGAGAATAACCATGATGGACGACGACCTTGGTAAGTACATTGTAACTCTTCGCCTTCAATCCGATGTTTCGCAGTTAACCTTGTGCCAAAGAATCGGTAAGTCCAGAGGATGGTTAACGCGTCGGGAGAACGGGCGAGCCAGTCTCTCGGCCAGCGACTTATATATTATTGCCCAAGCGTTAAAAGCCCCGGTTGATGCTTTCGCTACAGATTTATCCTAATCCATTTCCTAATCCCGGCCCTTGGTCTTTGTTTTGACCTCCTATAAGCTAAAGTTGATAAAGTCAATAAGTACGCTATTTCTTTACACTTTACATAAATTTATTTACAGCAAAAATACACTATCTTATCGTTGACATCGAGGAGGCCAGCGGTTCGAGTCCGTTTAACCCCACCACCGAAAACCTCCGGCTAATGCCGGAGGTTTTTTTATTGTCCGCTACTCCTGTCAGGGCCGTAACGTGAATATGATTAAATAAAAAAAGGGGGGCCGTCGTGAACAGGCAGGACCTCGATCAGAAAGCCGACCAAACCCTGGTTGCTCCAGGCGCCGCGATAAAAACGGGCAACTATGTCGCCGTTTTCACCATGCTCATTCTCCAGGACATTCTCATCCAACTCACCGTGAATCCTCTCACAAACTTCAATAATATCATCGCTGTGGCCAACAGCATCGCCAATCTGAACGCCAGCATAAAACCCATCCAATAGTATCGATGAACCGGAAGGGACAAACGTACCGATAAGTGTACCGAAAGGTGCGGTTTTTTTCGCTGAAGCGATTGTCAACGGCGTCTATTCAAGAGAAACAGGGGATGGCACGTTTGTTGCATTTTAATCATGAGGCTAAGGAATGCCGGACAAATCATACCGGCTCAATTGTTCTCCGGGAAGTGATACAATGGCTGGAACCGATAAAACAACGCCTTCCGGGAGGCGCGATTCGCAGTATCCACCCCTCGCAGCGGTTGAGACCGCCAAAGTGCTGGCCCTTTCGATCGAAGATGAGCGGCGTAAAATAGGCGAACTAGCCTTTACCGATCTCAGCAGCCTTGCCGTAATCCACCGGATACGAAAACTCGAGCAGTTGATAACTCAATACATGTTAATAACCAATGCCAAAAATGCGCGTCGGAATAAACCGGAAGACGCCAAGTGACCGGGTCTCCCTCCGCGGTCGTCCGCATCGGGGCGGTCGAAGTAGTGATATTGTTCTCCAAGCGGAATGTCGGCTGGTATCGCCTGCCGTCATTCCGCTTTTTCGGCAGGGGTGAAGCACTTGAGGAAGGAAAGCCGGAAATTGGCTCGAATTAGAATGATACGCCATAACAGTAAGCGAAATGACCGTCATTGAGGATACGTACATGAGAATGAACAGCCTGAAAACAAAAATAGCCGTTTCCGTTTCCTTGCTGGTGGTCCTGCTCGCTACATTAACATCTTCTTATATCCTTTCCTATTTCGAAGCAACATTCAAAAAAACGATCGCCGAGCAGGAGTTTACCCTGATTTCCGGCATGGCGCAGGAAATCGACAATAAGCTGGAAACGGTGCATAATGCCCTCATCGCGGTCAGCAAATCGATCGACCCGGTATTGCTGGCCGATCCGGACAAGGCCCAGGCATACCTTGACTCCAAGGCAGGCTTAAATTCATTATTCGATAACCATATTTTTTTCTTTTCCCCTGCCGGCAACATCATCGCCGAATCGCCTTTTGAGCCCGGACGCCGCGGCCTGAGCTTCGCGCACCGCGAATACATCCAGAAAACGCTGGAGTTGGGCAAGCCATACATCGGCGAGCCATACATCTCCAGCCAATCTCATGGTCACCCCGCGATCATGCTCACCGCCCCCATATACGATGCCGACGGAAAGCTTGTCGGTATAATCGCCGGCGGTTTAGATCTGATAAAAGACAACTTTCTCGGTACTTTAACCCGTACCAAGCTCGGCCAAACGGGTTTTTTGTACCTATATGACACTAACCGGACAATGATTATCCATCCCGATACCGAACGGACCCTCAAAAGAGACGTTCCTCCCGGCGTCAACAATTTGTTTGACCAGGCAATCAAGGGCTTTGAGGGGTCGGAAGAAACCATAAGCTCCCGTGGAGTCCATCATCTGGCAACCTTCAAGCACCTGACCAAGACGAACTGGATTTTGGCCGCCCATCATCCCATCAGGGAAGTGTATGATCCGATTATCAAGGCCAGGCAGTACTTCGTTATCGCGCTCGTTGCCGGAGTTCTCCTCATTCTCATAGGTATCTGGTTCATCGTCGGTAATTTTACCGCTCCGCTTGTGGCCTTCACCCGGCACGTCGAAAAAGTCGGCGGCAATCAAGGGGAACGGCGCTTCAGCGCCATATTTCCCAACGATGAGATCGGCGCCTTGTCCACAGCTTTCAACAAAATGCTCAGTGAGCTTGACGGCAAAGCCGCATCACTGGAAAAAAGCGAAGAGCTATACCGCACCATTACCGAGTTTGCCTCCGATATGGTGTTTTGGCGCGGCCCAGCCGGCGAAATGTTTTACATTTCTCCCAACTGCGAACGGGTCACCGGGTATCAAGATTGCGATTTCTATGCACACCCGCGCCTGCTTGACGACATCGTATATTTTGGCGACATGGCCAGATGGCAGGCATATACCGGCAGACTCGGCGATACCGCATCCGGAAGCCTTGAGTTTCGCATCGTGACCAAGGAAGGCAGCGTCCGCTGGATAAACTGCGTAACTCGCCAGGTATTCAACGATAAGGGCGAATTCCTCGGTTTTCGCGGCAGTCATCAGGATATCACCGACCGCAAGCGCGCCGAAGAGCAACTACACTTTGTAAGTTTGCACGATTACCTGACTGGCTTCCGAAATCGGGCCAGTTTCGAAAAGGACCTGGATTTCTTCGCTCATTCCGGCTGCCTGCCGGTAAGCCTGGTCGTCTGCGACGTCGACGGCCTGAAATTCGTCAACGATACTCTGGGGCACAACGCCGGCGACGAGTTGCTGATCAAAGTGGCCGCTATTCTGAAAGAGCACTTTTCCGCCGATGCAGCTATTTACCGTTTTGGCGGCGACGAGTTTATCGCCATCCTGCCGGTCACCGACCAGGAAACCGTCGCCAAACTGTGCCATGGTCTCAGGAGCGCCATCGTCCGTCATAATGACGACAGCGAAATGCCGATCAGCGTGTCGATCGGTTATGCCACCGGCGCTTCGGCCAACATTGACATGGCCACCCTGTTCAAAGAAGCGGACGACAACATGTATCGCGAAAAACTCAATCACAACTTAAACGCCCGCAGCACGACGCTCGCCGCTCTTACTAAAGCGATGGAAGCCCGCGACTCGTTTACAGCGGACAACGCTGCCCGGATGGAGCGGCTGATTGCGTTGTTCGGCGAAAAAGTCGGGTTAAGCGAAAAAGCTAGGAACGATCTGCAATTATTGGCCAAGTTTCACGATGTTGGCAAGGTGGGGATAGACGACAGCATTCTTTTAAACCCCGGTCCTCTTACGGCGCAAGAGCGGATTATGATGCAGCGCCACGTCGAAATCGGCTACCGTATTGCCATTTCCACCCCCAATCTTGCTCCTGTCGCCGAACTCATCCTAAAGCACCACGAGTGGTGGAACGGCGAAGGCTATCCCCTGCAGCTGCAGGGAGACAAGATCCCCCTCGAGTGTCGGGTATTCGCCATTGTGGACGCCTATGACGCGATGGTCAGCGATAGGCCCTACCGGGCTGCTATGACGCACACCCAGGCCCTCGCCGAGATCAAGCGTTGCGCCGGCGCTCAGTTCGACCCCTACCTGGCAGAAGTGTTCGTAGCCGCGATGGCGGTCCGGGAAACAGACGAATAAGGTGTCGTTGCGGGGGGAGTAATATGTACGTATTCAAACTCAACGACAACGAAAGCATTCTGAAGAAAGGCGTCGGTTTTGCGCAAATAGGCGTAAAGGCCGGTTTGGGGGCGCTTTACTTAACGACCGAGCGGCTTGTGTTTATCGGGTACGAGCGTACTTCGATCACCAGCACTGTAGAAGAAGAAGTTCCCCTCGAACACATCGAGGAACTAAAAGCGATGAAAACCTTCGTTCTGCTGGCGAACGCGATTGAAATCAGCACCATCCGCGGGCGGCGGTTCCGCATCAATATCGATGACCGCGACAGATGGATCGAAGCGATTAATGAGCAGATGGACAAAATATAAAACGACGAATTCTTTGGATGAGGTGGTAGCATGTATAGTTTTCCTTTAGCGGACACGGAAGAGATTATAAAAAAGGGCCACGCCAGTCTTCATCTTGAAGACAGCGCGTTTACCGGCGCTTTCTATCTTACCAGCGAACGGCTGGTATTTGTCGGCTACGTCATGAACATCACCCGGAAGTACATAGAGGAAGTACCCCTCACCCATATAAGAGAAGTTCGTGGCGAAAAGACTTTTTTCATCATTCCGAACGGCTTGGCCGTTTCCACCATAACAGGCAAATGCCTCAAGGTTATCGTCGATCCGGGTGACCGCAACGCCTGGCTCAAGGCCATCGACGAGCAGCTGGCAAAAATTTGACTGTGCCCGACGGCTAAGCAAGCAATCCCTCAGGGATTGCTTTTTTTATTTTGTTCGCGCCGCCGCCATCGCTGTCGTATGCCTTCAATCCCGGTCACATATAATAACAGCGAAGGGAGTGAGAAACGTGAAGATACTCTCTCTTGGCTTAAGCGGCGCCCCAGACGAGGTCCGGGCCAGGCTTCAGCGCGACTGCCGGACATTGGTGCAGGAAGGGTTTCGAGTGGCGGTCGACGAGAGCAGCAAAGGGAATTATACCTTTCTTGGCTGTAACATCGCAGAAGGGGAGCTTTCCTTTCGCAACTATGAACACGTCAAAAACATGCTCAAAGCCTATGTCGCCCAAATATTGGCAGAACATATCGTCGTCTATGAAGAGAAAAAGCTTATCCGTAAAATCATCAGCCACAACTATTACTACTTCGGCGAGCATGAGCGCGCAGCCATTTATGACAATGCCCTGAAACTGCTTGGCGAACCAGGCGGCGATTTCGGCTTAACTGACCGCAGTAATAGGATCCTGGTCAAACTCAAGGAATACTTCGACATCCATCACGAACTCGTGCTGGACGGCTTTATTTCCTTCCGCCTCAAGGACTACCACGACCGGCTGACCGAGATCGTGGACAAGGCGGTTGACGAATACATGCTCGACATGGAATACAAAGAATTCATCCGGGTTCTCCGATACTTCGTCGATGTGCAGGAAACCCAGGTTGATGAGGTTCATATCGTCCTCGGCGACGGAGACACCTTCAAAATCCGGGATGCCCGCGGAAGGAACATCCATAATCAATACCTGGAATCCCTGATGATCGGGAACGAGGAAATCAACTACGAGGATCTTTTGATCAGCGCCCTGATTACGATCGCCCCGCAGACCGTCATGCTGCACTTCTCGTCCGAACTTGGCAAAACCCACTCCGCCGTGGAAACCATCCAGAAAGTATTTGCCGGACGGGTCAGCATATGCCGGGGCTGTAGCCTGTGCATCAGCAATATCGGTATCCCCGAGACGGAGAGGAATTGACAGTAAGCATCAAACTGGCTATAATAACCTTAACTAAATACTGTGAACAGTAATGCGGAGGACAAGACGGCAGCGTACGGACGTTGCAGAGAAGAGGTGCCGTGGCTGAGAGCACCTTTACAGACACCTGCTGTTACCCCCTCCAAACTGCGCGGCTGAACAAAGTAAGCTGTGCCGGGTGACGCCGTTATAGTATAACAAGCTGGGCTTCCAATGCCAATCAGGGTGGAACCGCGGGCAACAACCCCGTCCCTACGAGGACGGGGTTTTATTATTTATCGTGGAAAGGGGAATACACGTGGACAAAGTAAAAATTACCCTGAAGGACGGGGCAGTGAGGGAAGCGGCCGCAGGGGCATCGCTGCAGGAAGTGGCGGAATCAATAAGCCGCAATCTCGGCAAAAACGCTCTCGCCGCCAAAGTGAACGGCCAAACCGTCGACCTCCGGCAAAAAATAGAGCAAGACGCTCAGGTAGAATTTCTGACCTTCGAGGATGCCGAGGGCAAAGAGGCGCTGCGGCACAGCGCCTCGCACATCCTTGCCCAGGCTGTCAAAAGACTGTACGGCAACGTCAAACTCGGCATCGGTCCGTCGATAGCCAACGGTTTCTACTACGACATCGACACCGCCCACACATTCGTTCCTGAAGACCTTGAGAAAATCCAGGCCGAGATGGAGAAAATCGTTAAAGCCGATCTGCCCATCGAACGCATGGAAACAAGCAGGGAAGAGGCGCTCAAGCAATTCGGCGAAATGGGCGAGACTTACAAACAGGAACTCATCCGCGACCTGCCTGAAGACGTAACAATATCCCTCTATAAGCAAGGCGAATTTGTCGACCTGTGCGCGGGTCCTCATGTTCCCTCCACCGGCCGCGTTAAAGCGATCAAACTGCAAAGTCTGGCCGGAGCCTACTGGCGGGGCGACCAGCACAACAAAATGCTCCAACGCATCTATGGCACCGCTTTCGAAAAGAAGAGCGACCTTGACGACTATCTGACGATGCTCGAAGAAGCCGCCAAGCGCGACCACCGCAAACTTG
Organism: Sporomusaceae bacterium; assembly: GCA_031460455.1. Lineage (NCBI taxonomy): Bacteria > Bacillati > Bacillota > Negativicutes > Selenomonadales > Sporomusaceae > Sporomusaceae bacterium. The sequence continues at coordinate 22,414 of JAVKTQ010000001.1, forward strand.
GCCGCGAACTTGATTTGTTCAGCATTCAGGACGAGGGTCCGGGCTTCCCCTTCTTTCACCCCAAGGGCATGATTGTTCGCAACGAACTGGAAAACTTCTGGCGCCAGCTACACGTAAAATACGGCTATCAGGAGATCAAGACACCGATCATTCTCCACCAGAAGCTCTGGCAGCAATCGGGCCACTGGGATCACTACAAAAACAACATGTACTTCACCACCATCGACGACGAAGGCTATGCCGTAAAACCCATGAACTGCCCGGGCGGCATCCTTATCTACCGGTCTCAGCACCATAGCTATCGCGAGTTTCCCTTGCGCACCTGCGAACTCGGCCTCGTTCACCGTCACGAACTCAGCGGCGCTCTCCACGGCCTGATGCGCGTACGCAGCTTCACCCAGGACGACGCCCACATCTTCTGCCTGCCCTCGCAGATCAAGTCCGAAATCAAGGGTGTTATCGATCTCTTCAACACAATCTACGGCACCTTCGGCATGAGCTACCATGCCGAACTCAGCACAAAGCCCGAAAAAGCCATGGGCTCGGACGAAGTCTGGGAAGAGGCCACCGAAGCCCTCCGTGAAGCCCTCGAAGAATACGGCATGGTGTATAAGATTAACCCCGGCGACGGCGCCTTTTACGGCCCCAAAATCGACTTCCATCTCCGCGACTCCATCGGCCGGACGTGGCAGTGCGGCACAATCCAGCTTGACATGCAGATGCCGGAAAAATTCGACCTGACCTTTGTCGGCGAAGACGGGCAGAAACACCGCCCGGTTATGATCCATCGCACCTGCTACGGCAGCATCGAACGCTTCATCGGCATTCTTATCGAGCACTATGTCGGGGCATTTCCTGTCTGGCTCGCCCCCGTCCAAGTCAAGATCCTGCCGATAACCGACCGTCAGATAGAATACGCCCATACCCTGGCGGCCCAGATGAAGGCCAAGAATATCCGCGTCGAAATCGACGACCGCAACGAAAAGATCGGCTATAAAATTCGCGAAGGCCAGATGGAGAAAGTCCCCTACATGCTGATTATCGGCGACAAGGAGAAGGATACCGGCACCGTAGCCGTGCGTCAGCGGGGCAAAGGCGACATCGGTTCCGTGCCTGCGGCAGACTTTATCGCCGGCGTTATGGACGAAATCGTCGCCAAGTCCTGATATTATCCGCAACGCACGCTTGACTTTGCCGATCAGTGATGCTAATATTACTAAGTAAACAAAATATTTTTCTAAAGTAGAGGCCATCCGCTTCTCACCTTACAACGCATAGCTGTTCGTAAGGTCAGGCAACCAAGCTGATTATTGCTTTTTATGCGGGTGGTGTATGCCATCCGCATTTTTATTTTGTTACGAATTATTAGGAGGTGTGCCGCGATTAGTAAGGATAACCTTCGGATCAACGAAGAAATCCGCGCAAGAGAAGTCAGGGTCGTTACAGCCAACAACGAACAGTTAGGGGTCATGGTGCTTCGGGAGGCATTGCGTATTGCCGCCGAATCACAGCTTGACCTGGTGGAAGTCGCTCCTCTCGCCAAGCCGCCGGTTTGCCGGATCATGGATTACGGCAAGTACAAATACGAACAGCAGAAGCGAGAAAAGGAAGCCAAGAAGAAGCAGAAGATCGTCACCCTAAAGGAAGTCAAGGTTCGTCCCAACATTGAGGACCATGATTTTCAGGTCAAACTTAAAAATGCCCAGCGCTTCCTCCAGGATGGCGATAAAGTAAAGGCGACCGTCATGTTCAGGGGCCGCGAACTTTCCCACCCCGAATTAGGTCGTCAGGTACTTGTCCGTTTGGCGGGCGAACTCAAGGATATCGCCAACATTGAACGCGACGCCAAACTTGAAGGCAAGAATATGATAATGATTCTCGCAGCAAAACAGCAACAACACTAAGGGGGAGACTGACATGCCGAAAATCAAAACTCGCAGAAGCGCCGCCAAGCGGTTTAAAATCACCGGCAGCGGCGAATTCAAGCGCGCCAAAGCTTACAAAAGCCACATCCTGGAGAAGAAGTCGCCGGCCCGCAAACGTAACCTGCGCAAAGCCGGGCTTATCAGCAAGGCCGACCACGACCGCGTTTCCAAGATGCTTCCGTACGCATAACAAAAATAATTTATCGATTTTTGAATGGGGGTATAAAACATGCCAAGGGTTAAAAAAGGCGTGACTGCACATAGAAGACACAAGAAGATTCTCAAACTCGCCAAAGGATATCGCGGGTCAAAGAGCAAGCTTTTCAAAAAAGCCAATGAAACGGTAATGAAGGCCCTCTACTACGCCCGTCGCGACCGTCGGGCCAAGAAAGGCGAATTCCGCCGCCTCTGGATCGCCCGTATCAACGCTGCCGCCCGTGTCAACGGCATCTCCTACAGCCAGCTGATGAACGGCCTGAAAATAGCGGGCGTACAGGTCAACCGCAAAATCCTCGCCGATCTCGCCATCCACGACAGCGGCGCGTTTACCAAACTGGTCGACACCGCCAAGGCTGCGAAACAATGATAACACAACCCCGGACAGTGTCCGGGGTTTCTTTTTTTCTGCCCTAATTATTGCGGCGACCGCCACCTTGTGGGTTGCATAACCGCGTGCAGAACTGGACACAATGGGTGCAAAACATAATCCAAATTTTTTAGAACATTCCGAAGGTTTTTTTGTCGGCAAGCGCGAATATCATATAACACAATCAGCCTGTATACAGCAATTTGTAAGGGAGGAGTTTAACTTGAGCTTGGTAACTATGCGGGAACTGCTGCAGGACGCCAGGAGAAGGAAGTATGCCGTCGGCGGATTCAACGTATTCAACTTCGAAACACTGAGCGCGGTAATGGAGGTAGCAGAAGAACTCAAAACTCCCCTGGTCCTCGGTATTCCCGAACGCCTCTTCAAGTTTGTCGATGTGGACACCTTGAGCGCCGCCATGGTTCGGGCCGCTCAGAAAACGTCGGTGCCCATCGCATTGCACCTGGATCACGGCCATACCTACGAAGGGGTGCTGAAAGCCATCCGCTGGGGCTTCACTTCCGTGATGTTCGACGGATCGGCGCTGCCTTTGGCCGAAAACCTCAAAAGAACTAAAGATATTACCCGCATAGCCCATACTCTCGGTATTTCCGTCGAGGGTGAACTGGGCTATGTTGGTTTTAACGATAGTAAAACGGATATCAAAGACGACAACATCGTCACCCCCGACATCGCCGCCGATTTCGTGGACAAAACGAAAATCGACGCCCTGGCGGTGGCGGTGGGCAACAACCACGGCGCCTATCGCGGCAGTCCCAAACTGAATTTCTCGCGGCTGAGCGAACTCAACCAGGCCGTCAACGTGCCTCTGGTGATGCACGGAGGATCGCGGCTCAGCCGGGACGACTACCGCAATTCCATCGTATCCGGCATATCAAAGATCAATGTCGCCACCGACATGTCGCAGGCGGCCGCTGAAACGCTCAAAGCGGAATTGCTCAAGAGCCCTAATGCCAACTACATCCACCTCATGTCGGTGGTGAAGAAGGGCGTCAAAGACTCGGTCCGTAAATACATGCTCGCCTTCGACTGCATCTCCAAAGCGGTGTAAACACGCGAAACCACACACCCGCCGTTATCGGCGGGTGTGTCTTTTCCCCAGTCAAGCATATACCGGTAAAATCGCTCATAAATCCCGGTAGACAGCGGGAAACTGTAAGTATATAATAAGTCCGACACACCCGATTCCATATATTCCCGGAAAGAGATGGAAGCAAAGCATGGCTGTACGCGATAACGTAACCGACCTTCTCGACATATCCCAATGGAAGCTCACTCCTTATCAGATCCTGGCGGCCGGCTTTGCCGGCCTTATCATCGCCGGAGCAGCGCTCCTGGCCACGCCGCTGGCGTCCGCCACCGGCGAGCCGCTGCGATTCATCGACGCCCTTTTTACCGCGACCTCGGCCGTATGCGTCACCGGCCTGGTTGTGGCAGATACCGGCACACGGTTCTCGCTGTTCGGGCAAATAGTCATTGTCCTCCTTATCCAGGCGGGCGGACTCGGCATTATGACCATGGCCACCCTGATGGCTTTGCTGATGGGCAAAAAAATCAACCTGCGCGAACGGCTCATCATCCAGGAAGCTATGAACCAGCTGACCGTCGCCGGCGTCGTGCGCCTCACCCGCTATATCATCAAAGCCACCCTGCTGATAGAATTTATCGCCGGTACAATTCTGGCGGTCCGCTTTTACCAGGACTACGGCGTAAAGGGCATCTATTTCGGCTATTGGCACGCCGTTTCGGCCTTCTGCAACGCCGGTTTCGACCTTTTCGGCGAATACCGCAGTCTTACCGGCTATGTCGACGACCTGACCGTCAACCTCGTTATCTCCGCCCTTATCATCCTCGGTGGTATAGGATTCTCCGTCATGGCCGACGTCTGGGAAAATCGCCGTTTCCGGGATTACTCCCTTCACAGCAAACTCGTTTTAACCGTCACAGCCTTTCTCATCACATTCGGCGCCGTCGTCATCTTCGCTTTCGAGCAGGACAACCCGGCCACACTCGGCCCGCTCTCCTGGGACGGGAAAATCCTTGCCAGCTACTTCCAGTCGGTAACGACCCGCACTGCCGGCTACAATACCGTGCCGATCGGCGAGATGGGCAACGCCGCCCTATTCTTCATCGTCATCCTGATGTTTATCGGCGCTTCGCCCGGCTCCACCGGCGGTGGCGTAAAGACAACCACGGCCGGGCTGCTGGCCGCCGCTATCTGGGCGCTCGTCCGCGGCCGGGAAGACGTGGAAATATTCGAGCGTAGCCTGTCCAGATCGATAATTTACAAAGCGTTTGCCCTGGTGTTCATCGCCGCGCTGCTGGTAATCGTGGTCACCATGATACTATGCGTCAGCGAGTCGGCCCCCTTTCTCAACATCCTTTTCGAAGTCGTATCCGCCTTCGGAACGGTAGGGCTCAGCACCGGCATAACCCCGGACCTTTCCGTCACCGGCAAACTGTGGATTATACTCACCATGTTCGCCGGCAGGGTCGGCCCGATAACTCTTGCCCTGGCGCTGGCCCTCCGTCAGCGCAAAGCGATGGTCAAATACCCCGAAGGTAAAGTAATAATAGGTTAGAGGTGACGAACAATGGCCAAGAAAAATAAACAGTTCGCGATCATCGGTTTGGGGCGTTTCGGCACGAGCGTCGCCCTAACGCTGTCCAAGGCGGGCTATGAAGTGCTTGCCATCGACGCCAACGAAGAGCGGGTCCAGAAATTCAGCGACGAGGTCACCCACGTCGTACAGGCGAATACCACCGAGGAAGCGGCCCTCAAGGCCCTTGGCATCCGCAATTTCGACACCGTCGTCGTGGCCATCGGCGAAGACATCCAGGCCAATGTTCTCACAACCCTGCTTCTCAAGGAGATCGGCGTGCCCAACATCGTCGCCAAAGCCCGCAACGAACTGCATGGCAAAATGCTCGAAAAAATCGGCGCCGACAAAGTCATCTATCCCGAAAGGGACATGGGGATGCGAGTTGCCCACAGCCTCGTTTCCGCCAATGTCCTCGATTATATCGAACTGTCCCCCAACCTCAGCCTGGTCGAAGTGGCCGCCCCGGTAACGCTTCAGGGGCGCAGCCTGGCCCAGGCCAACCTCCGCGCCCTATACGGCGTCAACGTCGTCGCCATAAAGCGCGGCGAACAGATCATCGTGCCGCCCCAACCGGGCGAAATGATCAGCGATCAGGATATTCTGATCGTCGTCGGCACCAACGACGGCGTGCAGAAACTGGAGGAACTGGAATGACCGAAATCATCGCCAGCCCCCACAACCAGCTGGTGAAAACGGTCGCGTCCCTGCGGCAGAAAAAATATCGCGACGAACTTGGCCTTTTTACCGTGGAAGGCGTCCGCCTGGCGGAAGAAATCGTAGCCGCCGGCTGGCCAATCGAAAACTGCGTTTTCACCGCCGCCGCGGCGGCCGATTCCCGCGCGGCAGTATTACTCGACGCCCTGCGGGAAAAAAGGTGCCGGCTGGTTCAGGTTTCCGACCAGATCTACGCCAAAATATCCGATACCCAAGAGCCGCAGGGAATCATGCTCGTCGCTGCCAAGCGCCCCGTCTCCTTCGCCGACGTCCTCTCCCGGTCGCCCAAACCCCTCATCGCCGTTCTCGATGGCATCCAGGATCCGGGGAACGCCGGGACGATCATCCGCACCGCCGACGCTGCCGGCTGCAGCGGCGTGGTGTTGCTAAAAGGCTGCGCGGACCTCTACGCCGGGAAAACCGTGCGGGCTACAATGGGCTCGCTCTTTCATCTGCCGGTTGTGGCGAGCCTGGCCAGCGACGAGTTTCTCCGTGACCTTGTCACGGCGGCGATCCCTCTTATCGCCACCGATCTGGCGGGAGCGACAGTCTACTCCGCCGCCCGTTTGTCCGGGCCGGCGGCCATCGTCTTCGGCAACGAGGGCGCGGGAGTTGGCGCCGATCTGCTCGCAAAAGCCGCAGAGCGGATCATCGTACCAATCTACGGCAAAGCCGAATCGCTCAATGTCGCGACAGCGGCGGCGGTAATCCTTTACGAAGCGGCCCGCCAGCGCCTGTCAACCTTGTAATTTCCCGGCCGATATGCTATAATACGTTTTAGCAATGACCTGTAATTTCCATGATGTCAGAGAGGGTGTGGTCTCGTTGCTGGTGACCGCCGATTTCTTCTGGAGAATGTTCGAAGCCACCGGTTCCATTGCTGCGTATTTACTCTATAAAAGACTGATGATCCAATAGGATTGCCTGCCATGACGGAGAGAGTACGCCGGATTCGTTTCCACAGGGAGGATGCCGCCACAGACTGAGAGCGGCGCCGCAAACGGACGGCCGAAGTTCACTCCCGAGCATCCGCGCTGAAGAGGGTTTCTTGCGTAGGCCGGACGGTTTTTCCCCGTTAAAGGAAAAGCGAGGACACTAGTAGGGTGGTACCGCGGAAGCAAAGCTTTCGCCCCTTGGGGCGAAAGCTTTTTTATTTGTAATCACGAACATTGGAGGTAAGTATGGAACAACAACTCAGAGAGCTTCGCCAGGCGGCCGTCGCCGATATACCCCAAGCGGACAGCGTCGATGCCCTCAATGACCTCCGCGTCAAGTACCTGGGGAAAAAGGGCAGCCTCACGGCCATCCTGCGCGGCGTTGGCAGCCTTGGCCCCGACGAAAGGCCGCGGGTCGGCCAACTCGTCAACGAGCTCAGGGCCGAACTGGAAACACTCATCCAGAGCAAAGCGGAAGAACTGAAAAAAGTGGAACTGGCCGGCAAAATCGCCGCCGCCAGGCTCGACGTCACCCTGCCCGGCCGTAGGCCCGCATCCGGCCACAAGCATCCGCTGACGTTGACCCTTGAAAGGATAAAATCCGTGTTCATGCGCATGGGTTTCGATATTGTCGAAGGGCCGGAAATAGAAACCGATTACTTCAACTTCGAGGCCCTCAACCTGCCCCCCGATCATCCTGCCCGCGACATGCAGGACACATTCTACATCACCCAGGACATCCTGCTCAGGACCCATACCTCGCCGGTCGAAGCCCGCACCATGCAAAGCGTTCCCCCCAACTCTCCCGTGCGGATAATCTCCCCCGGCAAAGTCTACCGGGTCGACTACGACGCCACCCACTCGCCCGTCTTTCATCAGGTCGAAGGTCTTGTCATCGACAAAGGGATCAGTTTTGCCGACCTCAAAGGCACCCTGGACCAGTTTGCCAAGGAGATTTTCGGCAGCAGCGTCAAACTGCGCTTCCGGCCCAGCTTCTTCCCCTTCACCGAACCGAGCGCCGAAGTCGATATATCCTGCGTCATGTGCGCCGGCCGCGGCTGCCGCACCTGCAAAGGCACCGGCTGGCTGGAAATCCTCGGCTCCGGCATGACCCATCCCCGCGTCCTTGAAATGAGCAATTTCGACCCCGAGCAGGTCAGCGGCTTCGCCTTCGGTATGGGCGTGGAGCGTATCGCCATGCTGGTATATGGCATCGACGACCTCAGGCTTTTCTACGACAACGACATGCGCTTCCTGGCGCAGTTTTAAGGGGGGATACGTCATGCGCACATCAATCAACTGGCTTAAAGACTATGTAGAGTTTTCCGAAACCCCTGAGAAACTCGCCGACATGATGACCATGGCCGGCGTGCCGGTGGAAAACATTGAATACCGCGGCGAAGGCCTGTCAAAAGTAGTCGCCGGGCGAATTGACGAAATCACCGCTCATCCCAACGCTGACAAACTCCTGGTCTGCAAGGTGGACATCGGCGGCTCCGCGGTCACAATCGTCACCGGCGCCACCAATCTCAAAACCGGCGACGTCGTCCCGGTGGCCCTCGCCGGCGCTAAGCTCGCTGACGGGCTGGAAATCGGCACAGCTAATTTTCGCGGCATCGAATCCCAGGGTATGCTTTGTTCGGGCGATGAGCTCGGCATGGACGCCAAAATTGTCCCCCCCGAGCTGCGCGACGGGATATATATATTGCCCGCCGATACCATGCCCGGCGCCGACGCCCTTGCCGTGCTCGGCCTTGACGACGTAGTGCTGGAATTTGAGCTGACCCCCAATAGGGCCGACTGTTTCCACTCTCTGGGGCTGGCCCGCGAGGTTGCCGCACTCACCGGCGGCACCCTCAGAAAACCCATGCTCATGCTCAAGGAAGAAAGCGCCGATAAGGCCAACGACCTGGCTGCCATAACCATCGATGAGCCGGCGCTGTGCGCCCGCTTCACCGGCCGCATTCTCCAGAACGTCAAGATCGGACCCTCGCCCGCCTGGCTGCAACGCCGTGTTCAGGCCGCCGGCATGCGGCCGATCAGCAATGTTGTCGATGTTACCAACTTCGTTATGATGGAACTTGGCCAGCCCATGCACGCCTACGACTACAACCTGCTCGCCAAGCACCGTATCATCGTCCGGCGGGCCAACCCGGGCGAACGCCTGACGACCCTCGACGGCGTCAAACGCGAGCTTACCCCCGATATGCTGGTCATCGCCGACGCCGTGCAGGCGGTCGGTATCGCCGGCGTAATGGGCGGGCTGGCCACCGAAGTCACAAACGCCACCCGCACCGTTCTCTTGGAAGCCGCCTCCTTCAACGGCGCCAGCATCAGACGCACCTCCAAGGCGCTCGGCCTGCGTTCGGAAGCGTCGAGCCGGTTTGAGCGCGGCGTCAACACCGCCGATATCATCCGCGCCCTCGACCGGGCCGCCCAACTGCTGGAAGAAATGGGCGCCTGCACCGTCTGCCCCGGCATCATCGACGCCTACCCGGATGTCCAACTGCCGCGCCAGATTTCCGTTTCCCCCGCCCAGATAAACGCCCGCCTCGGTGTCGACCTGCCGGCCGCCAAGATGGTCGACATCCTTCGCCGCCTGGAATTCGACGTCGAGACCCAGCCCGACAAGTTGCTCATAACCGTCCCCACCTGGCGGGGCGATGTCAGCAGGCCGGCCGACATCAGCGAAGAAATCGCCCGCATCTGGGGCTACGAAAACATCCCGGCGACCACCCCGTTCGGCAACGCCAAGGCCGGCAGCCAGAGCTACACCCAGACGATAACCGACCGCAGCAAAGACATCCTTGCCGGCCTCGGCTTCAGCGAAATCATCACCTTCAGCTTCACCCACCCCGCGGTATTCGACAAGCTCGGCCTACCGGACGACAGCGCATTGCGCAAAGCTATCCCCATCCTCAACCCCATCACCGATGACTTTCCCGCCATGAAAACCACCCTGATGGGCGGCGTTCTCCAGACGGTGGCCAGCAACCTGTCGCGCAAAAACGACGACCTGAAAATCTACGAACTCGGGGCGGTATACCGGCCTCACAGCCTTCCGCCTACAGAGTTGCCGGATGAGCCGCCGATGCTGTGCGGTGCCCTGTGCGGCAAACGGGCCGATCTCGCCTGGAACCAGTCGCGGGAAACCGTCGACTTCTATGACGCCAAAGGGGCGGTCGAGGTGCTGCTGGCGAAACTCGGCATCACCGGCTACCAGGTGCAGTCAGGCGAATACTACGCCATGCATCCCGGCAAAACAGCGCTGTTCGTTAAAGACGGCGAAATGCTCGGCGCCGTGGGCGCAGTGCATCCTCAGGTGCTTGACGCCTTCGGCCTCGGACGTGAAGTATACGTATTCGAGCTTGATGTCGCCCGCCTCGTAAAGCAGTCCGTTCTCATCGGCGGCTACCGGCCGCTGCCGCGCTTCCCGGCCATTGCCCGCGACTTGGCCGTCATCCTTCCCCAAAGCGTGACAGCCGCCCAGGCGACTGAGGCCATCGTCGCAAGCGGCGGCGAATTGCTCGCCGGCATCCGCCTCTTCGACATGTACACCGGCGAACAAGTGCCGGCCGGAGCGAAAAGCCTCGCGTTCGCCTTGACCTTCCAGGCTACCGACCGCACACTCACCGACGACGAAGTCGACGGTTACTGCAACGGTATCGTTGACCATATGGAAAAAACACTGGCTGCGAAACTGCGGGTATGACCGCGGCGGTTTAGCCAGCCCGTTTTGCCATAAGCAGCGGATCATTGCGTGAAAGATGTCCCCGACAGCAGGAAATGATTGCCCACGGCCAGTATTATTGGCGCCGCCGGAGCAATACTACTGTCAGGGACATCTTTCTGTCGTATTGTGCTGAAAAGGGGGAGAGCTTCTGGACGTTTTCCGCACCAAAAACATCGAAACACTCAAAAAAGGGGCCGCCCGCCAACAACTCAAAAAAACCCTCGGCGCGACCGATCTCATCCTCCTGGGCATAGGCTGCATAATCGGCACAGGAATCTTCGTGCTGACCGGGGTGGCAGCCGCCCAACACGCCGGTCCCGGCATAATGCTCTCCTTCGTCCTCTCCGGCCTGGCGTGCGCCTTTGCCGCCCTCGCGTACGCCGAACTCGCCGCTATCGTCCCCATAGCCGGCAGCGCCTACACATATTCGTACGCCGCCCTCGGCGAAATCGTCGCCTGGATAGTGGGCTGGAACCTCGTACTCGAATACTCGGTCGGCTCAAGCGCGGTCGCCGCCGGTTGGTCCGGATATATGATCGGTCTTCTAAAGGCGGCGGGCGTCGAGTTGCCCAAAGCGCTTACCGCCGTTCCTGCCGACGGCGGCATCGTAAACCTGCCGGCCATCTTCATCGCCATCTTTCTCAGCTTTCTATTGGTGCGCGGCACCAAAGAAAGCGCGTCCCTAAACAGAATACTCGTCATCGTGAAGCTGGTCGCCGTTTTCATCTTTATCGTCCTTGCGGGGCCGAAAGTCAACCCGGCCAACTGGTCGCCGCTGATGCCCTTCGGCTTTAGCGGCGTCGCCGCCGGAGCGGCCCTCATCTTCTTCGCCTATATCGGCTTTGACGCCGTCGCCACCACTGCCGAAGAATGCAAAAACCCCAACCGCGACCTGCCCATCGGCATCATCGGCTCGCTGGTTGTCTGCACCATCCTTTATATCATCGTTTCGGCCGTCCTTACCGGCGTCGTATCCTACACGCAGCTCAACAACGCCGAACCTGTGGCTTACGCTCTCAGAGCCATAGGCTATAACTTCGGTTCCGCTCTCGTCGGCACCGGCGCCATCGCTGGCATAACGACGGTGCTGCTCGTCCTGATGTACGGCCAGACCCGCATCTTCTTCGCCATGAGCCGCGACGGACTTATTCCCGGGGGCATCTGCGCCGTGCATCCCACCTACGGCACCCCCCATATCATCACAATCGTCGCCGGCATCGCCGTGGCCTTGATCGCCGGGTTCACCCCCATCGGCATCATCGCCGAACTCACCAACATCGGCACACTGTTCGCCTTCGTGGTTTCGGCCATCGGCGTGCTCGTCCTCCGCTACACAAAGCCGGAAGTTCCTCGCCCCTTCCGCTGTCCTGCAGTCGGCATAGTCGCTCCCCTGGCCGTGATCTCCTGCGGGTACCTCATGTACAACCTTCCCTATGACACCTGGGTCCGTTTCGTAATCTGGTCGGCCATCGGGTTTGCCGTCTACTTCGTTTACGGACACCGCAACAGTGTGCTTGGTAAGCATGGCGACCAACTGTCAGAGGAATAAAGGGATGAACCGGCAGCCGCCAGGCTGCCTTTTTCTTGCGGCAGGAAAAATAAGGGTGAGGGGCGAATTATACACAATAGACACAGCGTGAGGCAAGGTGAAGAAATGGGCGCGAAGAAGCATAAAGTCGTAGTGCAGATATTCGGCGACAACTACCCTCTCAGGGGCGACGCCGAGCCGGAACGCATAATGAAGGTGGCTGCCCTCCTCGACGAGCGGATGCGCGAGACCGCCTTCAGCAACCCCCGCGTGTCAACCACCATGGTTGCCATCCTCACGGCGCTCAATATCGCCGACGAATACCTGCGCCTGCAAACCGACTATCAGCAGCTGCTCAAGATGCTGAACGACGAGTAAGGTCGCCGGTATACCGCTCCCAGCCGCGGTCAATAATAACACCAGCGGAAGGAGTGACAGCGGCGATGGACTACGGGACCCCCGGTCAGGTAATTCTCAGAATGGCGGCCATCTTCGCCGTGGCGCTCATCGTCGTCCGCGTTATGGGCAACCGCGCCGTGGGTCAGCTTTCGCCCTTCGATTTCGTTCTCATGGTAGGCATCGGCGACATTGTCGCCAACGTAGCTTTGGCCCGCAACGAGAGTCTGCTCATCGGCGCCGAAGGGCTCATCGGCCTGCTCGTCCTCCAGCAACTGCTCTCCCGCCTGGCGCTCAAGAACAAGTTCCTGCGCAAGCTGTTCGAAGGCACACCTGTCGAACTCATCGAGGACGGCCGCATCCTCCGCCAGAACCTGACCAAGACCCAGTTCAACTACGACGACCTCCGTCAGGAATTGCACAAACAGGGTCTCGACTTCTCCAACCTCAAGGACATCAAGCTGGCCCGCCTAGAGAGCTGCGGCACCTTTACGCTTATCAAAAGCCCCGATATGGAGCCGCTAACCCGCCGTGACCTGGAAAACTTTATCCGCAGCCTTTCCGAAAACCCGCTCAGCCCGGCAGGGACCGGATGGGCCAAAATAGAACAGCTGGCAGCCGACGTGCGGATTCTCGCCGACTACGTCCAAAGCCAGCAGTCCGCCGCCCCGCCTAGGGAAAAAGCAACTGCTGAGCACGTATTGCACTAAAGAAGGGCTCGCCCTTCTTCTTTTATTGCATCCGAATGGAGCGTTTGACCTACTATGCGAAGAGTACTGCTCATCTTCATCGACGGCCTGGGACTGGGGGACAACGACCTGGCCGCCAACCCGCTAGTCCGTTTCGACCCGCCTTTTTTCCGCGATCTGTTCGGCACGCCGCTCGTCAGGGAACTTGGTCTCATCCTCGGCGACGAAGCGTGCCTCGTGCCGACCGACGCGTCTATGGGAATACCCGGCCTGCCGCAGAGCGCGACCGGGCAGACCGCCATTTTCACCGGCGTAAACGCCCCGCAGCATATGGGCTGCCACATCCTCGGCTTTCCCGGTCCGGCCCTCGCCGAAATAATAGCCGCGCACGGCCTGCCGGGCGATCTGGCCGCCGGCGGCTTCAGCGTGACCTCAGCCAATATGTACACCGCCGACTACATGGAACTTGTGGCCCGCCGCAAACGCCGCCATTCGGTCACCACCCTCGCCATCCTCGGCGCGGGCCGGCCCTTGCGCTCTCTGGCCGACATGGCCGCCGGCGCGGCGGTCTACCAGGACATCACCAACGAGATGCTGCCGCGGTTCGGTGTGGAAGGTGTGCCGACCGTCAGCCCGGACGAAGCCGGAAGAAGGCTCGCGGCCCTCGCCGGCAAGCACCGTTTTACCATGTTCGAGTACTTCCAGACCGACCGTCAGGGCCATAAGCACGACTGGGAGGAAGCGGCGAAAATCGTTGCCAACCTCGATGGCTTTCTCACCGCCGTCCACCGGGCCGCCGCAGAAACCCTGGTGATAATCACCAGCGACCACGGCAACTTCGAGGACTTCACCACCAAAACCCACACCCTCAACCCCGTGCCGACAATCCTGTTCGGACCTGGGTGCCGCCAGGTCGCCGCAGGCATCCGCAGCCTCACCGACATTAAACCCGCCATCATCGCCTATCTAAAAGAAGGTGTAGAAAATGGTTGAACTACTGGCACCCGCCGGCAACGCCGAAGCTTTCGCCGCTGCCCTAAACAGCGGCGCCGACGCCGTATACCTCGGCGGACGGCAGTTCGGCGCCCGCGCGTACGCCGCCAACTTCAGCGACGAGGAACTGGCCGCAGCGGTGCGAAACGCCCACCTCCTGGGCGTAGCCGTGTACGTGACAGTCAACACCCTTGTCGATAACAGCGAAATTCCCGCCCTGGCGGATTATCTACGCCATCTGTACGAAATCGGCGTGGACGCCGTCATCGTCCAGGACATCGGTGTTGTCGCCGTAGCCCGCCGCGTCGCGCCCGACCTGCCCCTGCACGCCAGCACCCAGATGACAGTCCATAATTTAGCCGCGGTTGAGTTCCTTGCCGGGCAGGGCATCAGCCGCGTCGTGCTGGCGCGGGAACTGTCGCTGGACGCCATTCGCCGGATATGCGAGCGCTCCCCAATCGAAATCGAAACCTTCATCCACGGCGCCCTCTGCATATCCTACTCCGGGCAATGCCTGATGTCCAGCATGATCGGCGGCCGCAGCGGCAACCGCGGGCGTTGCGCTCAGCCTTGCCGCCTGCCTTACACCCTCCTCGATGAAGCGGGCCGGGACGTACTCGCCGGCCAGGACGCCGGGGAATACCTCCTGAGCCCCAAAGACTTCAACACCATTGAGCATATCCCCGAGCTTATCGACGCCGGCGTAGTCTCCTTCAAAATCGAAGGCCGCATGAAGCGGGCCGAATATGTAGCCGTCGTCGTCGACAGCTACCGCCGGGCCATCGACGCCAGCCTCGCCGACCGGAGCGGCTTTGCCGTTCCCGAACAGGACCAGAAGAACATGGCTCAGATATTCAACCGCGGCTTCACCTCCGCCTACCTGTTCGGCAAACAGGGGCGTGAAATGATGAGCGACCGCCGCCCCAACAACCGCGGCGTTCGCATCGGTCGCGTCATCGGCTACGACCCGCGGAAAAAGACGGCGCAGATCAAACTCGACGAACCGCTCGCCCTCGGCGATATTGTCGAGTTCTGGGTTAAAGTCGGCGGCCGGTCGAGCGCCACCGTAACCAGTCTCTCCGTCGACGGCCGCCCCGTCAATACCGCCCCCGCCCTGGCCGTGGCCACCATCCCGGTTGAAGGACCGGTCCGGGCCGGCGACCGGGTGTTCAAAACCTTCGACGCCGCCCTCATGGAAAAGGCGCGGGCCAGCTTCAGCGGCGCCGGCCCGCAGCGCCGTCTGCCGGTTGACGCCAGCGTGGCGGTGGGGGAGGGGCGGCCACTGACAGTCACCCTCACCGACGAAGCCGGCAACACCGGCTCAGGACAGACGTCATTCCTGGCCGAAAAAGCCATCAAGCGCCCTCTTAACGAAGAAACGCTTGCCGCCCAGCTCGGTCGGCTGGGTACGACCGTTTTTGCCCTCCGCGGCCTCGAAAGCCGTATCGAAGGTGAAGTTATGGTCCCGCTCAGCGAACTCAACGAAGCGCGGCGTCAGGCCGTCGAAGACCTGGAGGCAGCCCGCCTGGCCCGCTATTCCCGCCCGCCTCTGGCGGCGACCGTCCCCGACCTGACCGCCTTCCTGCCCGGTCCGCGGAGCGACACTCCCCGCAAGCCCGCCCTGACCGTCAACACCGATACCGTCGATAAAGCCGCCGCCGCCGCCGCCAACGGAGCCGACATCATCATGTTCGGCGGCGATAGCCTCTCCGGCCGGCCGCCCGCCCCGGACGACTACCGCCGGGTAGTAGCCCTGGCCCGCGAGCGCGGCCTCGCCGTCATCCTCAGCACGCCCCGCCTCGTCCAGGACTGGCAGTGGCCTGCCCTCGAAGCCGACCTTGAACTCTTTCGGGACCTTGCCCCCGACGCCGTCGCCGTGGCCAACCTCGGCGCCCTCCGGCGTGCGGGCAAAGTGCCGGGCCTGGCCATCCACGGCGACTGGCCCCTCAACATCTACAACAGCGCTGCCATCCGGTTTTATGCCGCCCAGGGGCTCGCCAGCCTCACCCTTTCCCCCGAGCTTACCTTCGGGCAGGTCGAGGAGCTTGCCGCTGAACCGGACATCGCAATCGAATGCCTCGTCCACGGATATCTAACCCTCATGATCTCGGAATACTGCGTCATGGGCAGCTTCCTCGGCGGCCTTCACATCGGCGCGTGCACAAAGCCGTGCCTCAAAGGCCGCTACCTGCTCAGGGACAGAATGGGCGAAACCTTCCCCGTCGCCGGCGACCAGTTCTGCCGCATGCACATCCTCAACGCCAAAGAGCTCAGCATGCTCCCCCATGTGCCTCGCCTGGCCCGGTCCGGCGCGGCCCGCATCCGCATCGAAGGCAAGGCGGCCACGCAGGACGAACTTGCCAGAACGACCCGCCTCTACCGTGAACTGCTCGACAAGGGAGAGAATCACCCTCTGTTCGTCGGCGACAATATAAAGTCCGTTGAACACAAAGATATCACCCGCGGACATTATTTCCGGGGAGTACTCTAAATCTACAATGTAGCTAACCCAAGGACAAATAGAGGAGAAAACCGCCGATGGATGCATCAGTTCTGAAGACCCTCGAATTCCATAAAATCCGCGCCATGTTGGCCGCCGCCACCGGCTCCTCGCTGGGGCGGGAGGTAGCGGAAGTCCTAGAGCCGGTCAATCACGCCGCCGACGTACAGTGGCGGCTCGACGAGACCCAGGAGGCATTCGACATGTTGGCCGCCGCCGCCATCATTCCCCTCGGCGGCATCCGCGATATCCGCGACCAGCTGCATAGGGCCGCACGGGGCTCCAGCCTCGAGCCGACCGACTTCGTCGCAATCGCCAGCACCCTTTACGCCGCGCGGCGGATGAAGCAATTTTTCGTCGACCTGACCAACCCGGTGCCACACTTGGAAGAAACGGCTGCGGCGATCTCCGTCTTCCGCAGCCTGGAAAGCGCCATCGAAGACACAATCAGCGACCAGGGCGCCGTCCTCGACAGCGCCAGCCCCGAACTGGCCCGCATCCGCCGGGAAATTCGCGTTACCCAGAGCCGGGTAAAAGAAAAACTCGATCACATCATCCACTCCGGCGAATACCAGAAACTGCTCCAGGATGCCATTGTCACCATCCGTGGCGACCGCTACGTCATCCCGGTAAAACAGGAATACCGCCACGCCTTCCCCGGCATAGTGCACGACCAGTCGGCCAGCGGCGCTACCGTTTTCATCGAACCGATGAGCGTCGTCAACCTCAACAACGACCTCAAGCAACTCATGGCCGCCGAAATAAACGAAATCGAGCGTATCTTGCGCCACCTCACCGCCCAGGTTGCCGCCGCGGCCGACCCACTGCTGGAAACCTGCCGGGCCCTCGGCCAGATCGACTTCGCGTTCGCCAAGGCCCGCCTCGCCCTCAACATGCAAGCCGTCCGTCCTCTGCTCAACACCGCCGGCTGCGTCAACCTCCGCCGCGCGCGCCATCCCCTCATCCCCGCGGAAGTCGTCGTCCCCATCGACGTACGCGTCGGCAAGGAATTTACGGTGCTCGTCATCACCGGCCCCAACACCGGCGGCAAAACCGTCACCCTTAAAACGGTCGGGCTCTTCGCCCTCATGACCCAGGCCGGCCTATTCATACCCGCCGCCTCGCAGTCGGAGATGCCCGTCTTCGCCAATGTCTTCGCCGACATCGGCGACGAGCAGAGCATCGAACAGAGCCTCAGCACCTTCTCCGCCCACATGACCAACCTTGTCCGTATCCTCGGCCGCGTCGCCGCCGACGACCTTGTGCTCATCGACGAAATCGGCGCCGGCACCGACCCCGACGAAGGGGCAGCCCTGGCAATGTCCATCCTTGAGTACCTCTACCGGCGCGGCACTCGCGTCATCGCCACCACCCACTACAGCGAACTGAAAACCTTCGCTTACTCCAGACATGGAATCGAAAACGCCAGCGTAGAATTTGACATACAGACCCTGAGACCCACCTACCGGCTGCAGATCGGTATGCCCGGCAGCAGCAAGGCGTTCCTCATCTCCCAGCGTCTCGGCCTGGATGCCGCCATCGTCGCCAGAGCCCAGGAACTCATCGACGAAGACTACGCCGAATTCGACAAAGTGCTCACCGCCCTTGAAGAGCAGAAGCGGCTCTTCGCCGACCGCCAGGATGAAGTACGCCACCTGCAGCGCGAAGGCGAAGAACTCAGACGGAGCCTTGTAAAAGAAAAAGAAGCCCTTGCCGAGAAAAAGAAACAACTTATCGACAAAGCCCAGGCCGAAGCGGAACGGGTGCTGCGCCAGGCCAGGATAGACGCTGAGTCCGTGATCGCCGACCTCAAAGCCCAATTCGCTTCCGAAACCATGCGGGAGAGGCAGCAGGCCATCGACGGCGCCCGCCGTCGCCTCGCCACCGGCCTCGGCGCCGTGCGCGCCCTTGGCGACGAGGCCGACGAGCGGGAACAGGGCGCGCCCGCCACCGCAGATGACCTCGTTCCCGGCGCGAAAGTATACGTCGCCACCCTCGGGCAAAAAGGCACCGTTCTCGCCGTGGCCGGCGACGAGGTCACCGTTCAGCTGGGCATAATGAAGCTCAACGTGCCGCTGGCCAGCTGCCGGCTTGCCGAGTCGGCGCCAGCCCGGAAGGAGAGCCGGAGTCGGGCGGTGATAGACCTGACCAAGGCCCAGCAGGCGTCCCGCGAAGTCGATATCCGCGGCCAGACGGTGGAAGAAGCGGAAGCAGCCCTGGACAAATACATCGACGACGCCATCCTTGCCGGGCTTGGCGAAATAATCGTCATCCACGGCAAAGGCACCGGGGCGCTCAAAAAGGGAGTCAGAACCTATCTCAAAACCCACCGGGCCGTGCGGGACATCCGCATCGGCGAAGCCGGCGAGGGCGGCGACGGCGTTACGGTCGCCAAACTTAAGTAAGCGGAATGGGGGAGAGAAATGATCATCAAGAGCCAGGAAATCGAAGAACGCGCCGGGGCGCGGATCGCCGACCTCATGTGCGTCGCGGCCCGCACCGCACCTAAAGCCAGGGGCGTCGACAACCTCGTTGTCATGCTTGTTAACGCGCGGGAAAAGGACCAACTGGCCGAAGAGATGAGGAAAATCGCCAAAGAAAGCGGGGCGCAATTCTTCGAACGGGATGCGGCCTGCCTCGATAAAGCGGTTGCGGTCATCCTTCTCGGGCAGAAGGCGAAACCGCTGGGAGTTGCCCCCTGCGGCTATTGCGGTCACGGAAATTGCGCCAACTGCGCACAGAAAGACGGCCTGTGCGCCATAAGCATCGGCGACCTCGGCATCGCCATCGGCTCGGCGGTCTCTATCGCCGCCCTCCATCACATCGACAACCGGGTAATGTTTTCGGCCGGCAAAGCCGCCCTCAACCTCGGCCTTTTCCCGGACGACGTAAAGATCGCCTACGGCATTCCGCTCAGCATATCGGGCAAAAGCCCTTTCTTCGACCGTTAATATAGCGCCAGTCTGACTTTTTCTACAAGAAAAGAGGTGTGGATTTCTCCACACCTCTTTTCTCATTTGTACTCCTTGATGACCTGAGCAAGCCGGCCAATCCCCTCGCGGATCCGTTCCTCCGACATATTGGAAAAGTTTAGCCTCAGCGTGTTTTCCACCCGGCCGTTAGGGAAGAAAGAATCGCCGGGCACGAAAGCCACATTACGTTCAAGGCACCTCTTCAAAAGCTCCACCGACTTATAGCCTGCCGGCAGTTCCACCCAGGTGAACAAGCCGCCTTGCGGATAGGTATGCTTCACCCCTGCGGGAAAGAGCTCGTCTATCGATGTCAGCATCGCGTCACGGCGGCGACGGTACACCTCAATAATCTTCTGCACATGGGCGTCAATATCATACAGCTCGAAGTATTTGTCTATCTCCCGCTGGCTGATCGAAGACGTATGCAGATCAGCCCCCTGCTTGATGAGGACGAACTTATCGAAGAAATTCGCCGCTGCCGCGATCCAGCCGATCCTCATCCCCGGACAGAAAATTTTCGAGAAAGTGCTGACGAATATCACCAGACCCGTAGTATCGAAAGATTTAATCGATGGCGGTATCTGTCCCTCGTAGCGCAGCTCGCCGTACGGGTTATCCTCGACGACCGGCATTTCGAACTCCTCAATCAGCGCGGCGAATTGCCGCCGCCGCTCCACCGACCAGGTCCGGCCGCTGGGATTCTGGAAATCGGGAACAACGTAAATAAACTTCACCCGCTCAGTCGAGCGCAGAATTTTCGCCAACTCCTCGATAACCATCCCGTCATCGTCGGTCGGCACCTCCACGAATCTGGGCTGATAGGCGCGGAAAGCGCTGATGGCGGCAAGATAAGTGGGGCTCTCGCACAACACAACATCGCCGGCGTCCAGGAAAAGCTTGCCGGCGAAGTCAAGCGCCTGCTGAGAACCGCTCGTAATGAGAATATTCTCGGGGCCGACCTTGACGGCGAATTTAGCGTCGATTCTTTGCGAAATCTGCCTGCGCAGCGGTTCGTATCCTTCCGTTGTAGAGTATTGCAGCGCCTGGCTGCCAGCCTCGTCAAGCACCCGGATAGCCGCTTGCTTAAGCTCCTGAACAGGAAATACTTCCGGAGCGGGCAAGCCGCCCGCAAAAGAAATTACCTCCGGACGCGCCGTGATTTTTAGGATCTCCCGGATTTCGGACGCTTTCAAAAGCTCCACTCTTGTCGCAAAAGCCACTCCCATAGAATTATCATCCTTCCGCCGGCTTACTGTTATTCCCTATAATACACGGCGGAAAGAAGCATCGTAAATATCCAATCAACTAAAAATGGCGAAATATTGGATATTAGCGTAGCGAAATGGATATTGGCAATATCCAATGTGCGGTAACGGCACAACCAGCGCCATACGGAAAAAAGATGTGGAACAAGCCCACACCTTCCCGAATAGATCAAAAAGTACTTTTCCAGTTTAGATATCTTCCCGGGCCCTTCTTATCCCCCTCGGTCGCCTCGGGGGGGGCCTGCCGTTCGCCCTGCGAATCGAGAGTCATCGTCGCAGCAGTGGGAGTGACGACACGCTTCTCCTCGCCCTTGTCGCCGCCTTTATCAGGTTTTGGAGCTTCCTGCTTGGCCGTATCGCCTTTTTCTCCCTTGTCGCCCATATTGTTGAGCAACCCCATCATTGCGCCGATCGTAGCAGGATTAAGCTTCGACTTCACCTGTGGACTGTTGAGAAGCGGCAGGAGAGAGACAAGTGTTTCCGGCCCCAGCCCGCCGCCCTCGCCCTTGGAAAGATCGCCGAGCAGCTTCTGCAGAGTATTGGCGCCGGCTGCCGGCGCCGCCTGCACAGCCCGTGGCTGCCCGTGGCCGAGGATTGACACCAGGCAGATCAGCGACAGAACGGGGACGAGCGATTCGTAGCCCGCGCCGTCGTTAACAGCCGCATCAATCATCCGCGACACCGATTGCAGCAGAGAACCGGGCCTTTCTACCGGTTCGTTGGCCATAAAAACTCCTCCTTAAAACAACCCGGGAATATTCGGCAGATTAAGGTCGCCGGCAAGTTTGCCCATTGCGGCCTGATGCATCTCACGGGATTTGGCCAGTGCACCGTTAACCGTGGCTACGAGCAGATCCTGCAGCAAGACCGCGTTGCCAGGTTCAAGATACTTTCCGTTCAGCTCGATGGACACCACCGTCTGCTGGCCGTTCACAATCACCTTGACCACATCGCCGCTCGAAACCTCGATCCGTTCGGACTTGAGCTGTTCCTCCGCCTGGCTGACATTCTGCTGCACCTTTTTCACCATTTCCATGACATTGCCAAACTGCTCCCACACATCATTCACCTCCACAAAACTCTACGCTAGCTTATGCGTTGTCCGTCGTCGTGTGTGTGTCCACAAAATTTGCGGGACCGTTCCCCGGTGACCGTCATATATTAAACTAGAAAAAAACGCTGCGGGAGGAATAGATAAATGCGCGGCCAGCGAAAAAATAAACACAGGGCGGCACAATCTCTGCGGGACGTCGAGGGCGGAGATGCAGTAAAACTGGCAAAGCCCGTCATGAAAAACAGACCCCTGAAGATGCTCAAGAGGATGGTCAGCAACCCGGATTTCAGCTACCAATGCATGGTCGTGCTGCTGTCCCTGACCCAGAACAACGTCTCGATGGACCGGCGGATCGACACGATGACATCGTCGCTCGATACCCTCCGGAACATAACCGGCGTGCTGACCAACGCCACCCAATCCCTCAAAACGGCGGCGGAAGCGCCAAGGCAGATTAGGCGGCTGGTCAAACCGGGCGGCAGTTAAATTCATCGCGCGGGTAACACTTTAGAATTCAAACCCATATATTGAAGTAGAAGGGCGGGCGGTACCTGAAGGTGCTGACCATCCACTCCTTGGCACCGCCCTTAATAACGACATACTAAGGGGGAAAGAACGAATGGCTAGAGGTTTTTGCGGCGGCGGGAACGGTTCATTTGTAGTGATCATCATTATCATCATCCTGCTCCTGTTCTTCTTCGAGGACGAAAGCGTCAGCATCTAACACCATACTTACCGCTCAAGGAACACGCGGCCAGCGTGTTCCTAATATTTTACCGCGACGGTAACCGCCGTCGGGCATAATCCATATACTAAACTGAAGGGACCACGATAATGGACCTGACCCGATTACTAGGAGGGAGGACTGAACATGGGTCGTAACTTTGGCGGCTGCGGCGGCAGCGGGTCGATTGTGGTTATAATCATCATAATCATCCTGCTCCTGTTCTTCTTCGAGGATGACGTAACCGGCACCATCTAGCCCGATATTTGCCCCATAAGGGAACACGCTGCCAGCGTGTTCCTAAATTTTCGCGGCAGGGTGACCGATGGACGCCCAACGCCATATATTAGACTAAAAGAGATTCCATATTAACCAGACAGTAGACGAGGAAGGAGGAGTTTGAATGGGTCGCGGATTTTTCGGCGGCTGCGGCGGTGGCAGTGGAGTCGTGGTGATCATTATCATCATCATCCTGCTCCTGTTCTTCTTAGAGGATGATTTCAGCGACACAATCTAACATCATACTTACCGCAGGAACACGCCGGTGCGTGTTCCTATCGTTTGAGGCGTACAAGAAGGCCTGCGGTTGTAATAATCTATATGCTGTCGGCGGCAAAAAAAACACGCGCGAGGTGCGCGTGTTTTTGTTTTCTAATTCTTCTTCGGTGCTTCAGGCTTTGTCGGCGCCGCCGGCTGGGCAGGAGGGGAGGGGGCGGTGGGCTTGGAAGCCGTCGGCGGAGGGGGCAGTGTCCGCCCTCCGTCCGCCGGGGCGGGTTTATCATCGTTCTTCTCCTCGGCCGGCGCCTTCCCAGGTTTAGGTTGCGTGCCCTCGATAAATATCTCGTTGTGGGCGTCCTTGCTCTTCGGATCGGCCAGATTACCGTCCTTGGGGGAAACAGGCGCAGAAACGATGCCGCTCGGCCGGGAAAAATCCTTTACCGGTGACTTGGCGAGAGCCGCCATCATAAAATCATGCCAGATCGTCGCGGGAATATCGCCGCCGGTGATGCCGTTCAGATACTCCGGCGTATCGAAGCCCATCCATACGGCTGCTACGAGATCCGGGGTGAAACCGACAAACCAGGCATCCTTGTAATCGCTGGTCGTCCCGGTCTTGCCGGCAGCCGGCCGGCCGATATTGGCGCCGCCGCCCGTGCCGCGAGTTATGACGCCGCGCATCATATCGGTCAATAGATACGCGCTCCGCTCGTTAACAACCGCCTTCGCCTGCGGCTGGTGCTGTTCCAGCACCTTGCCGCTCCTGTCCACAACCCTGAGAATGGACGTCGGCTCAACCCGCACGCCGTTGTTGGCCAGCACGCCATAAGCTCCGGCAAGTTCCAGCGGCGTTACTCCGCGGGACAAGCCGCCGAGAGCCATCGCCAAGTTTACATCATTCACCGAGCCACGGGTCACCAACGTCGAAATCCCCATCTGCTGAGCATAGTAAAGCGGCTTTGCGGGGCCCACCTGGTTGGCGAGCTTCACCGCGACGACGTTGAGTGAATTCTCCAGCGCCGTGCGTAGCGTCACCCGGCCGCGGAACTTATGGTCATAATTGATCGGCGAGTAACTGCCGAAAGTAACGGGTTTGTCCTCGACGATGGTTGCCGGCGTCATGCCGCTTTCGATCGCCGCCAGATAAACGAACGGTTTGAAAGCCGATCCCGGCTGCCGCTCGGCCAATACCGCCCGGTTGAACTGGTCGGTGCCGCGGCCGCCCACCATCGCCTTGATATGGCCGTTCTGCGGTTCGATGGCCACCAGCGCGCCCTGGGGTTGCTTGATACCTTTAGCGTCGGTGCGGTAAGTCGGCAGTTTGCCCATCGCCTTTTCCGCCGCCCGCTGCATATTCAGATCCAGAGAAGTGTAAACTTTCAGTCCGTCCTTATACACGGCATCGGCGCCGTACTTGTCGATGAGCTGCTGGGTCACGTAATCGACGAAATATGAGGCTTCGCCGCCGCTGCCGGGTGAACGCGCCGTCAGCTTCAACTCGACGGACTTGGCTTTGTTCGCCGTATCCTGGGAAATGAATTCATACTTGACCATCTGATCGAGAACGACGCCCTGACGTTCTTTCGCAGCTTTGAGATTATTAAGCGGCGAATAATAATTAGGGCTTTTAGGAATACCGGCCAGCAAGGCGCATTCAGCCAGATTGAGATTTTCCACATTCTTGCCGAAATAAACCCAGGCTGCCGCCTGAACGCCATAAGCGCCCTGGCCGAAATAAATCTGATTGAGGTATAACTCGAGAATCTCCTGCTTTGTATACTGACGCTCGATCTGGATAGCCAGCACCGCTTCCTGGATCTTGCGCTTCAGCGTCTGTTCCTGGGAGAGGAGGGCGTTTCGCGCCAGTTGCTGGGTAATAGTGCTTGCCCCCTCCGAAACCCCGCCGCCGACGACATTGGCGAAAACAGCCCTGAGGATGGCCCGGGGGTCGACGCCGATATGCTGATAAAAGCGGGCGTCCTCGGTGGCGACGAACGCGTTCTGTAAATCCTTGGGCACTTTGCTAAGCGCGACAGGCAGCCGGTTTTCCACCGAATGGATGGTGGTTATCAGCCTGCCGTTGATGTCGAAAATTTGCGAAGAAGCGGCCGGGCGAATCTCGCCCTTCAGACTGGGCATGGTATGGATGCTGGCCGTCAGGAAACCGAGGCCGGCGCCGGTGATCATTACGATAAAAACAATAATGGCGATTGCGGCGACGGTCAGCCACCTGCCCTTCGAGCGGCGGCTATTCCCGGCGTTGTTGCTGGAGTCGGTGCTCATGGCGACCTCCTTATCCGGCGATTTCCTAACTATTATACCATAATCGTCAAACGAGTCCAGACCTGCGGCGTTTGCAATTTCGCGGTTTATATGCTATAATGCGCCTTGAAGAATCCCAGAATAAGGCAAAATGACATTAACCACAATTAATTATAATTACACGCCCAGCCGGGGAAATCCTGCGCAATAGCGGACGAAAAGATTGACAATCGCCGTCCTGGGCGCATGTTCCACCTAAACCGATGGAGGGATGTTAACCAGATGTCAGTTTACGAAGTGCTCAACGAACGCGGTTTTATTCAACAAGTCACTCACGAAGAAGAAGTACGTGAACTGCTGGCCAAAGAAAAGATCACCTTCTACATCGGCTTCGACCCCACCGCCGACAGCCTCCATGTCGGGCATTTCCTCGGCATGATGGTAATGGCGCACATGCAGCGGGCCGGGCACCGCCCCATCTGCCTAATCGGCGGCGGCACCACCATGGTCGGCGACCCCAGCGGCAAAACCGACATGCGCAAAATGATGACAAGGGAAGAAATCGACGCCAACGGCGAGCTGTTCAAAAAACAGATGCAGCGCTTCCTCGATTTTTCCAACGATCGCGCCCTCATGATCAATAACGCCGACTGGCTGCTCGAGCTCAACTACGTCGAGTTCCTGCGAAACATCGGCATCCACTTCTCGGTAAACCGCATGCTCACCGCCGAATGTTACCGCAATCGCCTGGAAAAAGGCCTGACGTTCCTCGAATTCAACTACATGCTCATGCAGGCGTACGACTTCCTCGAGCTTAACCGCCAGACCGGCTGCGTCATGCAGATGGGCGGCGACGATCAGTGGTCCAACATCCTCGCCGGCGCCGACCTCATCCGCCGCAAAGAAGGCAAACCGGCCTACGGCCTCACCTTCACCCTCCTCACCACCAGCGACGGGCGAAAGATGGGCAAAACCGAAAAAGGGGCCCTCTGGCTCGACCCGGAAAAAACCCCGCCCTACGACTTCTACCAGTACTGGCGCAACATCGACGACGCCGACGTCGGCAAATGCCTCGCCCTTCTGACCTTTTTGCCGATGGAGGAAGTGCGCCGCCTGGGAGCGTTGAAAGACAGCGAAATCAACATCGCCAAAATGACCCTCGCCTACGAAGTGACCAAACTCATCCACGGCCAGGACGAAGCCGACAAAGCCCAACAGGCCGCCGCGGCCCTTTTCGCCGGCGGCGGTTCGCTCGACAACGTGCCGACAACTGTTCTCTCCGCAGCGGACATCAGCAACAAACGCCTGATTGATATTCTCCCCGCCACCGGCCTTGCGGCTTCGCTCGGCGAAGGGCGGCGGCTGATAGCCGGCGGGGGGCTGTATATCGGCGAAGATAAGGTCGAAGACCCCAACCTCGTCCTCGACCTCGCCGCCTTCACGGACAACAGCCTGCTGCTGCGCAAAGGCAAAAAGACCTATCATAGGATAATAATCGAATAACAGTAAGTAAAAACGAACCGTAAGGTTCGTTTTCTTTTGCCCGCAGGGGCAGGAATTGCCACCGTAAACAGGGAAAAATAATTACCAGCATAATCGGAAACAGGAGTGTTTACATGGACGGAATACGATTCTTGAACGCCGGCGAGCAGGGGCTGGTGGTCGAATTCGGCGCAAGCATCGACCCCGACCTCAACCGCCGCGTCCACAGCACCGCGGCGCTCGTCGGCGCCGCCGGCATCCCCGGCGTCCGCGAAGTGGTGCCCACCTACCGGTCGCTGCTCATCTATTTCGACCCGCTGGCGATCACCCGGCGGCAACTGGCCGAGAACGTCAGGGCGCTCGTTGCGGACACAGGCGCGGGACAGGCGGAGATGTCCGCCAAAGTGATCGAGATCCCCGTAGCTTACGGCGGCGAACATGGCCCCGACCTGGACTTCGTCGCCGGCCACACCGGCCTCGCGTCGGAAGAAGTCGTTGCCATCCACACCTCCGTGCCCTACCTCGTCTACATGCTCGGCTTCACGCCCGGCTTCCCCTATCTCGGCGGCATGTCAGAGCGCATTGCCGCTCCGCGCCTCGTGCAGCCCCGCACAGCCATCCCCGGCGGCTCCGTGGGCATCGCCGGCGCCCAGACGGGCATCTATCCGGTCGCCAGCCCCGGCGGCTGGCGGATAATCGGCCGCACCCCCGTCAAACTCTTCGACCCCGGAGCAGCAAAACCATTCCTCTTCGCCGCCGGCGACTACCTCCAGTTCAAAGCCGTCTCCGCCGCCGACTACGCCGCCATCGGCGCACAAGTGGCGGCCGGGGGGTACAAGCCGGTAATCCGGAACGCGGCGGACAAAGGCGGTGAAAAACAATGATCAGCATCGTTACCGCCGGATTGTTCACCACCGTCCAGGACGGCGGCCGTTGGGGCTACCAGGCCTACGGCATGCCGGTCGCCGGCGCGATGGACCGCTGCGCCTACAACCTCGCCAACATCCTCGCCGGCAATCCTTCTGGAGCGGCCTGCCTGGAGATGACCGTGACCGGCGACACCATCAAATTCGCCACCGACGCATATGTCGCCATCTGCGGCGCCGACATGCAGCCAGCCCTTGACGGCAACGCTGTCGCCACCTGGTCGGCCTTCCCCGTGGCCGCCGGCAGCACCCTCGCCTGCGGCTACGCTGCCCGCGGCTGCCGGGCCTACCTAGCCGTCCGCGGCGGCATCGACGTTCCGGCCGTGCTGGGCAGCAGATCGACCTATACCAGGGCGGCGGTCGGCGGCTTGGAGGGCCGAAAACTCAAAGCCGGCGACACGCTCGCCATCGGCAGGGGCGACTTGGCCGACAACCGTCCGCTGCTTCTGCCGGACGCTCACAGACCTGCCGACGCGGGCAGCGAACTCACCCTGCGAGTGCTTCCCGGCCCCCAGGACGATCACTTCACCGCCGCTGGCCTGGCGACCATGTTCACCTCCTCCTACACCGTCACCGACGAAGCCGATCGGATGGGATACCGTCTCGAAGGCCCCAAGATCGCGCACGGCGACAAAGCGGACATCGTATCCGACGCCCTGCCCCAGGGAGCGATCCAGGTGCCCGGGCACGGCATGCCCATCATCATGATGGCCGACCGCCAGACCACCGGCGGCTATACCAAGATCGGCACCGTCATCGGCCCCGACCTCGCCCTGCTCGCGCAAGCCAAACCCGGCGACACCATCCGCCTCCGCCAATGCTCCGATGCGGAAGCCGTCGACGCCCTCAGGAGCGAGCGGGCCTTATACGAGTCGGCCTCCGCCTGGCGCGCGTCGGCCCTCGGCCGTGATCGGTCTCCCGCCCGCCGCTTTACCATGACCGTCAACGGGCAAAACTATTCTATAGAAATACGGGAGGAATGACTCGATGAAAAGAATCGACCTCAACTGCGACATGGGAGAAAGTTACGGCGTCTACACCCTGGGCTTCGACCAGGATGCCATGCCGCACGTCACCTCCATCAACGTCGCCTGCGGTTTCCACGCCTCCGACCCGGTCAACATGATGAAAACCGTTAAACTGGCCAAGAAATACGGCGTTGCCGTGGGGGCCCACCCCTCGTTTCCCGACCTCGTCGGCTTCGGGCGCCGGGTGATGGCCGCCTCCCTCGAAGAGATTAAAGCCGACGTCACCTACCAGATCGGCGCGCTCTGGGCTTTTTGCCTGGCCGAGGGCGTCAAAATGCAGCACGTCAAAGTTCACGGCGCCCTGTACAATGTCGCCGAAAAAGACGTAACCGTAGCCACGGCCATCGCCGAAGCCATCAAAGCGGTCGACCCCGGCCTTTACATGCTTTGCCTCGCCAACTCGTCCATGGTCACCGGCGCCAAGAACGCCGGCGTCAGATACGTCGAAGAAGCCTTCGCCGACCGGGCCTACACCGCCCAGGGCAACCTTGTATCCCGGAAACAGGAGGGGGCGGTCATCCACGATGTCGACCTCGTCGCCCAGCGCGTGCTGTCCATGGTCAAAAACGGCTCGGTCACGGCTATCGACGGCGCGGAAGTGCCCATAAACGCCCAGACCATCTGCGTTCACGGCGATACCCCCGGCGCAGTCGCCATGATCAAGAAAATCAGGGAAAAGCTCGACCAGGACGGGGTAACCGTCAAAGCCTTCGGCCAATAGCCCCAAACAAAAAAAGCCACATCCGGCTTTTTTTGTTTGGGCTGCGAACTCGCAGCCTATTTTAGCCTCTTCGGTCAGGCGCCTTCCGCGCTCGCGGAAATCGCGTCCTTGTCCATTGCCTCGTCGGCTACAGGCGCCATCTGGGATTCGGCCATAGCGACAAGCTCCTTCACCATCTGGCCGCCAATCCGGCCGCCAACCTTGCCGCCGATCTTGCCGACCTCCCCGGTCGTCATATTCTCCCAGCCCGCGTCCTCGATCTTGTCTTTCAGACCGAGCTCCTCGGCAGCTTCCCACTTCTTCCTGTCCAGAGCCGCCTCGTAATTATCGGCGGAAATCTCCGTGTCCATATCGCGGCCAAGCGTTTCGTTGGCCACTTCCAGCTTGAGCTTATCAAGTCCCCGCTTGGCATTCGGCTCCAGAATCCCGTTCTTGCCGGTCACAGAAGCCACCTCCTCCGTTGTTTGTCGATAATAGTATCTCCGCCGCCGGACAAGAAAAACTGCCACATTTTTCGGCGTCTCAGGCACCAATGGCCGGTAAGGGCATATATATAGTAAGCGACATTATTCCGGGAGGGGAGAACGATGCGGTTCTCCGTGCGGAAACGACGACGGCTGCCGAGCGTGGCGACGGCTGTAATCCTGCTGCTCGTCCTCGCCGTCTCCATATTCTGGACCGTTGAAAGCCACCTCAAACCGACCCTCATGGCAATCGCCGAAGCCAGGGCCATCCAGGTCGCCACCCATACCATCAACAACGTCGTTAACGAAAAAGTCAGCCAGCAGATCGACCCGCAGACCCTCGTCAACATCAAGCTTGACAGTCGCGGCCGAGTTGTCTTCATCCAGCCCAACACCCTCGAATTCAACCGCCTGGCCGCCGATACCACCATCAAAGTCCAGGCGGCCCTCAAGCTGATAACAGAAGAAAAGGTGTACATTCCCGTCGGCCAGGTGTTGGGCAGCCAACTGCTCGCCAGTTGGGGCCCGCCCATAGTCGTGACCATCATCCCCATCGGCACCGTTCAGGTGAAAGTCGTCGACAAATTCGAACAGGCCGGCATAAACCAGACCAGGCATATGATCTACCTGTTCGCCACCACCCACGTCCGTATCGTCGTGCCGCTGGTCAGCTCCACCGTCAGCGTCAATACCCAGGTGCCGATCGCCGAATACGTTGTCGTCGGCGAAGTACCCAGCACCTACGTCCAATTTCCTTTCCCGCTCCCCGTAGAACCCAACGGAGGCTCTTGAATCAAATGCCCGCCAGACGGCGGGCATTTGACAATTTATTTAAAAAAAAGGAAAAAAATGCAGGATTATAATGAAAATCCAAGAATTATCTTATGTTAATAAGTGTATGCCTGGGACGGAGCGATGTCCAGGCATAGGCAAAAAATCGCGATATAAAGAGAAGGAGTGATCTTATGGCAGGTATGGGAAAACAGACTCTTGGTGGGTTGGACATGAAGAAGAAACTGATGCTGCTCTTTGTCCTGATCGCTGCCATCCCGCTGGTGCTTTCCGCCATGGTTTCCTCCTACTTCAGCAACCAGGCCCTCGTCAACGGCGTCTACAGCAACAACCAGATGATAGCGAACGCGCTCGCAAGAGACATCGACGCAATGCTCGAAGCCAAAATTAAGGTGCTCACCATCGCCGCCAACAGCCCGGAAATCAAGTCGATGGACATCGCGCGACAACTGCCGGCAATGCGCAGTATCGCCAACCAGTACCACGACATGCCGGGGCTTATCGTCGCCCTGCCCACAGGCGTGCAGACGGTGCGCACCGAAGGCAAACTCGGAAATATAGCCGACCGGGCTTACTTCAAAGAAGTCATGCAGGGCGGCGCTGCTTCCGTAGTATCCGACGTGCTTATCGCCAAAGGCACGGGACAGGCCTCCGTCATTCTTGCCGTCCCCATCACCGCCAACGGACGGACTCCCATAGGAATCCTGCTGGGCGTCGTCGACCTCAACTACCTCAGCAACCATATCATGCAAACCAAAATCGGCACCAGTGGTTATGCCTTCGTCGTCGACAAGAAAGGCGGCGTTGTCGCCCATCCCGACCAAAAACTCGTCAAAGAAATGGTCGACCTCAGCGCCCTAGCGCCCGTCAAAGCCTCAATCGCCGGGCAAGCCGGCGTTGCCGAATACGAATATGAAGGCGCAAAGAAACTTGCCGGCTACAGCTTCGTGCCGATGGCCAAATGGGGTGTCGTTGCCCAGCAGCCTTTGGATGAGGCCATGGCCGGCGTGGTCAAAATCCGCAACACCGGCATCGCCTTCACCATCGGCGGCATACTCCTGGCCGCGCTTGCCGGCCTCTTCGCCGCCGGCTTCCTGACCAGGCCGATAAGGGAAATGGTCGCCGCGACCGACCGGCTCGCCAACGGCGATCTCACCGTAAAAGTCAACGTCACCGCCCGCGACGAACTCGGCCAGCTTGCCCAAGCCTTCAACTCCATGGTCGACAACCTCCAAAACCTGATCCGCGGCGTCATGAGCACCGCCGACCAGGTGGCCGCTTCCGCCCAGGAACTCTCCGCCACCTCGGTGCAAGCCGAACGCGCTACCAACCAGATAGCAGCCACGATAACCGACTTCGCCCAAGGAGCCCACAGCCAAACTGAAGAAATCGAAAAAACCCTGCAGACAGTTGATCAACTCACCGAAGCCTCTCAGGCGGTGGCGGAAAAAGCCCGCACAGCCTCCGAACTGTCGGGTGAAATGGCCGGCGCGGCCAAAACTGGCGGCGTTGCGGCTCAGAGCGCCGTCGACAAGATGAACGAAATCAAGGAAGTAACAACCGCCACCGGCGAAGTAGTAAGCGGGCTGGGAGAAAAGAGCCAGCAAATCGGCCAGATTCTCGACGTCATCAGCGAAATCGCCGGCCAGACAAACCTTCTCGCCCTCAACGCCGCCATCGAAGCGGCGCGGGCCGGCGAACAAGGTCGCGGCTTCGCCGTGGTCGCCGAAGAAGTTCGTAAACTTGCGGAACAATCTCAGGAAGCAGCCCAGCAAATCGCCCTGATCGTGCGCGAAATCCAGGCCCAGACCGATCAGGCCATCGGCGCCATGAACAGCGGCAACGCCAAAGTCAACGAAGGGGTAGGGGTCGTGCAGACTGCCGGCGCTGCCCTCCAGAACATCCTCGGCAAAGTCACCGGCAGCGTCGACATGATCGAAGCAATCAGCGCCGCCGCCAAAGAACAGGCCGAAGGCATGCGGGCAATGGTCCAGGGCACCGAACAAGTCGCCGTCATCGCCCGCCAGTCTAGCGCCAACGCCGAGACGACCGCCGCAGCCACCGAAGAAGTCACCGCCTCCATGGAGGAAATCGCCGGCGCTGCAAACTCCCTCGCCACCATGGCCGGCGAACTGCAAGCGCTTGTCACCAGGTTCCGAATCTAGACACACTGCTATGATAGAGCCGGAAACCCCTTCCGGCTCTATTTGTTTTCCGGAAAAAACAATTGTCACCGGCGTCCTTTTGGAGTAGAATAAGGAGTAGAAAAATAAAGTGAAATATTTCACAATTGGAGACGCCATGACGAAAATCGCAATATGCATCGGCAGCGCCTGCCACCTGAAGGGAGCGCACGGTGTCCTGGGCGCGTTCAGTGCGCTCCTGGAAAAATACCGGCTCTCCGCCGAAATAGACCTTGAAGGTAATTTTTGCCAGGGACGCTGTACCGAAGGCGTCGTCATAAAAATTGACGATGAAATCATCACCCACGTTTCCCAGGAGAAAGTCTTCGCCATCTTTCAGGAAAAAGTGCTTAAAGAGGGGATTAGATGAAAACGATCACAACCCAAAAGGCCAACTGCCGCGACTGCCACCGCTGCATGCGGTCGTGTCCCCTCAAAGCTGTAGGCATCGTCAACGGGCAGGCCCGCCTAATCGACGAGAAATGCGTGCTTTGCGGCCGCTGCGTCGTCGAATGCCCCCAGGGCGCCAAACAGGTTACCAGCCAGGTGTCGGCCGTCAAAGAAGCCGTCGCCGCCGGCCGATTCGTCGCCATGAGCCTCGCGCCGTCGTTTGTCGCCGCCTTCCCCGAATACACCCTGCCGCAGTTGGCTGCAAAGCTCGGCGGCCTCGGCATCAGCCTCGTCGAGGAGACGGCGGTCGGCGCCGAAGAAGTATCGCGGTTTTATAGCCGCCTGCTCACGGCCGCTGAAAAACCGGTCATCTCCGCCTGCTGCCCGGTCGTCGTCAACGTCGTGACCAAATACTATCCCGATCTCATCGGCAATTTGGCGCCGGTCGCGTCGCCGATGCTCGTCCACGCCAAAATGCTCAAACACCGCCTCGGCGCTGACACATTTGTCGTTTTCGCCGGCCCCTGCATCGCCAAACTGGCCGAAAGCCGTGACTCAGCTAGCCTCGTAGACGCCGCCATAACCTTCCGCCAACTGCGCGAATGGTTGGCCGAAACGGCTACCGGCGACAACTCCCCCCCGGCAGCCGCAATCTCCGCGCCGGGGCCGGTGCGTTACTACCCCATCGCCGGCGGCATCCTCAAATCCTTCGTCCGCAGCGAATCCACCGCCACCGACATCATCGCCGTCGACGGCCTCGACAACTGCCTGGAAGTTCTCGCCGCCCTGCGCAAAGGCGAAATCGCCCCGCGCTTCATCGAAGCCCTAGCCTGCTCCGGCGGCTGCATCAACGGCCCGGCCAGCGGCTGCGCCGATTCCGTGCCCGCCAAAAAGCTGAAAGTGGCCGAATTCGCCGTCGCCGGCGCCGCCCGGCACCACAAAAGCCCCGCCGGTCTTGATTTTTCCCGCTGCCATACCCAGGCGCCGGTCCAGGAATTCATCCCGCCCGAGAGCCGCATCCGGGAAGTGCTCAGGCAGACCGGCAAATACAGCAAAGAGGACGAAAAAAACTGCGGCGCATGCGGTTTCAACTCCTGCCGCGAAAAAGCCGTAGCCGTCTGCCAGGGTCTAACAGAAATCGACACCTGCGTCCCCTACATGCGGTCGAAAGCCGAATCGCTGGCCAACTTCATCGTCCAGCACTCCCTCAACGCCATCATCGTCGTTGACAGCAAAATGATCGTCCAGGAATTCAACCCGGCGGCGGAAAAAATGCTCAACCGCCAGCAGGCAATCATCAAGGGCGGCAAGCTCAGCGAAGTCTTGGACAGCCGCGAGATAAGCGCTGCGATCGGCAAAGGGGAGAAAATGACCGACCGGCGGGTTACCATCGCCGGCGGCACCGTCGTCAACCAGACGATCATCCCCGTGCCGGAGCACGACCTGGCCATAATCGTCCTTACCGACATCACCGTCCAGGAAAAAAACGCCCGCGAACTGGAGCAGATGAAGCTCCAGACCGTCGAGAAAGCCACGGAAATAATCAATAAGCAAATGCATGTGGCCCAGGAAATCGCCGGGCTCCTGGGCGAAACGACAGCCGAGACGAAGGCTGCCCTGCTCGAACTAGTCAGCCTGCTGAAAGCGAAGGGCAAGAACTGATGAACCGGCTATATCCGGAAATCGCCGTCGCCCAGCTCTCCAAAGCCGGCGAGGAACTGTGCGGCGACAAAGTCGAAATCGCCCGCACCGAAGCGGCCACAACCGTCGTCATCTCCGACGGGCTGGGCAGCGGCGTCAAGGCCAACATCCTCGCCACCCTCACCACCAAAATAACCTCATCGCTGCTGAAACGGAACGTCCCCATCACCGAAGTCGTCCCCACCATAACCCAGACCCTGCCGGTCTGCCGCGAACGGAAAATCGCCTACTCGACCCTCCAAATCATCAAACTCCTGCCCGACAGCATGGCAACCGTCGTCGAATTCGACAGCCCGACCACCTTTCTCTTCAGGGGCGGGCAGGTCGTGCCTTTTCCCACCGAAGCCAGGAACATTGGCGGCAAAGCCATCCGCGAAGGCCGTCTGCTCCTCGGCGAAGGCGACATCATCGTCGCCGTCAGCGACGGCGTCATCCATGCCGGCATCGGCGGCCTCCTCAAACTTGGCTGGGACTGGCCGGGAATCTCCGCGGAACTCGCGGCGCATTGTTCGCCGGCCGACGACGCCGAGAAAATCGCCGAACATATCCTCGGCTGCTGCAACGGCTACTACCTCGGACAGCCGGGCGACGACTCCACCGTCGTCGTCATCAAGCTCCGCCGTCCCCGCAACCTCACCCTGTTCACCGGGCCGCCGGCCAATCGCGACATGGACGAGCAGATAGTGAAGCGGCTGATGGGCGGCGAGGGGAAGAAAGTCGTCGCCGGCGGCACCACCGCAAACATCGTCAGCCGCGTACTCGGCCTGCCCGTAAACGTCGACCTCAACTACCAGGACCCGGAAATCCCCCCCATCGCCACCATCGACAACCTCGACCTCGTCACCGAAGGGGTGCTCACCCTCACCGCCGCCATCGGCCGTCTCCACGACATCCGCAAACTGCGCGCCTCCGCCCGCCGCGACGGCGCCACCCTGCTGGCCCGCCTGCTCTATGAGGCTGACCGGATCGACATACTGGCCGGCACCGCCGTCAACCCGGCCCACCAGAACCCCAATTTCCCTGCCCAGATAAACATCAAAGCCCAGGTAATTGCCAACCTGCGCAACGCCCTGGAAGACCTCGGCAAACGCGTCACGGTGGAATGGGTCTAACAAGGAGGAACTGTCGCGTGTCCACGCTGCTCGTAGAAATCTGCCTGGGAACCTCGTGTCACCTCATGGGCTCCCAGGACATTATCGACGCCATCGAGTCCCTGCCGCCCGACAAAAGAGGCAAAATCGACCTTCGTGGCGTCACCTGCCTCAAAACCTGCCGCAAAGGCCCCAATGCCAGAATAAACGGCGTCGTTCTGTCGGAAATGACCCCCGAACGCACCCTGGCCGTGATCGAAGACAACTTGCCGTAAAATCAGGAGGAAGAAATGCACGTCAGTGAAGTAACGAAAATCCGCCGGAAAGTGCTGGCCGAAGTAAGCCGCCTGGCACTTGAAGGAACTCTTGAAGAAAATATCGCCGGCATCCTTAGCACCGTCGTCTCCGAGGACGGCCCCCGCTACCGCTGCTGCGTCCATAAAGAACGAGCCGTGCTCAAAGACCGTATCAACATGGCCCTCAGCCAGCCCATCGGCACCCCGCTGGCCGAAGCGGCCGGCAAGGCGCTGGGCGGCGAACGGGCCGACCTGCCGGCGGTCAACCTGCTGCCCGAAGCCTGCGACCGCTGTCCCATAGATAAATTCCTCGTCACAGACGCCTGCCGCAACTGTCTGGCCCATAACTGCATCGCCAGCTGCCCGAAAAAAGCCATCATGGTCGTACAAAACCGCGCCTACATCGATAAAACCATCTGCATCGAATGCGGCATGTGCAAGCGCTCCTGCTCCTACGGCGCTATCATCGAAATCAGCCGCCCCTGCGAGCGGGCCTGCGACCTCAAAGCCATCGTCGCCGGCAGCGACCGCCGGGCGGTAATCGACTACGAAAAATGCGTGCAGTGCGGCGCCTGCAAAGTCGCGTGCCCCTTCGGAGCAATCAGCGAACGCTCCGAGATCGTTCAACTCATCCAGCGGATCAAAGACGGACAACGCGTATACGCCCTCCTAGCCCCGGCTTTCATCGGCCAGTTCGGCCCGAAGGTCAAACCCGAACAAATCATCGGCGCCATCGGCCGGCTTGGTTTTCACAGCGTCAAGGAAGTGGCTCTGGGCGCCGACGCCGTAGCGCTCGCCGAAGCCGGCGAATTTACCCGCGCCGTCCCTGCCGAACAACCCTTCCTGACCACCTCCTGTTGCCCGGCTTTCGTCGCTATGGTCGAAAAACACCTCCCGGACGCCGGTGACCGGGTCTCCACCACCGTCTCGCCGATGATCGCGGCCGCCAAAGCGGTAAAAGAAGAAGACCCGTCGGCGGCGATAGTATTCGTCGGTCCGTGCGTCGCCAAAAAAGCCGAGGCCCGTCGCTACCCCGACCTCGTCGATTTCGTCCTCACCTTCGAAGAACTTGCCGCCATGTTCGTCGGCGCCGGCATCAACGTCGCCGAAACTGAGGCCGGGGACCACCTCACCGCCGCCTCGCGGGACGGCATCGGCTTTGCCAGGGCCGGCGGCGTCACCCAGGCCGTTCTTGACACCGTCGCCCACCTGGCTCCCGGCGCTGCGCTCAAGCCGCAACGGGCCGACGGACTGGCCGACTGCCTCGCCGTCCTCACGAAAATGCAGCAAGGCGCCCTCGACGCCAACTTCCTCGAAGGCATGGCCTGCCAGGGCGGCTGTGTCGGCGGGCCGGGCACCATGGCCGACCAGCGCCTGACCGCTAAACTTGTGGAGCTCTACGCCGGCCAGGCCCCGGTTGCCACCGCACCAGATAACACCGCGGCCCGGCCGGAAATTGACCTGCACCGCCGAAAAAAATAGCCGCGGCGGCAACAAGAATAACCAACCGCTCTTCTCAAAACGGTCCTCTTATGCTAAAATATAGCCTGACTTAACAACAGGAGAGGGGAACGGTATGTCAGGACACTCCAAATGGGCTAACATAAAGCACCGCAAAGGCAAAATGGATGCCATCCGCGGCAAGATAACCACCAAGATCAGCCGCGAGATCACCGTGGCCGCCCGGGCGGGAGGCGCCGACCCGGCCGGAAACATGCGGCTTAAGCTCGCTTTGCAGAAAGCCAAGGAAAACAACGTGCCCAAAGACAACATCCAGCGGGCTATCCAGAAGGGCGTCGGCGCGCTTGATGGTGGCAACTACGAAGAAATCGCCTACGAGGGCTACGGTCCCGGCGGCGTAGCCGTCCTGCTGGAAATCATGACCGACAACCGCAACCGCACTGCGGCCGACATCCGCCATCTGTTCTCCAAATACGGCGGCAACCTCGGCGAAGCGGGCTGCGTATCGTGGATGTTCGACAAGAAAGGGCTCTTCCTTGTCGACAAAGCCGGCGTAAACGAGGAAGACCTCATGCTCATCGCCCTTGAAGCCGGCGCCGAAGACATCAAAAGCGAAGATGACCAGTACGAAATAACCACCGCCCCGGACGACTGGGAGCAAGTCCGCGTCGCCCTGGAAACCGCCAAAGTCGTAACCGCCTCCGCCCAGATCACCATGGTCCCCCAGACCACCGTCGAACTGGCCGGCGACGACGCCGTCAAGATGCTCAAACTCCTGGACGCCCTCGAAGAACACGACGACGTCCAGGAAGTCTACGCCAACTTCGACATACCTGATGATATGATGGACGATTAAGCAGGCCGCCGGCCTGCTTTTTCCTTTGCCAGGGTTGCCGATAAGGCCCCATCTGCGGCGTTGCTCCTCGGCTGCCATCCTCAGCGTACGCACGTGTACGCTTCCGGTGTCATCCTCCGGTGCGTCTTGCATCTGGGGCCTTCTCGACAACCCAGGGCTGCCGACACTGCTTTCGTCAAAATATGTATAATTTTTCCCTCTTCTGGCAATAATGAAGGCATCACATACCAGGGAGGGTTTTGCATGTTGCCCTTTCCCCCAAAGGTTTTAAGGCGTATTCTGCTGGCGGCGGGATTGCTCGCCGCGGGGGCGGCGTTTGCGGCAGCCTACGGCAGCGGCCTTCTGCCCTGGCCGGGAAAAGAAAGCCCGGCGCGGGACACGGAGGTCGCTAAGCAGGATACGAAAATCAAAATCACCGCCACCACCGATTTCACCCAAAAAATCACCTACCTCAAATGCGGCGACGAGGAAACGTTCCATTCCAAGCCGGCCGACAACCTCGTCGGCCTCACCGCCGCTCAGGTACAGAAGGTATACACCGGCTGGACGATGGACAAATTCGACACCCAGGAAGCCGTCCTATCCCTTAAAATCGACAGCTATTGCCGCGAACACGCCAACAACACGTTTATCGGCGTCAAGGACGGGTATGTGGCCGTCTACTCAGGCCGGCCGGGCCCCCGGGCCATCGTCAAAGAAATCACCAGAATCCCCGTCCAGCAACTAACCATCGAAGACATCGAAGAACTGAAGCGGGGCATGGTCGTCAAATCCAGGGAAGAGCTGCTGCGTACCCTTGAAGGGATGCAGGCTCAATAATATCAACAAACTGAGCGTGAGCCGGGTGCTCGCGCTCTTTTTCGTTATCCGTGGCCTCGTCCTCGCGTCAGCCACCGGGATTTGTATTCAAAATACATCACCACAATAGCAGGAAAAAAGACAAATATTATAGAATTTATATTGTGTTCTGTAAATGAGAACGTCGTTCGGCAGACGGAAACGAAATATCAAGGAGTGTTTGTAGATGCCGGGAAAGCTCGTCCCTGTGGGGATCTCGGCCCGGCACGTCCATGTTTGTCAAGAACATATGGACGTGCTTTTCGGTGCCGGGCACAAATTGACACCTTATAAAGACCTATATCAGATCGGTTACTATGCGGCCGCGGAGACCGTCGACCTGGTATCGCCGACCGGGACGATCAAGAAAGTCCGTATCCTCGGGCCGGAACGGAAGACCTCCCAGGTGGAGATATCGCGCAGCGACGCCCTCAAGCTGGGGATATTCGTGCCCGTGCGCGACTCCGGCGATCTTGACGGCTCCCCGCCGATCACCATGGTCGGTCCTTGCGGGTCGGTTACACTGCCGCAAGGCGTCATCGCCGCCTGGCGGCACATCCATATGGACCCGGAGGACGCCGCCGCCTTCGGCGTCAAAGATCGCGACTTTGTTAGGGTCAGGTGCCACAGCGAACACCGACCGCTCGTCTTCGAGAACGTGCTGGTCAGAGTCTTGGTAGGCTGGCTGCTCGAAATGCACCTCGACACCGACGAAGCCAACGCCGCCATGCTGAATAACGGCGACCGCGTCGAAATACTCTAGCCCTTATTCGCCGTACCGCGTACGGCAGAAGACACATTGAGGAGAGTGGGACAGTCATGGCTGAGAGAATCTTGGCGATCAACCCCGGGTCGACCTCGACAAAGATAGCCGTTTTTGCCGGCAGCCACGAGATATTTACCGAAAACCTCAGCCACAGCGCCGAGGAACTGGCCGGGTTTGCCGACATCATGGCCCAAATCCCTTACCGTCTGGCAAAAATACGCGAAATCCTCAAACACAACGGGCTGAACATGAGAGACATCGCAGCCGTCGTCGGCCGCGGCGGCCTGCTCAAGCCGATGCTGAGCGGCACGTATACCGTCAACACGGTGATGCTGGACGACCTGAAAAACGCGCGCTACGGAGCGCACGCCTCCAACCTCGGCGCCATACTGGCCGACCTGCTGGCCGCCGAAGCGTCCATCCCCGCCTATATCGTCGACCCGGTCGTCGTCGACGAACTCGACGACGTCGCCCGGATAACCGGCCGGCCAGAGATAACCAAGAAGAGCATCTTCCACGCCCTTAACCAGAAGGCCACCGCCAAACGGTTTGCCCACGGCATCAACCGTAAGTACGAAGAACTCAATCTCATCGTCGCCCATCTCGGCGGCGGCATCTCGGTCGGCTGCCATCGGCAGGGGCGGGTGGTAGAGGTCAATAACGCCCTCGACGGCGAAGGACCGTTCACCCCGGAGCGGGCCGGCACCGTCCAGGCGGGGCAGTTCGCCGAGCTCGTGCTCGACCGCAGCCTCGGCAAAGGCGACGTGGCGAAAATGCTCGCCGGAAAAGGCGGACTTGTCGCCTGTCTGGGCACCAACGACGCTAGGGAGGTCGAAAAGCGCATCAAGGCCGGCGACAAAGAGGCCGAAACCGTCTACAACGCCATGATTTACCAGATAGCCCGCTACATCGCCGCCGCCGCCGTGCCGGTCTGCGGCAGGGTAGATTACATCATCCTCACCGGCGGCATCGCCTACTCCGAATACCTGACCGCCAAGCTCAAGGAATACGTGGCCTTCATCGCCCCCGTCACCGTCGTGCCGGGCGAAAATGAGCTACAGGCGCTGGCCGAAGGCGCCCTTCGCGTGCTGGACGGCGAAGAGCAGCCGCGGGAATACCGGTAGCAAAACGCATGGCCCACCCTGCCGACAACCGGAGGGTGGGTTTTTCGTCGCCATCGCAGCCCGCTAATATGGAGGAATAAGGTTTCCGGCCGTCGAATTACCGTTTGACAAAGGAGGGCGAGAAATGCTCGTACTCGGCATCGACCCAGGAACCGCTATCTGCGGCTGGGGCGTGGTCCGGCAGGAAGGCAGCCGCATTCAGGCCGTCGCTTACGGAGCCGCGCAAACAAGCTCCACCCTCGACACCGCCGCCCGCCTCGCCGCCGTCTTCCGCGCCATCGACGCGCTCATCAAAGAGCACCGGCCGGATATCGTTGGCGTCGAACAGCTCTTCTTCAACAAGAACGTCACCACCGCCATGACCGTCGGTCAGGCCCGCGGCGTCATACTCCTCGCGGCCGCCCTCAACGACGTCGCCGTTACCGAATGCACCCCCCTGCAGGTCAAGCAGGCTGTCGTCGGTTACGGCAAAGCCACTAAGGAACAGGTCATCTACATGACTCAGAAACTCCTCTGTCTGCCGGCCAAACCGCATCCCGACGACGTGGCCGACGCCCTGGCGGTGGCCATCTGCACCGCCCACACCAGCACATTGAGCAAAATGAGGGACAACAAGCGATGATCGGTTATCTGAAAGGCACCGTCACCCACCTGTATAACGAACACTGCTTCCTCGACGTCCAGGGAGTCGGCTACCGCGTTTTCATCCCCGCCTCCACCAGGCAGCAGCTTGCCGCCGGCGCGGCCGTTACCCTGTTCACCCATCTCAATGTCCGCGAAGACGCCATGCTGCTGTTCGGGTTTGCCACCAGCGGCGAGTACGAACTTTTCCAACACCTCATCACGGTCGCCGGCGTCGGCCCCAAGGTCGCTCTCGGCGTGCTGTCCGCAATCAGCCCGGCCGAATTCCGCGCCGCCATCAGCCAGAAAAACGCCGCCATGCTGACCCGCATCCCCGGCATCGGCAAAAAGACTGCCGAGCGCCTCATCCTCGAACTGAAAGACAAACTCGGCTTGCCGGACGATTTCACCCCCGCCGCCGTCAAAACCGGCCTGTCCGCCGAAATACCGCAGGACGCCCGCCAGGAAGCTGTTCAGGCGCTGATATCCCTGGGCTACAGCCAGGGCGAAGTCGGTTCCGTCCTCCAGAAGATCAAGGCCGACGGGCAGAGCGCCGAAGAAATGATAAAACTCGCCCTCAAAGAGTTCGCCAGGAGGTAGCCCCCCATGGAAGAAGACAGAATCGTCGCCGGCGGCGTCCAGGACGTCGACACCTGGCAGTACAGCCTGCGGCCGCGGCGGCTCAGCGAATACATCGGCCAGGACCAGGTAAAGCAGAACCTCACCGTTTTCATCCAGGCCGCCGCCGCCCGCGGCGAAGCTCTCGACCACGTCCTGCTTTACGGACCGCCGGGCCTGGGGAAGACCACCCTCGCCGGCATCATCGCCAACGAACTCGGCGTTGGCTTCCGGGTCACTTCCGGGCCGGCCATCGAGCGCCCCGGCGACCTCGCCGCCCTGCTCACCAACCTCGCCGACAAGGACGTCCTCTTCATTGACGAAATCCACCGTCTGCCCCGCGGCGTCGAGGAAATCCTCTACACCGCCATGGAAGACTACGCACTCGACATCATCATCGGCAAAGGGCCCAGCGCCCGCTCCATCCGCCTCGATTTGCCGCGCTTCACGCTTGTCGGCGCCACCACCCGGGCCGGGGCGCTCAGCGCGCCGCTCCGCGACCGGTTCGGCGTCGTCTGCCGTCTGGAATACTACGAACAGCAGCACCTCGAATGTATTATAAAACGGGCCTCGGAAATACTGAACATTGCCGTCGACGCCCGCGGCTCCGAGGAAATTGCCCGCCGTTCCCGCGGCACCCCCCGGGTGGCCAACCGTCTCCTCAAAAGAGTGCGCGACTATGCCCAGGTCGCCGCTGACGGCGTCATCACCCAGCAAGTCGCCGACCAGGCCCTGGCCATGCTGGAAGTCGACCGCCGCGGCCTTGACAAAACCGACCGGCGCCTGCTGACAACCATCATCGCCATGTTCGGCGGCGGACCGGTCGGCGTGGAAACGCTCGCCGCCGCCATCAGCGAAGAAACAGCCACCATCGAGGACGTTTACGAACCCTTCCTCATGCAGCTCGGCCTGCTGAGCCGCACTCCCCGCGGCCGCGTCGTCACCCCCGCCGCCTATGACCATGTCGGCATCCCCTACAAGAG
Organism: Sporomusaceae bacterium; assembly: GCA_031460455.1. Lineage (NCBI taxonomy): Bacteria > Bacillati > Bacillota > Negativicutes > Selenomonadales > Sporomusaceae > Sporomusaceae bacterium. Next base: position 66,152 of record JAVKTQ010000001.1, read on the forward strand.
CGACAACGGCGAAAAACAAGAAAAGCTCTGGTGAAATAAATGAAGATCCTGCTCCATCTCTGCTGCGGCCCCTGCGCCGCCTTTCCCGTCCAACACCTGCGTGAGGCGGGCCACGAAATCGTGGGCTACTTCTTTAACCCCAACATTCATCCCTACAAGGAATTTACGCGTCGCCTCGAAACCAGCAGGGAATTCGCCGCCAAGGTCGGCCTCGACCTGGTCGTCGATGCCGCGTACACCCTTGAGGACTACCTTGTCCGGGCGCTGGCCGCCGGCGACGACCGCTGCCGCGCCTGCTACGGACTGCGGCTTGAGAAAGCCGCCCGCTATGCCGGGGACCACGGCTTCGACTGTTTCACAACCACCCTGCTCGTAAGCCCATATCAGCGCCACGAGATCATCAAAGAAGTCGGCGAAAGCGCCGCCGCGTCGGAAAACGTGCCGTTCTGCTACATAGACTTCCGGCCCGGCTGGACGGAAGGGGTCAGGATAAGCAAGGAGCTCGAGCTATACCGTCAGCCCTACTGCGGCTGCATCTTCAGCGAACGGGACCGCTACTATAAACCGCGGAAGGAGGATCGCCTGCAATGCCCACAGGCTTCGACTCCCTCGGCAAAACCCTGATGATATTCGGCGCCGTCCTCCTCATCGTCGGGGCGGTGCTTCACTTCGGCGCCAAGATACCCTGGCTGGGGAGGCTGCCGGGCGACATCCACGTCGAAAAGGAAAACTTCAGCTTCTATTTCCCGGTCGTCACCTGTATCGTCATAAGCGTCATCCTGACCGTAGCCTTCAATCTTTTTACCCGCCGTTAGGCTAAAGGAGAATATATGCGCAAAGCTATCCTCATCCTGAGCCTGCTGCTGCTTGCCCTGCTGCCCGCCGCCCTGACCGAGGCCGCTCAAACCTCCCCGCCGCTCATCAAGGTCGGCCTATGGTCCAACCAGACCAGCATCGTTCTTTCCGCGACCGAAGGATTTTCCCTGGCCGACGCCGACAGCAAGGAAACTATCGGCACTTACCAGGCCAAGGAGAAAATCATGGTCACCTATGCGGCTTCAGGCATGGCCATCAACGGTCAGCCGGTCGCGGCCCGCGAACTGGTCACCGTTTTGCCGGCGAAAGCCTCCGCCGCTATTGAAGTCAACAGGCGCCAGTACAGGGGAACGGTCAGCATCCGCCGCACCGTCGGCAAAAACGGTATGACCGTCGTGAATACCCTGCCGCTCGAAGAATACGTCTACGGCATCATCGCCCGCGAAATATCCCCCGCCTGGCCGGCGGAAGCGGTGAAAGCCCAGGCGGTCGCCGCCCGTACCTACGCCCTCTACAGCTACGGCAAACACCGCGACGACGGGTATGACGTCTGCGCCACCACCGACTGCCAGGTTTACGGCGGCAAGACCGCCGAGGACGCCCGCGCCACTAAGGCGGTCGATGATACCCGCGGCTTGATCGTAACCTACAAAGGCAAACCCGTCCCGGCCTACTTTCACGGCAGCGGCGGCGGCTTCACCGAAAACAGCGAAAACGTCTGGGGAAGTCACCACCCCTCCCTCCGTGGCGTCGCCGATTTCGACCAAAGCTCTCCCCACTACAGCTGGGAGAAGCAGATGACCCAGAAAGAAGTGGAAGCTGCCCTGGAAGGCGCCGGCATAAAGATCGGCAGCCTGCAGACCATCGAGCTTTCCCCGCTGACCAAACCGCCGGTCACTAGCTTTGATCGGGGCGTTTCCGGCCGGATAAAAGACCTCCGGCTTGGCGGCAGCGCCGGCAGCACTGTAATCAGCGGCGCCAAGCTGCGCACCATCCTCGGCCTCAACAGCACCCTCTTTGACATCAAAGTGATCCTTCCGGCCGAAAAGGCGGTAAAGTTCGAGATAACCGACAGTTACGGCGACCGCGATACGAAGACTGTACCGATCAACGTTAAACCCCTGCCCAGCAAGGCTGACAAACCCAACATCCGGAGCCTGAGCGGCCGGGCCAACGAAACCATCGTCTTCACCGGCTTCGGCTGGGGCCATGGTCTCGGTCTTTCCCAGTGGGGCGCGAAAGCCATGGCCGAAAAGGCGCCGGCCGGCGACACCGCATATTTCCGAGAGATATTGAAACACTACTACACAGGCGTAGAGATAAGCAAACTCTACTGAGGAGTCCCCTATGCAGCTATCCGAATTCGACTATCATCTGCCGGAAGAACTGATCGCCCAGCATCCCGCAGCAGTCCGCGATCAGTCGCGGCTTTTGGTGCTTGGCAGAGGTAACGGCGCCGTATCGCACCGCCGTTTCTACGACCTGCCCTCATATCTCGTTCCCGGCGATACGCTCGTATTCAACGACACGCGGGTGATCCCCGCCCGCCTCGTCGGCGCCAAGGCCGATACCGGCGGCAAAGTGGAGGTTTTTCTCCTCAACCGGCTGGCGGACGACCGGTGGGAAACCCTCGTCAAGCCTGGCCGCAAACTGCGGCCGGGGACGACGGTAAACTTCGGCGACGACCTGAGCGGGGAAATACTTGCTGTTACCGACTTTGGCGGACGTGTCGTCCGCTTTAGTTTTAACGGCATCTTCGAGGAAGTGCTCGACAGGCTGGGGGAGACGCCGCTACCGCCGTATATACACGAACAATTGCTAGACAAGGAGCGCTACCAGACAGTATATTCGCGAGCTCGCGGCTCAGCCGCCGCCCCTACAGCGGGCTTGCATTTCACTGACAAATTACTGTCATCTCTGGCAGATAACTCTATCAATCTTGCCTTCCTTACCCTCCATGTCGGCCTGGGCACTTTCCGGCCGGTAAGCGCGGAAAACATCCTCGACCATAAAATGCACCGCGAATACTACTCCATCCCGCCGGCGGCGGCCGACACCGTTAACCGCGCCAAAGAACGCGGCGGCCGGATAATCGCCGTCGGCACGACCGCGGTCCGTACGCTGGAAACGGTCGCCAGGGATGGGCGGATCGAGGCCGGCAGCGGGTGGACGGACATCTTCATCTACCCCGGCCACCATTTCCAAATGGTCGACGCCCTTCTCACCAACTTTCACCTGCCGAAGTCGACGCTGTTGATGCTTGTCAGCGCCTTCGCCGGCCGCGAAAACGCCCTGGCCGCCTACCGCGAAGCGGTGGCGGAGCGGTATCGGTTTTTCAGCTTCGGCGATGCGATGCTGATTATTTGAAAAGATTATAGAGAGAGGTTCTCCGATGGCTGTTACGTTCGAACTCATAAAAAAATGCCCGGCTACCGGCGCGCGGGCCGGTCGCCTCTACACCCCCCACGGCGTCTTCGATACGCCGATCTTCATGCCGGTGGGAACCCAGGCCACCGTAAAGGCTATGTCGCCCCACGAACTGGCGGCTATGGGGGCCGGCATCATTCTCAGCAACACCTACCATTTGTTTTTGCGGCCGGGGCACGATCTGGTCGCCGAGGCCGGCGGCCTCCATTCCTTTATGCAGTGGGATCGCGGTATCCTCACCGACAGCGGCGGTTTCCAGGTTTTCAGCCTCGGCCCGCTGCGCAAGATCGGCGAGGAAGGGGTGGCCTTCCGGTCTCACATCGACGGCTCGAAGCAATTTCTGTCGCCGGAGAAGGCGACCGAGGTACAAATGGCCCTGGGGGCGGACATCATCATGGCCTTTGACGAGTGTGTGCCTTACCCGGCCGACCACGCTTACGCCAAAGCTTCCACCGAGCGGACAACCCGCTGGGCGGAACGCTGCCTCAAGACCCATACCCGTAAGGACCAGGCCCTGTTCGGCATCGTCCAGGGAGGGATGCACAAGGATCTGAGGGCGATGAGCGCCCGCGACCTTGTCAGCATGAAATTCCCCGGCTACGGAATCGGCGGCCTGAGCGTCGGCGAACCCAAACCGCTGATGTACGAGATGCTGGAGGAGACGGTCCCCCTGCTGCCGGTAGACAAGCCCCGCTACCTGATGGGCGTGGGCACGCCGGATTGCCTGGTGGAGGGCGTCATGCGCGGTGTAGACATGTTCGACTGCGTTTTCCCCACCCGCGTGGCCCGCAACGGCACGGTTATGACCAGCCGCGGCCGCCTGGTGCTGAAAAATGCCGAGTATGCCCGCGATTTCCGCCCGATCGACCCGGACTGCGGCTGCTATACCTGCAGCAACTTCTCGCGGGCCTATATCCGTCATCTTCTCAAGGCCGAGGAAATCTTCGGCCTGCGGCTTACGACCACCCATAATCTGTACTTTCTCATCAAGTTCATGCGCGATATGCGCAGGGCGATAATCGACGACCGATTCCTTTCCTTCCGTGAAGAGTTTTGGGCTAAATACCCAACCCCTTAGAGGAATTACGGGAAAGGCGCAGAATATATCGGGAGGACAAAACGGGAGGTGATTTGGTATGGAGTTTCTTTCACCGGAAATTATGCAATGGGCGCCGTTTGTAATCATGATCGTTATCTTCTACTTCCTGTTCTACAGGCCGCAGAAGAGAGATCAGCAAAAACGCGCCGATATGCTCGGCAGTCTGAAAAAAGGCGACCGCATCGTCACCATCGGTGGTCTGCACGGCACCATCACTGCGTTCAGCGACGACACCGTAACTATCAAAGTAGCGGAAAAAGTAGAGCTTGACTTCAACCGCGCGGCGATAGCTTCGGTAAAAAGCAAGGCTGATTAGTCATGTCCTCCGGAAAGGAAGCCAAGCAGAGGCTGCGCCGGGAAATGCTCGCCATACGGCGCAGCCTTTCTGCCGAGGAGATCAAAATGGGGAGCGAGGCTATCGCTGCCTATTTTTGTGCGTGGCCGAAATACCGGGCCGCCAAGGTTGTGATGTTTTATCTCCCGATGGCGGACGAGCCTCAGACGGCCGCACTTATCGAGGACGCCTGGCGGGAAGGGAAAATAGTGGCCGTGCCGCTGATGGGCGAGGTTTACGGCGTCATGGAGGCCGCGGTCCTCGACGGCTGGGACGGCCTCGTGACCGGCCGCCTTGGGCTCAAGATGCCCGACCCGGCCAAAACCCGGCGGATTGACCCGGTTGACATCGAACTTGTCGTCGTCCCTGGCGTGGTTTTCGATGCCGCCGGACGCCGTGTGGGTATGGGAGCGGGCTATTACGACCGTTTTCTGCCGAAGGCCGCGTCCGCCTGCCGTATGGGGCTCGCCTGGTCGGCCCAGATAGTGCCGGAGGTTCCTGCCGAAGAGCATGACGTGCGAATGGAGTATCTCTTGACGGAAACCGGCTTTCGGCCCCTGTCGGGCGGATAGCTTCGCAGTGATGTCCGTCTTTTATGGGGGTGGCAAAGTGGAGATCAGGATCGGCATTGCCAAAGCCAACAAATACGCGGTCGCCGAATGCGGCGACAGTTTCGAGGTGGCAGAACGACCACGGGGTGGTATTTCTGCCATTTTCGCTGACGGTCAGGGCAGCGGCAAGGCGGCCAAGCAGACCAGCAGCCTCGTGATCAACCGGGCGGCGTCGCTGATCGCCGAAGGTGTGAGGGATGGCGCGGTGGCCAGGACGGTCCACGATTACCTCTATGCCATGAAAGACGGGCGGGTATCCTCAACCCTGACCATTCTCAGCGCCGATTACGACGCCCAGACGCTGCTATTTTCCCGCAACGCCAACTGCCCGGTGCTGGTGAAGACCGAATTCGGCGTTTCCGTCTACGATGAGGAGGTCCCGCCCATTGGCGTGCACAAATATATGAAGCCGCTGATGAATCAAGTCCCCCTCGATGTGGGCACAATTCTGGTATCCTATACTGACGGCATTCAGGCGGCCGGCCGCAAGCGCGGCAATGCCATCGACCATGGCCGCCTGCTGAAGCTTCTTGAAGACAATGGCCCCGACGACGTGGAATTTATCGCCGAGAATATATTGGAATACGCTCTGACGCTGGATGATTACCGGCCTGGCGATGACATGACCGTAGTGGTCATGGGCATTTCGGACCGGGATTCGACCCACCGGATTCAGCGGTTCAGTGTCTCGTTTCCATACTGAGCGGGTGAAGGCGATGCGGATTGTTGTGGTAGGGCCGTGCGCCAGCGGCAAGACGACCCTGGTCAACCGTCTGCGGGAGTTGGGCCTCGATGCCCACAACGTCGCCCAGGAACATTCGGGGATAAAGGCGCTGTGGCGTAAGAAGAGCCCCGATGTGGTAGTGATGCTGGACGCGTCATTGCCGGTCATCCGCCGGCGGCGTTCCGTTCCCTGGGGTGAAGAGCGGCTTGAGGCGCAGCGCGAAAGGCTGCGGGACGCCCGGGAACACGCCAGCCTTTTCATCCAGACCGATCCGCTGTCGCGGGAAGAAGTAACCGAACGGGTACTGGAGTACATCGCGGGGAGAACTGACAATGGCAGCACTGACTGTGGCAGATCTGAAGGATGATCATGAGGTCGGGGTCTATTTATCCTGCAGCACGGAGTACTTATGCCGGCTGGGTTTCACCGAACACGGCAGGCGGCACGCCGCGCTTGTTTCCGAGCGGGCCCGACGCGTGCTGGCGCAGCTTGGCTACGGAGAGCGGGACCGCGAGCTTGCCGGTGTGGCCGGCTATCTGCACGATATCGCCAACCTCGTCAACCGTTACAACCACGGCGGCACGGGAGCGGTGATGGCGTACGCCATCTTGAGCCGTTTCGGCATGGCTCCTGAGGAGATCGCCCTGGTCGTTTCGGCGATCGGCAACCACGAGGAGGAGCGGGGCAACGCCATCAACCACATAGCTTCGGCGCTCATCATCGCCGACAAGTCGGATGTTCACCGTTCGCGGGTGACTCATACCGATTTCGCCAAGTTCGAAATCCATGACAGAGTGAACTACGCGGCCGAGGACAGCCGCCTGAATATCGACCGCGAGGGCGGCACCATCACCCTCGAGCTGACCATCGACACGGCCATCTGCCCGGTTATGGAGTATTTCGAGATTTTCCTGAACCGTATGATCATGTGCCGGCGGGCGGCCGAATTTTTAAACTGCAAGTTTGGCCTGGTCATCAACGACAACCAGCTGCTTTAGACGCCTTGTTGCGTTAATTGACAGCGGACAGGCCATGAAGATATAATTAAGTTTGTGCAATAGAACAAGATAGGGGGAAAAATCCTTGAGATGGGGTAATCTGACCACTTTCTCGGTGGTTGTTTTGGCCATTTTACTTGTTTTCGGCGTTTACATCTCGCCTCTGGTTATGTCGGTGAAACAGGGACTCGATCTGCAGGGCGGAACGCATGTGGTAATGGAAGCGGTCGAGACGCCGGACGCCCAGGTGAACGAAGACGCCATGCAGCGGGTTGTAAAGGTCATGGAGCGCCGCGTCAACGAGCTGGGACTCACCGAGCCAATTATCCAGCGGCAGGGCGACCGCCGCATCATCATCGAGTTGCCTGGGGTCAAGGATCCCGAGGGCGCCATCGCCCTGATCGGCAAGACGGCGCTGTTGGAGTTCAAGACCGAGGACGGCAAGACCGTTCTCACCGGCAAGGACCTGAAAGACGCCAAAGCCCAGATCACTCAGAGCAACCGCCACGACGTCGGTATCGAATTCACCGACGAAGGCGGCAAGAAATTCGGCGACCTGACGGCCAAGAACGTCGGCAAACATATCGCCATCACGCTTGACGGCCAAGTGCTTACCAACCCCGTGGTCCAGGAAGCCATCCCGAGCGGCAAGGCGGTTATCACCGGCCAGCGCACCATCGAAGAGGCGCAGAATCTGGCCATTCTCCTGCGCTCCGGCGCGCTGCCCGTCAAGATGAATATCATCGAGACGCGGACGGTCGGCCCGACTCTCGGCCAGGATTCGAAAGACAAGAGCAAGATCGCTTTCACAATAAGCATCGCCGCCATCGTGGTCTTCATGATCGCCTTCTACCGCCTGGCGGGCGTGGTGGCCAACATCACTCTGATGCTGTACGTCATGATGCTGCTGGTGGCCCTCAAGATGCTCAACGCCACCCTGACCCTCCCCGGCATTGCCGGCATCATCCTGTCGATGGGCATGGCGGTTGACGCCAATGTGCTGATCTTCGAGCGGTTCAAGGAGGAGTACCGCGGCGGCAAAACGCTGCGGGCCGCCATGGACGCCGGCTTCAACCGTGCGTTCACCACTATCTTCGACTCCAACGTTACGACCTTGTTCGCCGCGATTGTCCTCTTCTTCCTCGGCTCAGGTCCGATCAAGGGCTTCGCCATCACTCTCGGCCTGGGCATCCTGCTGAGTATGTTCACGGCCATTACGGTTACCAAGTATCTCCTCAAGTCGTTGATGAACGCCAACGTGTTCAAAAGCGGCAAAATATTCGGGGCTTAGGGGGTGGGGCAGATGTCACTTAAATTCGACTTTATCGGCAAACGCTACTGGTGGTTCGCGCTGTCGGCGCTGATCTTAATTCCCTGCCTCATTTCCATCGCAATCCAGGGGTTCAACCTCGGCATCGACTTCACCGGCGGCACGCTCCTCGATCTCAAATTCGCCCAGCCGGTTTCCGTCGCCCAGGTACGCGACGTTCTCAAGGACTACGGCTTGGAGGGCAGTACTATTCAGCTCGCGGCCGGCGCCCAGACCGAAACGGCGACCAACGTGTTTATCCGCACCCATGTGCTTGATGAAAGCGAGCGTACGACGGTGCTTGCGGCTCTGAAACAGAAGGCGGGGGCCTTCGATGTCCTCCGCGTTGAGAAGGTCGGCGCCATTATCGGCTCCGAGCTGACCAAGCAGGCGATAATCGCCCTGATTGTGTCCTGGCTGCTGATGATCGCTTATATAACCTTCCGGTTCGAGTTCAAATTCGGCGTCTCGGCCGTACTGGCCATCATTCACGATGTCATCATCGTGCTGGGCATTTTCTCGATCTTCAGGCTTGAAGTCGACGCCGCCTTCGTGGCCGCCATCCTGACAGTCGTCGGCTATTCCATCAACGATACCATTGTCATCTTCGACCGCATCCGCGAGAACCTCAAGACCCACCGTAAGACGGAGAGTTTTCAGGATATGGTCAACCGCAGCATCTGGCAGACGATGACCCGCTCGATCTACACCGTCGTGACCGTGCTGTTTTGCTCGCTGGCCCTCTATTTCTTCGGCGGCGAGACGACGAAAAACTTCGCCTTGGCCCTGACGGTCGGGTTCGTGGCTGGCGCCTATTCCTCGATATGCAATGCCAGCCCCATTTGGGTAACCCTGAAGGAGATGTCCGAGCGTCACCGCGTGGAAGCCAAACTGAAGGGTTCGAAATAAAATACCGCCCCAAAACCCGGGATAATATCCCGGGTTTTTTTGTGCTCCCAGGGGCGGCGGTTTTTACCGTAATACGGGTGCACCAAGCGGCGAATCAGGCAATATCATAGTAGGAGCAAAAAGGTGGTGAGCCTATGTGGATACTCCTGCCGGCGCTGTCGCTGGCAATCGTCCATATCGCCGGCGACAACGCCGGCGTGGTTCCGGACGAAACCTCCAGAGCGGGCGCGGGGATATTCGTCACGATTATCCTGGCCTATAGCGTCTTCGGCGCCGGACTGACAGGGCTTGCCGCCTGGATCGGCGTACGCACCGGAGCCGAATTGGCAGTCGTCGTCCGCCGACTGTTCGGGATGCGCGTGAAAAAGCTGTTCGCGGTCATCACCTTGGGGATTTCAATCCCGGCCAGCGCCCTGACGGGCGGTTATTTCGCCGCGCTGTTGGTGCGCGACCTAACCGGGCTGCCGCAGGCGGCGGCAGCGCCGCTATGCTTGGCCTTATTTACCCTGATGGCGGCCGGTTACCTGGCCGAGCTGCTGATAATAGCCAATTATTGCTCTTTGCTGCTGGTCCCGGCGATCGTCATCCTGCTTGCCTCATCCGGCGGAGGCGGAGCATTGCCGCAGCCGCCGCCGGCGGAAATAGACTGGCCGCTGGTAATGGCGCTGTTCGGCTACAACGCCGGCGGGATGCGGCCCGCCCTGGCGGCGGAAACGGCCGCCTGCCTGGCGAGACGGGGCGGCCGGGCTGTGTGGCTTACCGTGGCCGCCAAACTTGTCGAGGGTGTGTTGACGGTAGCCCTGGCCTATATAGTGCTTGCGGCCGGCGCAACCGGTCCGATGGCCCTGACGGCCGCCGCCGCAGGTGTTTTCGGCCCGACCGGGGGGGCGATTTTTGCCGGCGTGCTGTTTTGCACATTCGCTACGACGATGGTGCCGGCGATGGTCGTAAACGGGCGGCATGTGGCCTGCTGCACCGGCATGGCTTCATGGAAGGCGGTGACAGCCGCGGGCGGCGCCGTTTACCTGGCGACCTTTTTGCCCTATGATACGGCTCTGGGGATTATGGCCTGGACCGCCGCAGCGACGACTATGTTTATCTGCTATACGGCGTATGCAGTACATAAAAACGGCGGCAATCAGCAATAATCTAGGTAGAAACTGCCCAAAAGAGGGGCTCTGGACTTGTTATTGCTGAAAGTCACTGTAATTCTCATAATGCTGGTCGGCCTCGGACTTACGCTGATGCCTCGTCTGCCGGGCACTCTTGTCATCATGGGCGCCGCTGTCCTCTATCTGGGCGCGGCCGGCGCCGCCGCTCCTCCATGGGTAGTGGCGGCGCTTGTGGCACTGGCTTTCGCCGCCGAAGTCGGGGGGCGGATGCTGCGGCTTTATCTCACCCGCCGCTATTCGCTGTCGCGAGTTTTCTGCGTCAACAGTTCGGTTGGCAATATCGGCGGCATTCTTGCCGCCGACGCCCTGCTGGGCCCGGTTCTCGGCCTGGTGGTGTGGGAGTTTTTCGCCGGCAAAACGCTGGCCCCCCGTTGGGATACGGTGGCGCGCGTCCTGCTGCGACTGGCGGCTGTGGCTGCCGTCCGTTTCGGCTGCGGGCTGCTGATGATTGTCCTTGTGCTAGTATATATCATGGGCTGAGAGGGGCGGTTTCGGCCTGTGCTCATATCCAAGGCTGGCGTTTTGCCGGCGGTAACGACTGGCGGCTCGCATGGCGGGGCGCCGATTTTCATGTCCTGGTTCGGGTAGGGGCGGGGTCTGCGGGTTACAATAATACAAACAGGCGGGAGGGCGAGAAAAAGATGTACAACCGGTTGATCCGTCATAACGGCAACAGTGATTTATTCAGGGCCGTAGAGCTGTCGGTCGCGGCGCTGACGAGCCGCCATCCCTTTCACCTTCACGCGGAAGGCTTGCGCGGTACGGGAAAGACCACCATCCTGCGGGCGGCGGCAATGCAGTTGCCGCCGATCGTCCGCGTACAGGGCTGCATCTATAATTGCCACCCGGCGTGGCCTCATTGCCCGGAGCACAAAGGACTCGACGCGGCGGCAATCGACCGGATCGGCCGGGAGGTAGTGCCCTGCCCGTTTTTGGAGATCTCTCAGTCGGCGAAGGTCGGCACCGTTCTCGGCAGCATTGATCTGGGGCGGCTTGTCGACAGTCGCAGTCCGGCGGCCGCTCTTCTCCCCGGTACGATTCTCCAGGCTCATCGCGGGGTTGTTTTCATCGACGAAATCAACCGGTTGGCCGACACCGGACCAGAGCTGGCCGATGTCCTTCTCGATGTGATGGGTACAAAGCCCGGCCGGGTGCAGGTAGAGGAAACGGGGCTGCCGGTTGTGGAGATGCCGGTGGAGGTGACGGTGTGGGCGGCCTCCAATCCCGACGAGGAGCCAGGGGCGCTGGCCCAGGTGCGCAGACAGCTGGCCGACAGGTTCGATATGGTGGTGAATATGGGTAGGCCCAACGATTATCGGGCGGTGGCGGCAATGCTTGCCCAGCGGGAAGGTATGGCTCTGCCGGCGATGGACGAGGCTGGTTTTCGGCTGGGCGACTTCCGGAGCGTGGCGGTCGGCGATGAACTGCGCACAATACTGGCGGCGATTTATGTCGACTTCAATCTCGAGAGCCTGAGAGCCATAGAAGGGTTGGAGACTGCAGCCCGACTGGCGGCTATCCAAGCCGGGCGGCGAAAGGCGCTGGCGGAGGATGTCGCGCTGGTGGCGCCGATGGTTTTAGGCCACCGGACCGATAACGCCACGCTGGCGGGTATCCTCAAGCACTTGCAGGCGGTGGACGGCAACCGGATATCCAGGGTACAGGCCGTTGAAACCGGCAAATCGCCGGACAAAACGCAGACCGAGACGGCCGAAGCCGGCGGTGCGCCTTCGCGCTGGAGCAATTGGTGGGCCGGGCTGAAACGGCGGCTGGAATCGGGACGTTCGCGGCGGGAGTCTTCAGCGGGCAGCGGCGGCGGACAAGGGGCGGCTGGCGGGGAGCAGGCGTCGGCGAGTGCGATAGCCGATCCCACGAATACAAATATCGTCGCTCCGCCCCGCACGGCCGTGCCCCTGGCCGAACTGCCGGCGGAAAAATACGTGAGCGGCGAGGACGGCAACCGCCATGTATGAGACGAAACTCGATTACAACGCCAGTTTTTTCAACGAACTGGAAAGGCCGGTCGCTCTTTTGCAGGCCATGATCAGGGAGAACAGGGGGGCGCGGATAGGCCAGAGCACGGTGGTCAGCCGGAAGATGCACACTTTGGAGGCGGCACAGCCGGAGACGGTGACCATCCTGACGAACGTCGACGCTGGCAGAAAATTTTATAACCGGCAGAACGAAGGCGAAGTATTTCACTTGGATATCTTCCATCAATGCGGCCGGGTCGATCATCGTCAGGTGGCGGCCAGACTGCGGCAGGCTGTTGAGATATACGGTTTCCACAACAATATTTATGCCAGCCACCATTTTGGGTTTAGAGGCGGCGGCGCAGCGGTCAGCGCGGATTTTGTCGATGTCCAGACCGGAACAGGCGGCGGCAGGATTACGGGCAGTCTCAATTACGGGCAGAAGCTTTCCCTGCGGCGGGCCCACGAAAACCACGTGCATGTCACCGCCATGCTGCCCGGCGAGCACGTTGCCGGTTTGTTTTACCTCGTTATGGCGGCGGAGGAAGCTATCCGCGCGGCCGGACTCGAGCTGAGACGCAATGAACGGCTAGTCCACGGCCGGGGTGGGGGCAGCGGCGGCGATCTTTCCCCTTACTGCGATCAGTCGGACTCGTTCCTGCGCGAGAAAGGGGCCGGGGCGACGGAGACGGTGCAGCGGCACCAGTATCTCCAGGATGTCACCGATCTGGCCGACGAATTCGATACTGTACAGGATGTGAAGGATGTGCTTGCTGAGGCTGACGGCGGCGCGGGGGAGCAAAAGTTGCTGCAGTCGCTGGCGCGGCGGGGGAGCGGCGAGCAGGCGCTGCGGCGGCTGGAGCGGCAGGGGATTGTGGCCGTAGAGGGCGGGAAGGTCCGCATCACCGAGTACGGACAAGGATTAAAGTCTTACCTCGACAGGCATCTGCCGGAGATCGAGGCTTATCTGCGGCGAGCCTTCAGGCTTTTTCGCCCTCCGGTATGGCGCCCGGGGCGCAGCAAGCTGCTGGCGGAGGAAGGGCAGGGCGGTAACGGGCCGCGGCAGCTTAAGCCGCGCGACGGCAGCGGGACATGCGGGGAACTGGCCGTTGCCGAGACGGTCAACGCCGCTGCCAGACGGGCCCTTGAAGCGGCGCACGGCGGTCTGGAAATAACCGCCGCCGACCTGCGGGAATTTGTGCGCAAACGACGACAGAAGGCGGAGATATGCCTGGTGGTCGATGCCAGCGCCAGTATGACGGGGCAACGGCTCAGGGCGGCCAAGTTTTTGGCCAGGCATTTGTTGTTGTCCACGCCGGACCGTCTGGCGATTATTGCTTTCCAGGAGGACTCGGCTAAGCTGGTCCAGCCGCTGACCCGCGACTGGCAGCAGGTGGAGGGCAGCCTGCGGGGGATAACGTCCTTCGGCTCGACGCCCCTGGCAGGCGCTTTGACCACGTGCCAGGCTTACCTGCGCGAGGCTAGTGTGCGCAACCCGCTGATAATCCTTATTACCGACGGCATCCCGACGGTGGCCGAACACTCCCGCGACCCGCTGACCGACGCTTTGGAGGCGGCGGCGGCGATAAAGCTGTCCGGCTACGGGTTTGCCTGCATCGGGCTCAAACCGCACCGCGATTTTCTCGCCCAGTTGGCCGAGCGGGCCGGGGGCAGCCTGTATGTGCTGGAGGAGCTTGAGAAGCATGCGATGGTTAATGCAGCGTGGAGCGAGCGCGTGGGCCGCTGCCTCTGAAGGCTGGCAGTGTATTTTCTTTACGGACGACGCATTCGACGGCGGTGATAACGCGGGGCGGCTCGCGTTATTGTTTTTTGCGTTATTGAAAGGTATTATCAACAGCTGGCGAGAATAATAGATACTTAAGTAAATTTACCTGGGGTGGTGGAATTATGCTATCTTTGGTACTGGCGCTTGTTTTTGCTTTACTTGTAGCAGCGTTTGCCATCCAGAATTCTCTGCCGGTGACCGTTTCTTTCGTCACTTGGAGTTTTCAGACTTCGCTTGTCATCGTCATTCTCGGGGCGGCGACTTTCGGGGCGCTGGCCGTGATGTCGCTGGCTGTCCCGATGCAGATCAAGGCGAGGTGGCAATTAAAGAAGGCTCTCCATCGCCAGGGCGAGCTCGAGGCTGAGGCGAAAACGCTGCAGGAACGGCTGGATAAGGAAATGGTCAAAGAACAGGCCCAAGAAGTGAGCAAGAACGGTATATAGCGGTTCGCCGCCTCATCTGCGGGTGGGGGCGGTTGGAGGTTGTATGGCAAGACCAGAAAAATTATGGCGCGTTGGGCCGGCATGCACCGAGCTGGCCGCGCGTTTGGCGCGGTGCCTTGGCATGTCGCCGGTCGTCGCCCAGGTGCTCGTGAACCGCGGCATTGGCGACGAGGCCGAAGCCCGGCGCTTTTTGCACGGCGGCCGGGAGGAACTGCCCGATCCGTATCTGATGCAGGGCATGGAGCGGGCGGCCGGCCGGATCGATGCCGCGCTCAAAGCCGGCGAGCGGATAACGATTTACGGCGATTACGATGTCGACGGGGTGACGGCCACGGCGCTGCTTTACCGCGTACTAGAGCGGCTGGGCGGCGCGGTGGATTATTATATCCCCGAACGCCAGAACGAGGGCTACGGGCTCAACGCGGCGGCGCTGGAGTCGTTGTTTCAGTTGGGCACGCGACTTATCGTCACGGTCGACTGCGGAATCAGCGCGGCTGACGAAGTGGCGGCGTTCGCCGGCAGGATGGATATTGTCGTTACCGACCACCACCAGCCGCCGGAGGTTTTGCCGCCGGCCCATGCCGTGATTAATCCCAAACAGAACGGGTGCTCTTATCCCGAAAAGAATCTGGCCGGGGTGGGAGTGGCTTTTAAGCTTTGCCAGGCGCTCTGGCAGCGGCATATGGGCGACGATGCCGAGCTTTATGATTATCTCGATCTTGTGGCGGTCGGTACGATCGCCGATATTGTGCCGCTGACAGGGGAAAACCGGGTGCTGGTCAAGCTGGGGCTGGCCCGTCTCGCGGTTACGGAAAATATCGGTCTCCAGGCATTAATGAAGGCCGCCGGCCTGCCGGCCGAGAAGATTGATACAGGCAGGGTGGGATTTGGCATCGCGCCGCGGCTGAACGCGGCCGGCCGCCTGAGCCACGCCGCCGCCGGGGTGGAACTGCTGATCACCGGTGACGGCGCACGGGCGACGGAATTGGCCGCCGAACTGGACACCGAGAACAGCCGCCGCCAGACGGTGGAGAAGGAGCTGCTGACGGCGGCGGAGGAGATGCTGGCCGTTACCGGCCCCGGCACCGGAGAGGTGCTTGTGCTGGCGGGCGAGGACTGGCACCCCGGCGTCATCGGTATAGTAGCTTCGCGCCTGCTGGACAGGTATTACCGCCCGGTTGTCATGATCAGCGTCCGTGACGGGGTGGGCAAAGGCTCGTGCCGCAGCATCCCCGGCTTCGATATTTACCGCGCCCTCGAACAGTGCGCCGACCTACTCATCCAGTTCGGCGGACATCAGTATGCGGCCGGACTTACCGTGGAGGCCGCGAAGATCGATCTGCTGAGAGACAGGCTCAGCGCTATTGCCGCAGCGACGCTGACGGCCGACGATTATCAGCCGGTGTTAAATATCGATACCCGCGTCGCCCTGGACGAGATCGACGCCGCGCTTCTCCAGCAATTGGCCGCTTTGGCGCCTCACGGCGCGGGCAACCCCAGTCCGGTGTTCGTTTGCGAGGAATTGGCGGTTACCGGGGTGAGGCCGGTAGGGCAGGAGGGGCGCCATCTGAAGCTGAGGGTGAGGCGGGAGCGCGTCAACGGCGATGTCATTGGCTGGAATCTGGGCGGACTGGCCGCCCGTTTGGAAGGCGACGCGACTATCGATTTGGCGTTTGTACCCGAGTTCAACGAGTGGCAGGGTCAGCGGACCATCCAGCTTAAAGCCCATGATGTCCGCGTGCGGCCGGCGGTGCCCGACCATGTGCGGCTTACAGACGCCCGCGGGGAAGACAAGGACGCTTACCTGGCGCGACTGCTGCCGGGCAGCCGGAAGACCATTATCGTGGTAAATGACCGCCGCGAAGCGGTGCTGCTTGCCCGCAGGCTTCGCAGGCTGCCGGAAACATCCGGCAATGTGGGCTGCTGGCACCCGGCCATGGGGGCGAAACGGGAGCGGCGGCTGCGTGATCGGTATGCAGTCGGGGATGTGCGGGTGCTGGTGGCGGCCGGTTATTACGGTGGCGACGGAGATGATATCGCTGACATCGTATTTTACAGCCCGCCGCTGACGAAAGCGTTGCTCGGCGCCTACTGCCGTTTGGCTGCCGCCCAAAGCGGGCCTGTGACGTTGCATTTTGCCTATGCAGCCGCCGACGGGCGCGAAGCCGGCGCTGTACTTGAAGAATTGTTTCCCGATCGTAAAATGATCGGGTGGGTGTATCTCACCCTCCGGGAGGCCGCCAAACCTGATGGCAGCGTCTGTCTGCCGCCGCGGCTGCTGGCCCGGGCCGTCGCTGCGAGGAGCGGCAAGGCCGTCAGCCCGGAAAGTCTGGCGGCAAGTATCACCGTTCTCGCTGAGATAGGTCTGGCGAGCCGGGACGATAGTAGTGCGAACAAAATTATTCTGGCGCCCGTGCCGGACCGGAAGCAGGACCTGGAGCACTCGGCCGCGTTTTGCGCGGGCATTGCCGCCCGGCAGGGGTACGCCGCCCTCAACACGCGCCTGATCCGCTCGCCGCTCAAAGAACTGTGGAAGATGGCGACAGACGGGGAATAATCTATAGCAAGCAATTTGTCGGGAGGAGGTGTACTCTTGAGCAGCGAACCGGCAATCGGCATCGGTGATCTTATAGGCCAAATAAAGACATATCTGCCGGAAGAAGCGGCGACAACGGTCGAAAAGGCGTATCGCTTTGCTCAGGCTGCCCATGAGGGGCAGAAGCGGGTATCCGGGGCAGAGTATATCTCTCATCCCCTGGGTGTCGCCAAAATTCTCGCCGATCTTCAGCTCGACGCCGTCACCATCGGCGCCGCCCTCCTGCACGACGTTGTGGAGGATACCACGGTTACCGCCGAAGAACTGGAAAAGCAGTTTGGCAAGGAAGTGGCCATGCTGGTCGACGGAGTCACCAAGCTGAGCCGCATCGAATATAAATCCAAGGAAGAACAGCAACTGGAAAACTACCGCAAGATGTTCCTGGCAATGGCCAAGGACATCCGCGTGGTGCTGATAAAACTCGCCGACCGCCTGCACAATATGCGGACCCTAAAGTTTATGTCCGCCGAGAAGCAGCGGGAAACGGCGCGCGAGACTCTGGAGATATTCGCCCCCCTGGCGCACCGGCTGGGTATTTTCCGTGTCAAATGGGAGCTTGAGGATCTGGCTTTCCGTTTCCTGGAACCGGACAATTATTACAAACTCGTCGACGAGGTCAAGCAGAAAAGGGCCGAACGCGAGGAAATGATCGGCGAGGCTGTCGTTCTGCTGCGCGAGCGTTTGGAAGCGATGGGCATCAGGGCCGAGATCCAGGGACGGCCGAAGAATTTCTACAGCATCTTCAAAAAGATGCAGAAAGACCATAAAGACCTCGGCGAGATATACGACCTGTCGGCGGTCAGGGTCGTTGTCGACAATGTTAAGGACTGTTACGGCGCGCTCGGCATCGTCCACACGCTGTGGAAGCCGTTGCCGTACCGGTTCAAGGATTTTATCGCCATGCCGAAGTCCAACCTCTACCAGTCGCTGCACACCACCGTTATCGGCCCCGCCGGCCAGCCGCTGGAAATCCAGATCAGGACCTGGGAAATGCACCGCATCTCCGAATACGGCATTGCCGCCCACTGGCGTTACAAGGAAGGCGGCAAGAACACCGACAAGGATTACGACCAGAAGCTGTCCTGGCTGCGGCAACTGCTCGAATGGCAGCAGGATCTCCGCGATCCGCGGGAATTCATGGAGACGGTCCGGCTCGACGTTCTCACCGACGAAGTCTTCGTGTTCACTCCCCGGGGCGACGTCATCGATCTGCCGGCAGGCTCCAACCCCATCGACTTCGCCTACCGCGTCCACACCGAAGTCGGTCACCGCTGCACCGGCGCCCGCGTCAACAACAAGATGGTGCCGCTGGAGACAAAACTCACCAACGGCGACATCGTCGAGATCATCACCAGCAAACAGGCCGGCGGCCCCAGCCGCGACTGGCTCAATATCGTAGCCTCCACCGACACGAAAAACAAGATCCGCCAGTGGTTCAAGAAGGAGAAGCGGGAGGAGAACATCGCCAAAGGCCGCGAGATGCTTGAGAAGGAGAGCAAGCGGCTGGGCTTCGAAGTGTCCGATCTGACGAAAGGCGACCGGCTGGAGGAACTGGCCCGGAAGCTTAACTGGGGGAGCGCGGAAGACTTGGTGGCCGCCCTCGGCTATGGCGGGCAATCGCTGCCGGGGGTAATGACCAAGCTCGTAGAGGCTTATCGCAAGGCCCAGCGGACTGCCGCTCCCGTCGACCTCGCCACCATCGTGGCCGAGGTGAAACCGAAAAAAGCCAAAAGCAAAGCGAGCCACGGCGTCCTTGTTAAAGGCGAGGCCGGGGTGCTGGTACGGCTGGCCCGCTGTTGCAATCCTGTGCCTGGCGACGAAATCGTCGGCTACATCACCCGCGGCCGCGGCGTATCGGTGCACCGCACCGACTGCCCCAACATCCTCGGCAGCCGCGAGGAATTCGAACGGATGATCGAGGTCGAATGGGACGTCACTCCCGATAACCTCTACCGCGTACCGGTGGAAATCTCCTGTGTCGACCGGGCCGGCGTCCTGTCAGAGATACTGATGATGACGTCCGAAGCCAAGATCAACGTCAGCTCGGTCAAAGCCAAAACCCAAAAGAACAAACTTGCCACCATCTATCTAAGCCTGGAGATCGCCAGTCTCAGCCAGTTGGAGAATATAATGAACAAGATGCGCAAGGTCAAGGATGTATACAGTGTCCAGCGCGCCGCTCCGACGGTGGGAGGGGCGCTGTGAGGGCGGTGGTGCAGCGCACCGACGCCGCGTCGGTGACGGTCGGCGGTAACCAGGTAGCGGCAGTAGGCCGCGGCCTTACCGTATTTCTCGGCGTCGGCGACGGCGACGGCGAAGCGGACGTCCGCTACCTGGCGGAAAAAATTGTCAATCTGCGCATTTTTCCCGATGATCAGGGTAAAATGAATCTGTCCCTCCGGGAGGTGGCCGGCGAATTGCTGGTCGTTTCGCAGTTTACCCTTTACGGCGACTGCCGCAAAGGCCGTCGGCCGGGGTTCGACGCCGCCGCTCCGCCGGCCGTAGCCCAGCAACTATACGAAAAGTTCATCGCCTTCTGCCGGGACACCGGAGTAAAGACCGCAAGCGGCCAATTCCAGGCCGAAATGATCGTAAAACTTGAAAATCACGGGCCGGTAACCATGCTGCTCGACAGCGGCCGCCTGTTTTAAGGAGGAAGGACAACGTGAAAATTGTCAAACTGGAAGTCGGCAGCCTCGGCACGAACTGCTACATCGTCTCTGACGAAGAGACAAGAGAGGCGGCGGTAATCGATCCCGGCGGCAGCGTGGCTGAAATCCTCGCCGTCGTCGGCAGGGAGAAACTTACCGTCAAGTATATCATCAATACCCACGGGCATGCCGACCATGTGCTGGGCAACATGCGCGTCAAGGAGGCCACAGGCGCCCCCATCCTTATCCACGAGGCCGACGCCGGCATGCTTACAAGCGGGCAGCTCAACCTGTCGGCCTGGATCGGCGGCAGCGTTTCCTGCGGCCCGGCCGACACGCTGCTAAAAGAGGGCGACGTCATCAAGGTCGCCGCCGGCCTCGAACTGACCGTCATCCACACCCCCGGCCACACGCCGGGCTGCATCTGCCTGAAGACCGACGGCGTTCTCTTCAGCGGCGACACGCTGTTCGCCGAGTCGATCGGCCGCACCGATTTCCCCGGCGGCTCGTACAGCCAGCTTATCACCAACGTCAAAGAAAAGCTCCTCGTCCTCGACGACAGCGTAAAAGTCTACCCCGGACACGGACCGGAGACGAGCATCGGCTGGGAGAAGAAGATGAACCCGTTCATCCAATAGGTGTCGGCCGTTGATAAACCCCCATCTGCGGCGTTGCTCCTCCGGTGCGCCCCGCACACAATTCGTACCAACAATCGTCACTAGACCTATCGCGCTCGCAAGGCTGGCGAAATCGGAACGTGCACCTGGGGATTTCTGAACGGCCTCAGAATTAACGGGTTGGAGTGATTTCTTGTGCCCAAACCGTATTTTATCTGGATGAAAATAGTCGTTGTTCTGGCGGCGTTCTATCTGCTCAGCAAGGTTACGCCGATTTACCTGCCGATTATCCTCGCCATCGTCTTCGCCTTCATCATCAATCCGCTGGTAAATCATCTCGTCCGTTTGCGGATCGGCCGTCGCTCCCTGGTGCCTCACGGCCTGGCGGTAGCATTGTCGATCGTCGTTGCCATCGGTGTACTGGCGGCGATTGTGAGCTTTATCTTTTCCCCGTTCGTCAGCGAGTTCAACCGGTTGATCGTCAACCTGCCGGTACTGATACAGAAAATCCAGGCTTTGACAGGGCGGCTTGAGGAACAGGCCAGTTCCATAAACCTGCCGGCCAACATCCGGCTGATGATTGACCAGATATTGTCGAGCGCCGCCTCCTACGCCGTCACGATCGGCCGCAGGGCCCTCGGCGCCACCGTGGGCTTTGCCTCCCAGGTCGTGGAGCTCGTGGTCGTTCCGGTGCTGACGTACTATTTTCTTAAAGACTGGCGGGAACTGAAACTGTCGACACTCGAAGCGCTGCCGCCCGACTGGCGGGATAAGGGACGCGTCATCGTCGAGGAGATGGGGGCGACGGTCAGCGGCTATATTCGCGGCCAGGCGGTCGTCAGCGTCGTAATGGGCTGTCTTGCCTTCGCCGGCATGTACTTTCTGGGAGTCGACTACCCGCTCGTCTTCGGACTGCTGACCGCCCTCACCGAAACCATCCCGATAATCGGCCCGATCATCGGCGCCGCTCCTGCGGTATTCCTGGCCTATCTTGCCGCGCCCGAGCTGGCGGTAAAGGTCGTCATCTTTTTCCTGGTGATCCACCAGCTCGAAAATCATATCATCGTGCCCAAGATCATGGGCAAATCGATCGATCTTCACCCAGTGACGGTCATCATCAGCCTGCTTATCGGCGGACAGCTGATGGGGGTCGTGGGCATGATCCTGGCGGTGCCGGCGGCGGCCCTGCTGAAAGTGCTCTACAGGCATCTGTGGCACTACGAGTGAACAGTGGGAAGGGGTTGAGCAAATGAGCATCACAATGGCCGATCTGCGGCAGAAGTTCCGCGACCGCCAGTACAAGCTGACATCGCAGCGTCAGACTATCCTTCAGGCTTTCCTCGATCACCCCGACCGGCACCTTTCGGCCGAGGATGTTTACACCATCGTCCGCCAGCGGGCGCCTGAGATCGGCCTGGCGACCGTCTACCGCACCCTCGAGTTGTTCGGCGAACTTGAAATCGTCCAGCGGCTGGATTTCGGCGACGGCCGGCAACGCTACGAGATCAACGAGACCAGCACCCCCCACCACCATCATCATCTCATCTGTCTTAACTGCGGCAAGGTGAAGGAATTCGGCGACGACCTGCTGGAAACGCTGGAGACGGCCATCGCCAAACGGAGCAAATTCGCCATTGTCGACCACCAGTTGAAATTCTACGGCTATTGCCAGGAGTGCCAGAAGCGACGTGAAGGTTAACGGGTATTACCTGCCGGCTGCCGACGGGGGACTGGCCGGTGCGGTGGCGGACGCCGCCGCGCTGTTCGCCCTCCCCGCCGCCGGTGTTTTAGCGGACGGCGATATTGCCGCCCAGCTCCCTGCAGGCGACGTTTTTATCCGCAACACAGTGACAGACGGAACGGACAGGTCGGTCATAACCGAGGTTTTTTTCTGGCGCGAAGCAGGAGTGTTGGGTTGCCACAGCAGGCGGAAGAGGGCGGCAGACGGGGAGGCCGGATCCGTTCAGCGGCTTGTGCGCCTCAACCTGCATGCAATTTTGCAACGGCTCACCGGACGCAGTCCGGGGCCGTGGGGCATCCTGCGCGGCGTGCGGCCGATAAAGATCGTGCATCGTTTACTGGACAACGGGCTCACGCCCGCGGCGGCGGCTGAAAGGCTCGCCGCCGACTACGCCGTCGACCGGGACAAAGCGCGCCTCCTCGCCGATATCGGCCTCAGGCAGCGTTCTTTCCTGCACGCCGGACCGGAAGGCCGCCGCCTGGTGAGCGTTTACGTCAGCGTGCCGTATTGCCCCTCGCGGTGTCTGTACTGCTCGTTTCCCGCCAACGTGCTGCCCGCCGACCATGCAAAGGTGGCGGCTTTTTTGAGCGCCCTTGAGGCCGACATCGCCGCCGCCGCCGAGCTTATCGCCCGCTGGGGGCTTACGGCCGAGACGGTGTACATCGGCGGCGGGACCCCGACCAGCCTTGGCGACGCCGACTTTGCCCGGCTGCTTGCGAAGGTGCGCGGGGCTTTTGTCAGCGGCGCCACGCGCGAGTTTACCGTCGAAGCCGGCCGACCCGACTGCATCACCGACGGCAAGGTTGCGGCGATGGCGGCGGCGGGAGTGACGCGGGTAAGCGTAAACCCGCAGACGATGCAGGAAAAAACCTTAAAACTTATTGGACGAAACCACACCGTCCGCGATATAATAGTAATGTTTAGGAAAATACGCTCTGCCGCTATCCCGGTTATTAACATGGACATAATCGCCGGCCTGCCGGAGGAGACCGAACAGGATATGGCCGCAACAATGGCGAGTATCGCCGCGCTTGCGCCCGACAATATCACCGTCCACACCCTGGCAATCAAACGGGGGTCGCGCCTGGCCGCCGGCCAGGAGGACGTGACGTTGCCGGACGAGCGCACGACCGCCGCCATGCTTGCCATCGCCGCCGACGGGGCCGGCAGCCTGGGACTTGTGCCGTATTACCTCTACCGCCAGAAGCACATGACCGGCAATCTGGAGAATGTCGGCTACGCCCGTCCCGGCGCGGAATGCCTCTACAACATCCAGATCATCGAGGAACGGCAGACAATCATCGGTGTGGGTCCTGCGGCCGCCACCAAGGCGGTTGCCGCCGACCACCGCCTCGACAGCAGCTACAACCCCAAAGACGTCGACACTTATATCGCCAACATCAACCACTACATACGGCGGCGGGAGGCTCTCATCGCCGCGTTGTTCAGCCGCTAAGGAGGAAAGAATAAGATGGAGATTTCCGCTCCACGGGGCACGAAAGATATATTGCCGGACAGCAGCAGCCACTGGCAGTACGTGGAAAAGACGGCCAGGGAAGTGTGCCGCGACTATGGCTACCAGGAAATCCGCACGCCGGTGTTCGAACACACCGAGCTTTTCCTGCGGGGCATCGGCGAGACGACCGACATCGTCCAGAAGGAAATGTACACCTTCACCGACAAAGGCGGCCGGAGCATCACGCTGAGGCCGGAGAACACCGCCGGCACTGTCCGCGCTTACCTCGAACACAAGCTGTACGGCGAAAACCAGCCGGCCAAGCTGTATTATATCGGCCCGATGTTCCGTTACGACAAGCCCCAGGCCGGCCGGTTCCGTCAGTTCCACCAGTTCGGCATCGAGGCGGTCGGCTCCGCCGGCCCGATTGTCGACGCCGAGATCATCATGGCGGCGGTCGAGTTCTTTACCAGGCTGGGCCTCAAAGACCTCAACCTGTTCATCAACTCGGTCGGCTGTCCCAAGTGCCGCCCGGTTTACCGCGCCAAGATCCAGGACGCCCTTAGAGGGAGCCTCGGCGAATTCTGCGAGGATTGCCGGTCCCGTTTCGACCGCAACCCGATGCGCATCCTCGACTGCAAGAACGAAAGGTGCCAGCAGCTTTCCAAGGATGCGCCCCAACTGAGCGACTGCCTCTGCGACGAGTGCCGGGACCACTTCGCCGGCCTGCAGGCCGTGCTGACCGCCGCCGGCGTCGACTATAAGCTCAACCCGCGGCTGGTGCGCGGCCTCGACTACTACACCAAGACGGCCTTCGAAATACAGTACCCGCCGCTCGGCGCCCAGAGCGCCGTGTGCGGCGGCGGCCGCTACGACGGGCTGATCGAGGAGATCGGCGGCAACCCGACGCCGGCCATCGGTTACGCCATCGGTCTGGAAAGGGTCCTCCTGGCGCTTGAAAAGCAGCAACTGCTGCCGACGGCAGACAGGGGCATCGCGGTATTCGTGGCGGCGTTCGACGACAAGACGCGCGTGCTGGCCTTCAAGCTGGCGACCGAGCTACGGCGGGCAGGCCTCGCCTGCGAGCTGGACTATCTCGGCCGCGGGCTCAAGGCCCAGCTCAAACAAGCCAACCGCTACCCGGCCCGCTTCGTGGCCATCATCGGCGAGGAGGAAGCGGCTCAGAATAAAGTCGCGCTAAAGAATATGCAGACCGGCGAGCAACAATTGGTGGACGCCGGGCAGGTGGAACAGAAGATACGCGCGGGGATGGAGGACTAATATGGACTCGCTTCTTGGTTTGAAACGCACCCATAGCTGTGGTGAACTGACAAAACAACACGCCGGCCAGGAGGTCGTGCTGTGCGGCTGGATGGCCCGCCGCCGCGATCACGGCGGCCTGATTTTCGTCGACCTCAGGGACCGCACTGGAATGGTACAACTGGTATTCTCGCCCGACATCGACCCCGCCGCTTTCCACAAGGCGGAGGCCGTCCGCACCGAATACGTGCTGGCGGTTCGCGGCACCGTGCGAATGCGCGACACCGACACCGTCAACGCCAACATGGCGACCGGCGAAATCGAAGTCACCGGCGCAGAGCTGCGCATCCTCAACGCGGCCAAGACGCCGCCCTTCTATATCCAGGACGATGTCGACGTGGACGAGGTCCTCAAGCTCAAATACCGCTACCTCGACCTTCGCCGTCCCGAGATGCAGCACAACCTCATTCTCCGCCACCGGGTCGCCAAGCTGATGCGGGACTTTCTCGACCGCCAGGGTTTCATCGAGGTCGAGACGCCGATGCTGACGAAAAGCACTCCCGAGGGTGCGCGGGACTACCTGGTGCCCAGCCGGGTAAACCCCGGCAAGTTTTACGCGCTGCCCCAGTCGCCGCAGATTTTCAAGCAACTGCTGATGGTGGCCGGCTACGAACGCTACTTCCAGATCGCCCGCTGCTTCCGCGACGAGGACCTCCGCGCCGACCGGCAGCCGGAGTTTACTCAGCTCGATATCGAAATGTCCTTCATCGACCGCGAGGAAGTGCTGACGATGATGGAGAACATGGTCGCCTACCTGTTCAAGGAAGCCATCGGCGCCGACGTGCCGACGCCATTCCCGCGGCTCGGCTACGACGAAGCGATGGACAAGTATGGCTCGGACAAGCCTGACCTGAGATTCGGCATGGAAATGATCGACCTCACCGAAGCTGTGCGCGGCTCGGACTTCAAAGTATTCGAGAATGTCCTCGCCGCCGGCGGCAAGGTCAAAGCCATCAATGTGAAAGGCTACGCCGCCATCCCCCGCCGCGAGCTGGACGGCCTGGTGGAATACGTCGGCCAGTACGGCGGCAAAGGCCTGGCCTGGATGTGCTATACCGGCGAGGGCATAAAGTCGCAGATCACCAAATTCTTCAGCGAAGCGACGATTGCCAAGGTGACGGCCGCCGCCGCCGCCGAGGAAGGCGACCTGCTGCTCATCATGGCCGACGCGCCCGCGACCCTCAACCCCGTTCTTGGCCAGCTCCGCTTGGAGATGGGCCGCCGCCAGAGCCTCATCGTCGCCAACAAGCTGGCCTTCGCGTGGGTCCTCGATTTCCCGATGTTCGAATACGACCCGGAAGACAAGCGCTGGGTGGCTATGCACCATCCGTTCACCTCGCCCCGCGACGAGGATGTCGCCTACCTGGACAGCGACCCCGGCCGCATCAGGGCCAAAGCCTACGATATGGTCCTCAACGGCACCGAGCTGGGCGGCGGCAGCATCCGTATCTACCAGCGCGACCTGCAGGAAAAGGTCTTCAAGGCTATCGGCCTTGCGGACGAGGAAGCGACCGAGCAGTTCGGCTTCCTGCTGGAGGCGTTCGAATACGGCACTCCTCCCCACGGCGGCATCGCCTTCGGCCTCGACCGGATGGTGATGCTGATGGCGGGCCGGCCTTCGATCCGCGACGTCATCGCCTTCCCCAAGACGCAAAGCGCCACCGACATCATGTCCCAGGCGCCGTCGGCGGTTTCGCCCCGCCAGCTAAAGGATCTCGCCGTCAAGCTGGATATCGTGGTCAAAAAATAAAGAAAAAAGCGGCTCGGATAATTCTCCCAGGCCTTGGCGTACAAGACTTCCTGGCAAAATATCCCGGCCGCTTTCTCCTTGCTTTTCGCCGGCAAGTTTGCTAATATAAAGACGGAATCCGTTAATAACGGAAAAGTCAAATAACTTTCGGTGTAATAACCCCTGCTGTGTGCGTGGGATGCCGATGTTTTGAGCCAACACAGTTACTGCGGGAGCCCGGACTCTGATTGTGGCGTGTATGCCCCTGAACGCCTGGGGACACATAAAGCAGTCAGGAGGGCACCCACCTGCCGAGGCAGGTTCAAAACAGGGGCGATACGGCACGGTGGGGATTATTATGCTTAGCCGGCACTGGCGTGCGGGCTTTTGTTTTATCCGGCAGGAATATCGCGGGGCAGGGGGGAATTTCCTACAATACAGAAATGGAGGGAAGGTAGTGAAAGATTTTCTGCGCAAACTCTGTAGTCCCTGAATATTGATGTGGGTGCTGGTGGCACTCGTTGTGCTCGTCCCGCTGCTGCTCAAATAACGGCCGTCGATAAGCCTAACGCCTGCCTTCCCTTAGGGCGGCGTTTTTTGTTTCGCGCTCATAGGATTTTTGCCTTTTGACCAGAATTAATAAAAGAATAACGAAAGTAGGAGTGATCACGTGCGAGTAGTCGATTTGCGCAGCGATACCGTGACGATGCCGACCGAGGAGATGAGGCAGGCCATGTTTCGGGCCGATGTCGGCGACGATGTATACCGCGAGGATCCCACCGTCACCGCCCTTGAGGAGCTTGGGGCGGCGATGCTTGGCAAGGAAGCCGGCCTTTTCCTCACCAGCGGGACGATGGGCAACCAGGTGGCGGCGATGGCCCACACCAAGAAGAGTGACGAGATCATTTGCGAGATGGAGTCGCATATTTACTATTACGAGGTTGCCGGGCTGGCCTGTCTGTCCGGCGCTCAGGTGCGGCCGGTCATCGGCGATCGCGGCATAATGACCGCCGCCGCCATCCGGGACGCCATCCGCGGCGTCGATGTGCACGCCCCTGACACCGGTCTCATCTGCCTGGAAAACACCCATAACCGGGCCGGCGGTACCTGCTATCCGCTTGCCGAACTTGCCGCTATCCGCAAGCTGGCCGACGAGTTCCGTATTCCCGTACATATGGACGGGGCCCGTATCTTCAACGCCGCGGTCGCTCAGGGCGTACCCGCGGAAGAGATCGCCCGCCACGCCGATACCGTGCAGTTTTGTCTTTCCAAAGGTCTGGCTGCGCCGGTGGGTTCGCTGCTGGTCGGCCCCCGCTCATACATCGAAAAGGCCCGCCGTTTTCGCAAGATGCTGGGCGGCGGCATGCGGCAGGCCGGCATTATCGCCGCGGCCGGCGTGGTGGCGCTGAAAACGATGGTCGGGCGGCTGGCCGAGGACCATGCCAACGCCAGAGCGCTTGGCGAGGCAATTGCCGCCGGCGGCTACACCATCGATATGGGCACAGTGCAGACCAATATCGTCATTTTTTCCATGGACGGCCTGAAAACCGACGCTCCCGCCTTCGTCGCCAGGCTCAAGGACTTCGGCGTCAAGGCCAACGCCTTCGGAGACCGGCGCGTGCGGATGGTGACCCATTTCGGCATCGACCGCGCCGATATCGATTACACCATCGATGTCTTGACCAAGCTAAAGCAGGAGTGCCAGGCAGTTTAGAAGGAAGGACTTTCATAATGAGCCTTTTCGAGGAACAGGAGACCGGGCCGCAGCCGCCGGCGCCGCTGGCGGTGAGGATGCGCCCGCAGACGCTGGCGGAATTTGTCGGCCAGGCCGATCTCATCGCCCCCGGCCGCTTCCTCCGCCGCATGATCGACGCGGACACCGTGCCGTCGATGATTCTCTTCGGGCCGCCGGGCACTGGCAAGACCACCCTGGCCCACATCATCGCCCGTGAGACCGACGCCCAGTTCGAGCAGCTCAACGCCGTTTCGGCGGGGGTGGCCGACATCCGCCGGATCATCGACGGGGCCCAGAAGCGGCTTAGGTTGCTGCGCCAGCGCACCATCCTGTTCGTCGACGAGATTCACCGTTTCTCAAAGTCGCAGCAGGACGTGCTGCTGCCGTTCGTGGAGAACGGGACCGTTACGCTGATCGGCGCCACGACGGAGAACCCGTATTTCGAGGTCAATTCGCCGCTGCTCTCGCGGGCGCGGGTCTTTCGCCTGCTGCCGCTCGGCCATGGCGAAGTCGTATCCCTCCTTGCCGCCGCTCTGGCCGACGGGGAACGCGGCCTCGGCAAAACCGGCATCGCCTGCGCGCCGGAGGTGCTGGCCGCCATCGCCGATTTTACCGGCGGCGACGCCCGCGTAGCGCTGAATCTGCTGGAACAGGCCGCCGCGATGCTGCCGGAGGACGGCCCGCAGGATATAACCCTCGACCTTTTGCGATCGATCGCCGGCGAACGGGTGATCGGCTACGACAAGAAAGGCGACACCCATTACGACGTGGCGTCGGCTTTCATCAAAAGCATGCGCGGCTCGGACCCCGACGCCGCCCTCCATTACCTGGCCCGAATGCTCGAAGCGGGGGAGGACGTCAAGTTCATCGCCCGCCGGATCGTTATCTGCGCCGCCGAAGATGTCGGCAACGCCGACCCGCAGGCCCTGGTCGTCGCCACAGCGGCCATGCACGCCGTGCAGTTCATCGGCCTGCCCGAGGCCCGCATCCCGCTTGCCCAGGCAGTGGTCTACATCGCGGCCGCCCCGAAGAGCAACGCCGCCTATGCGGCTGTCGACCAGGCCATGGCCGACGTGCGGGAAAAAGAGGGCGGCCGGGTGCCGGTGCACCTGCGGGACGCCAGCTATAAGGGCGCCAAGCAGTGGGGCCACGGCAAGGATTACAAATACCCCCACAGTTACCCCGGCGCTTACGTACCCCAGCAGTACCTGCCGGACGAACTTAAGGGCGCCGTCTATTACCGGCCCAGCGACCGGGGCTTCGAGGCCGAGATCGCCCGCCGGCTGCGCGAGCGGGGCAATAAGTGACCAACGAAGACATGAGGTCCGCCGCATCCCGGGCGGACTTTTTACGGCCGGAATAAATCCGAGTAACGGGGTCAAAAATAATAGCGCATCGTCTTTACAACCCGACCTTTTTCTGGTATATTGAATCTAAAGAAATCCTATCGTAATACTCGGAAAAGCGGGTGATCCAAATGAAGTTGTCCACCAAAGGACGTTATGGCGTATCCGCCATGTTCGATCTGGCTCTCCACCACGGGCAGGGGCCGATTTCCCTCAAGAGCGTCGCCCAGCGCCAAGGGATTTCCGAGCACTATCTCGAACAACTGATGGGTACGCTGCGTAAAGCCGGCTATGTCAAGAGCGTGCGCGGCGCCCAGGGAGGATACACCCTCACCAAGGCGCCGGCGGAGATTACCGTTGGCGACATCATCCGGATAATGGAGGGGCCGACCGCGCCGGTGGATTGTCTGCTGGCCGACGCCAAGGACAACAAATACTGCGTACGGGCCGGACATTGCGTGACGCGGGGCGTGTGGGCCAAAGTCCGTGACAGCATCGATGCTGTGCTTGATTCGATTACCCTCGCCGACCTGGCGAATGAAGACAAATCATAGGAGTGATAGCATGAACCGCATTTACTTCGACCATTCGGCCACAACCCCCGTCGACAAGGAAGCGGCAGCGGCGGCGCTGGAATACATGACCGAAAAATTCGGTAACGCGTCGAGCATCCACGGTTTTGGCCGCGAAGCCCGCAAAGCGGTTGACGAAGCCCGCGAGAAGGTGGCCGCGCTCATCGGGGCGACCGCCAACGAAATTTTCTTCACCAGCGGCGGCACTGAGGCCGATAACCTGGCCATCAAAGGCGTGGCGTTCGCCAACCGCAAAAAAGGCAATCATATTATCACCTCGGCCATCGAGCACCACGCTGTGCTCCACACCTGCGAATATCTTGAAAAACACGGCTTTACGGTGACTTATCTGCCAGTGGACGAACATGGCATGGTGCGCATCGAGGATGTGAAGAACGCCATCACCGACAAAACCATCCTTATCTCGATCATGTTGGCGAACAACGAAGTCGGCACCATCCAGCCGGTGAAGGAAATCGGCGCGATCGCGCGCGAAAAAGGCATCTACTTCCACACCGATGCCGTTCAGGCGGTGGGAAACTATCCCATTAACGTCCAGGATATGAATATCGACCTGCTGGCGATGTCCGGCCATAAATTCCACGCCCCCAAAGGCGTCGGCGCCCTCTATATCAGGCGCGGCGTGCGCATCGAGGCGGTTCAGCACGGCGGCGGCCACGAACGCAACCTGCGGGCCGGCACCGAGAACGTTCCCGGCATCGTCGGCCTCGGTAAGGCAGCGGAAGTCGCCAAGCGCGATATGGCCCAAAAGGTCATGTACATCGGCAAACTTCGCGACAAGATAATCAGCGAGGTCATGGCGAAGATTCCCCATGTAAAGCTCAACGGCCACCCGACCGAGCGGCTTCCCGGCAACGCCAACTTCAGCTTCCTCTTCGTCGAAGGCGAATCGCTGCTTCTCAACCTCGACCTCAAAGGCATCGCCGCCTCCAGCGGCTCGGCCTGTACCTCAGGTTCGCTCGATCCGTCCCACGTACTCCTGGCGATGGGGCTTACCCACGAAGTGGCCCACGGATCGCTCCGCATCACCCTGGGACGCGGCAACACCGCCGAAGAGGTGAATTACTTCCTCGAAGTACTGCCGGAGATTATCGACAGACTGCGGGCCATGTCGCCGCTGTTCGGCGAGAGCGCCCAAACCGTTGTCAACAATCCGTGCAGCGAATGCCACATGCATTAATGATAAGATAGGGGCGATACCATGTATACGGAAAAAGTAATGGACCACTTCACCAACCCGCGCAACGTCGGCGATATCAAAGACGCCGACGGCATCGGCGAAGTCGGCAACGCCAAATGCGGCGACATCATGCGGATATACCTGAAAGTGGACGACAACGACGTCATCACCGATGTCAAATTCAAGACCTTCGGCTGTGGCGCCGCCATCGCCACCAGCAGCATGGTCACCGAGATGGTGAAGGGCAAAAAGCTATCGGAAGCCCTGGAGATTTCCAATCAGGCGGTCGCCGAGGCGCTGGGCGGCCTGCCGCCGGCCAAGATGCACTGTTCCAACCTGGCCGCCGACGCTTTGCACCATGCCATCAAAGATTACATCGACAAAAAAGGAAAGTGATAGCGTGACGGCTAAACCGAAAGTGGTCGTCGCCATGAGCGGAGGGGTGGACAGTTCTTTGACTGCCGCCCTTCTCGTGCGCCAGGGCTACGACGTCATCGGCGCGACGATGCAGATTTGGGACAGCGAACGCGAAGACACGGACGATCGGGGCTGCTGCTCGCTGTCGGCGGTGGGTGATGCCCGCCGGGTAGCCGACAAGCTGGGCATCCCTTATTATGTGCTCAATTTCCGCCAGCTTTTTCAGGAGACGGTCGTCGACTACTTCATCGCCGAATACGCCGCCGGTCGTACACCCAACCCCTGCATAGCCTGCAACCGCTACGTAAAGTTCGAGGGCCTGCTGCAGAAAGCGCTGGCGCTGGGGGCGGAGTATGTCGCCACTGGTCACTACGCCCGCATCGGCTACGACGGGGCTAGAGGGCGGTTCCTGCTCCGCAAAGGTTTAGACCCAGCCAAAGACCAATCTTATGCGCTTTACCACCTCAACCAGCATACCCTCAGGCATTTCCTCATGCCGCTGGGTGAGTACACAAAGACGGAAACCCGCCAGATGGCCCGCGAAATCGGCCTCGCCGTGGCCGACAAGCCTGACAGCCAGGAAATTTGTTTCGTCCCCGACGACGACTACCAGAGCTTTCTCGCCGCGAAGGCTCCTGCGAGCCTGAAGCCCGGCGACATCGTCGACACTCACGGCCGGGTGCTCGGCCGCCACAAGGGGCTGCCCCTCTATACCGTCGGCCAGCGCAAGGGCCTTGGCATCGCCGCCGGGCGACCGCTTTACGTCGTCGCCCTCGATACCGACCGCAACCAGGTAATCGTCGGCGACGATAACGACGTTTTCGCCAGCGAGCTGCTCGCCGGCGATCTCAACTACATCGCCTTCGACAACCTGACCGCCCCGCTGGCGGCAGCCGTCAAGATCCGCTACAGCGCCCGCGAGGCGCCGGCGCTGATAACGCCCCAGCCCGACGGCCAGGTTCGGATAAGCTTCGAAACCCCCCAGCGGGCCATCACGCCCGGCCAGTCGGTCGTCTTTTACGACGGTGATATCGTCCTCGGCGGCGGCATCATCGGCAGGGTAATAAGGTAGGGCTGACAGGGGAACAGAAAATTGGAGGATTATCACTGCGAGGCCAAGGAAAAGTTCGTACGAACTTTTCCTTGGCCTTTTTAAATAAAAGACGGCGAATCCGGCCATAATACTAACGCAGTCTGTTTCCACGGAAAGGCTGGCCTGTATGCAGAATCTGCGCCGTTTGCTCGGCCTGCCGGTGCTGGAGATCGAACAAGGCACCCAGATTGGCGAAGTACAGGAAGTGGTCCTGAACGTCGGGCAGGCGGCCGTCACCGGTTTGGTGATCGCCGAGCCAACCTGGTTCAGCCACGAACGGGGCATCTTCTTCGCCGACCTTTACAGCATCGGGCGCGACGCGGTAACCGTCAGGAGCGCGATGGCGGTGAAGGACTTTTCCGCGGCCATGGCCGCCTCCGGGGTTGACAGACTATCGGCGTTGTGCGACAAGGAAATCTACACCGAGACAGGCGACTATCTCGGCGTGATGACCGATGTCTCCTGGGAACCGGCGACAGGGGAAATCCGTTTCTATGAGCTGTCGGACGGATTCATCACCGATTTCCTCAGCGGTCGCTTGATCATGCCGCTGCCGCCGGCCCAGGTGGTAGGCAAGGACAAGCTGATCGTGCCGGAAACAATGATCGATCTGCTCCAGACGGCAAATCACGATCCGGGTGGTGTGTGTTAATGGTGACTTGCCCTGTGTGCGCAAAGCGCGCGGTCGGCAAGGTCGGAGCGGACCAGTATTACTGCTGGGACTGTTGTGTGGAGTTCGTCGTCCGCGGTCCGCGCGTGACGATCTTCAACGTCGAACCTGACGGCAGTCTGACACTGTACGCCGACCCCATGGCTGGGGGCGTAAATTTAGGGATGCAAGAGGGGGGATATGATGCGCAGCAAATTCATGCACGGGTTAATCTGGGGTAGCGTTGTCGGTACCGTAATCGGCGCCATCATGAGTCCCATGCTGAGACCGCAAAGGAAACCGCTGATGGAACGGGGCGCCGAAGCCCTTGAGCACACGACGCGGGATCTTATGCGGGAAGCCCGCCGGGCCAGGAAAAGGATTATGAAGAAACTTGACTGAAGGGCAGGGGAGACCAGAAGGTCTCCCCTTACCTGTGGGGTGAAACACTTGCATATAAAGCGGACAACGATTCGGGTCGCACTGCTGCTTTTTGCCGCGCTCGCCGTCGTCTATTTCTTGTGGTTGGTGCGCGGCGGGCTGTACCCATTTTTAATCGCGTTCTTTCTCGCCTATATCCTCAATCCCGCGGTCGATTATATAGAGGGGAAAGGCTTAAAAAGGGTATGGGCAATTGCGTGCGTTTACGTGCTATTGTTTATATGCCTATTCATCGTCGGCAGCCGGTTAATCCCGGTATTCATCCGCGAACTGGAAAGCTTCGGACAGGAACTGCCCCTAATGACTGCCAAGGGGGAAGAACTGATCGTCTCCCTCCAGTCGCAGTATCAGCAATCCGCGTTGCCCTACTCGCTGCGCATCGCCCTCGACAACGGCCTCATAACCCTTCAGGAGACGCTGCAGGCGCTTGTCGCCGGTATCGTCGCCGGCATCGTGCACGCCCTAACCCATTTCATCGGGCTGGCGATCAGCCCGGTGCTGGCTTTCTATCTTCTCCATGACTGGCACGAACTGATCGCGACCGTGCTCCGCACGCTGCCCGCCCGCTGGCGCCACGAAACCGTCCTCATCCTCCGCGATGTCGACCGCGTGCTGTCCGGCGTGATCCGCGGCCAGGTTACGGTGGCCGTAATCGTCGGCATCCTCGTCAGCACAGGTCTATATCTCCTTGATGTCCGCTACGCCCTCATCATCGGCATCCTCGCCGGCGCACTCGATGTCATCCCCTACTTCGGGGCCTTCATCGGCGCCACCCCGGCGGTCACGGTCGCCCTGCTTTCGTCGCCTGTGCTGGCCCTAAAGGTCGCCCTGCTATTTTTCGTCATCCACCAGCTTGAGGGAACGATCATCGGCCCCAAGATCCTCGGTGAAAATGTCGGGCTCCACCCCCTGTCCGTTATCCTCTTCCTGTTCATCGGCGAAGAACTGGGCGGACTGGCGGGCATGCTGCTCGGCGTGCCGGTGGGGGCGGTGGGGAAGGTGCTGCTGAGCCACTTATTGCGTATTATGATATAATACCGCTCCAGCGTTTTCCGACGGCTGAGAGATCGTTGACGGAGGCCCATTAATTGACAACAAAGCTTAAATTATGTATAATTCCAGGAGAATGTTTGCCTAATTGTGGAGGTTGATAAACTTGACCGGAAACGAACTGCGCAAGAAATTCCTGCAGTTTTTCGCCAGTAAAGATCATCTCGTGCTCCCCAGCTATTCGCTTGTTCCCGAAAACGACCCTACCTTGTTGCTAATCGGCGCCGGGATGGCACCGTTCAAGCCTTTCTTCACAGGCAAAATGAAGCCTCCCCACCTGCGTATCGCCACAAGCCAGAAATGCGTGCGCACCGGCGATATCGAAAATGTTGGCCGCACCGCGAGACACCATACTTTTTTCGAAATGCTCGGCAACTTCTCCTTCGGCGATTACTTCAAAAAGGAAGCCATCGCCTGGGGCTGGGAGTTCATCACCAAGGAACTGAGCCTGCATCCCGACAAACTGTGGGTCACCATCCACACCAAAGACGACGAAGCCTTCGAAATATGGCGCGATGACATCGGCGTACCCACTGACCGTATCATCCGCATGGAGGACAACTTCTGGGAAATCGGCCCCGGCCCCTGCGGCCCCTGCTCGGAGATCTATGTCGACCTCGGGCCGGAACGCGGCTGCGGCAAGCCCGGCTGTGCCGTCGGCTGCAACTGCGACCGTTACCTGGAAATATGGAACCTCGTCTTCACCCAGTTCGACCGCGACGAAGCGGGCAACTACACGCCGCTCGCCAAGAAAAACATCGACACCGGAGCCGGCCTCGAGCGCATTGCGTCGGTGCTGCAGAACAAAAAATCCAACTTTGAGACCGACCTGCTCTTTCCGATCATCGAGTACATGGAGAAGGTCGCCGGCGTCAAATACGGCGTCGCCGCGTCAACCGACGTCTCTCTGAAGGTCATCGCCGACCACGGCCGCAGTATGGTGGTAATGATCGGCGACGGTATCCTGCCCGCCAACGAAGGACGGGGCTACGTGCTCCGCCGCATCCTCCGCCGCGCCGTCCGCCACGGACGCCTGATGGGAGTCGACAAACCCTTTCTCGCCGACCTCGTCGATGTGGTCGCGGGTATCTTCGCCGAGCCCTATCCCGATATCGGCGAAAAGCGGGCCTATATCAAGAAAGTCGTCCAGATGGAGGAAGACCGCTTCAGCGCCACCCTCCTCCAGGGTCTCGAACTTCTCAACAAGCACGTCCAGGAAATCAAGGCCGCCGGCGGCAAAATGCTGGACGGGGCTTCGGCTTTCCGCCTCTACGACACCTTCGGCTTCCCCTGGGAACTCACCGAGGAAATACTGTCCGAAAACGGCATGTCCATGGACAAGGCCGCCTTTGACGACGCCATGACCCAGCAGCGGGAGCGCGCCCGCGCCGCCCGCAGCGAAAACGCCCGCATCGATCTGCCTGACCTTACCGGCGTCCTCAGTGAGCCTGTGCTTCACGACCCGTGCGCCGAAACCGCCAAGATCATCGTCATCCTCAAGGACGGCAAGGTCATCGAAGAAGCCAACGACGGCGAGGAGGCGGCCGTTATCCTCAGCGTCACCCCCTTCTACGCCGAAAGCGGCGGCCAGGTCGGCGACGCCGGCGTAATCGCCGGGCCCCTCGGCAAGATGCAGGTCAGCGCCGCCCAGAAGCTGCCTGACGGCACCATCTACCACGTCGGCTACATCGAAGAAGGGTTGCTCAAGACCGGCGACGCCGTAAAGGTGGCGGTGGAAATGTCCCGGCACCGGGCCACGGCCCGCAACCATACCGCGACCCACCTTCTCCACGCCGCCCTCAAACAGGTTGTCGGCGGGCACGTCAATCAGGCCGGTTCGTTGGTCGGCCCCGACCGGCTGCGTTTCGATTTCACTCACTTCGCGCCGGTCAGCGACGCGGAGCTGGCCGAGGTCGAGAAGCTGGTCAACCAGGCCATCCTCGACAACATCCCGGTCGCGGCTATCGAAACCACCCAGGACATTGCCAAGGACATGGGCGCGATGGCGCTGTTCGGCGAAAAATACGGCCATAAGGTCAGGGTAGTCGTCGCCGGCGATTTCAGCAAGGAACTGTGCGGCGGCAGTCATGTCGGCAGCACAGCCGAAATCGCCCTGTTCAAGATCGTCAGCGAAGCGAGCGTCGGCTCCGGCCTGCGCCGGATCGAGGCGGTCACGGGCGGCGGCGCGCTCGAATATATCAACAATCGCGAACGCATCCTCGCCACTGCCGCGGCGGCTCTCAAAACCCGGCCGGAGGAGCTGGCCGGCAAGATCGAAGCCCTCACGGCGGAAATCAAGGAAGTGGAGCGCGAACTGGCGAAGGCCAACGCCGAAAAGGCAAAGGGCGAAGTCCATCGCCTGGCGGAAAATCCGGCCGTCATCGGCGGCTGCCAGGTTATCAGCGCCGAGGTCGCCATTCCCGACATCGAAGGATTGCGCAACCTTGCCGACATGCTGCGCGACAAGCTGACCGGCAAGGCCGGCGTGATCGTGCTTGGCGCCAAGCAAGGCGACAAGGTCAGTTTTGTGGCCACAGCTACTCCCCAGGCCGTCAGCCTCGGCGCGCACGCCGGCAACATCGTCAAGGCCGCGGCGGCGGTCGCGGGCGGCGGCGGCGGCGGCCGCCCGGACATGGCCCAGGCCGGCGGCAAGCTCCCCGAAAAATTGCCGGAAGCTCTGAAAGCGGCCGAAACCGCCATCGGCAGCCAGGTTAACAAGTAGGCATCAGGGGCGGGCCGGCGGCCTGCTCCTGTTTTTTTCCTTCACACACAGGAAATTAATAGCCAGAGTAGAATATAATGGTATAACATAGGAAATACTAAAGGGGAGGAGGGTGTCCCATGGCCAATCCGTCCGAGCAGACAATGATGTTCAAGGTCGACGGCGA
Organism: Sporomusaceae bacterium; assembly: GCA_031460455.1. NCBI lineage: Bacteria > Bacillati > Bacillota > Negativicutes > Selenomonadales > Sporomusaceae > Sporomusaceae bacterium. Next base: position 104,255 of record JAVKTQ010000001.1, read on the forward strand.
GGAGAAGAATGCCGCCGCCATTATCAACGCCGTTTATGAAGCGTTGAAAGAGAAAGGTTACAACCCCATCAACCAATTGGTAGGATACCTTCTGTCGGGAGACCCGACCTACATAACCAGTTATAAGAACGCCCGCACGCTGGTCCGCAAGCTTGAGCGGGACGAATTGCTTGAAGAGCTGGTCAAGGCCTACCTGGAAAAGAAGTAGATGGAATACCGCGTTCTCGGCAATACGGGCCTCAAGGTGTCGCGCCTCTGCTTTGGAGCGCTCACCATTGGCCCATTGCAGGCAAACTTGCCTCTGCAGAGCGGCGCCGCCGTTATTCGGGCGGCCCTGGATGCAGGGGTTAATTTTATTGACACTGCCGAGCTCTACGGCACATACCCGTATATCAAGGCCGCCTGTGGTTCCGCCGACAATGTCGTCGTGGCTTCGAAATCCTACGCTTACACGTACGAGGACATGCGCCGCAGTGTGGAAGAAGCCTGTCGGGCCATCGGCCGCGACTATATCGATATTTTCCTGCTCCACGAGCAGCCCAGCCGCCTTACGCTTGCCGGCCACGCCGACGCCCTGGCCTACCTGTCCGACGCCAAACGGCAGGGAACGATCAGGGCGGCGGGAGTATCCACCCACACCGTCGAGGTGGCGAGGGCGGCGGCGGCGATGGCGGAGATCGATGTCATCCATCCGCTGTTCAATATGCGCGGCATCGGGATAATGGACGGCACGGCCGCCGACATGGCAGCCGCCGTAGCCGCCGCGGCGGCAGCCGGCAAAGGCGTCTATACCATGAAGGCTTTAGGAGGCGGACATCTTATCAAGGACGCCGCCGCCGCTATCTCCTGGGTGCTTGATGCCGCCGGCGTCAGCGCCGTGGCTGTGGGGATGCAGTCGGCCGACGAGGTCGCATTTAACTGCGCAATATTCGCGGGGGACAGGCCTGGCAGTGAGCTGGCAGCCCGCCTGGCGGGCCGCACGCGTCGCCTGCTGGTGGAGGATTGGTGCGCAGGCTGCGGGCGCTGCGCCGAAAAATGCCCGGCCGGGGCGCTGCGCCTCAGCGACGGGCGTGCCGCGGTCGACCCGGCGAGATGCCTGTGTTGCGGGTATTGCGGGGCATGGTGTCCTGAGTTTTGCCTCAAAATAATATAGTCGGCCGCCCAGCAGCGCCCATCTGCGTCGTACCCGCAAGGGGCAGGCCGCAGTTCTAAGCGCTAAAGCGCTAAGAACTCGCGCACTTGTTCCACCGGCCGCTTGCTAGCGTACATCCGAGTACGCGTCGGCCGGGCGCTTGCGCCATCCGTGGCGCGCCCGGCACTAGGCCCATCCAGGGCCGGCGCGGCGCGCCCGGCGGAGCCGCCTAGCATTTGGACGCTTCTGAACGGCCTCGAATTTAAAACTATAACATAAACAGGTGATGTTATGCGCATACTAGCACTCGACGTCGGCGACAAGACGATCGGCATCGCCGTCAGCGACGAACTGGGGCTGACCGCCCAAGGGGTGGAGGTCATCCGCCGGACGTCGTCCACGGCCGACTTTAGGCGTCTGGCGGAGCTCGTCGCCGCCTACAGGGTTGACACCTTCCTCATCGGCCTGCCGAAGAACATGAACGGCACGATCGGCCCGCGGGGCGAGGCTGTCCAGCGGTTTGCCGCCGAAGTGGAAGCCGCTTTTCCGTCGTGCGCCGTGAAACTGTGGGACGAGCGCCTGTCCACGGTGGCTGCGGAGCGGTCGCTGATCGAGGCCGATGTCAGCCGGCGGCGTCGTCGCGAGGTGATCGACAAGATGGCGGCGGTGTTCATTCTCCAGGGCTATCTCGACAGCCTGCCGGCCCAGAAACTTCCTTGACAGGCTATTTCTTCTGGGCTACAATTACAGTGACATAAGGAAATGAGGTGACAAAATGGCCGATTTTGAAAAGGACGACATGGAAATGGAAGACGAACCCGTTGTCGTGATGACCGACGAAGAGGGCAACGAATATTACTACCGCGAAGAAGTAATAATTCCCGTGGGCGAGAAGAAATTTGCCATCCTGGTGCCCATCAACATCGATGAGGACGAGGAAGAGTGCGGTTGCGGTTGCGGCTGCGAGGAAGAAGAAACCGACGTCTATATCGCCCGTATCGACATAGACGAGGACGGCGAAGAAATCTACGTCGATCCCACCGACGCCGAATTCGACGAAGTCCGCCAGGCTTACGAAGATCTGCTCGCGGAAGAGGATGACGAAGCATAGTCGGAATGACCGATTGCGATGGAGCCATTAATGGCTTCATTTTTTTTGTCCGAGTGTGTATAATATACTTTGCAAGTGAGGTGATTTATAATGCTGCAAATTGACAAGCAGATGCAGAAATGGCTTATTCTCCTGATTATTGCCGGCGTGTTCGCCATCCTGGCGGGCAGCGCCGTTTATAGCTTTGCCAAGCCGGTCAACGCCGCCGCCGGCGACGCCGTGATGGTTGTCGTGAAGCCGGGGATGACGACTCAGGCCATCGGCGAGCTTTTATACGAAAAAGGCCTGATCAAGAATGTTCTGCTATTCCGCATCGTGGCCAAACTCGAAGGCGCGGAAGGCTCGCTTAAGGCAGGCGAGTACGCTTTAAGCAAGGCGATGACGGTCAACGAAATGATCGGCAAGCTGACGAGGGGCGAGACAGCCTACAAACAGTTCACCATCCCCGAAGGGTTCACTATCGACCAGATCGCCGCCTTCCTTGAAAAGAACAATCTTGCCTCGGCGGCCAAATACAAGACATTCGCCGCCGGCTACGCGCCGTACGACTATATCAATCCCGCCGCGAACGCCAAATACAAGGCCGAAGGGTTTGTTTTTCCCGACACCTACCGGATCGCGGCCGGCACCAACGAAGAACAGCTGGTTAAAATGATGATGTCCCAATTCGACAGTCAGTTTACGCCGGCCATGCGGCAGCGGGCGGCGGAACTCGGCCTGTCTGTGCGGGAAGTGGTCATCTTGGCCTCGCTGGTTGAAAAGGAAGCTCAGGTGGCCGCGGAACGGCCGGTCATTGCCGGCGTTTTTATGAGGCGGCTGAAGCTGGAGATGCCGCTGCAGTCGTGCGCAACCATCCAGTATATCCTTGGCTACCCGAAACCCGAGCTGACGGTGCAGGACACCGAACTGCCTTCGCCTTACAACACCTATCAAAACATGGGTCTGCCGCCCGGACCGATTGCCAGCCCGGGGCTGGCGGCCATCAAAGCGGTGCTTAATCCGGCCGACACCGATTACCTGTATTTCTTCGCCAACAAGGACGGCAGCCACGTATTCAGCCGGACGTACGACGAGCACCTCGCCGCCATCAATCGGGACGGCAATTAGATGGACGAACTGCTGAGGACGATGGAGGAATACGCCGCCATGAGGACAATCCCGGTCATCGGCCGCGACAGCGCCGCGCTGCTGGCCGCAGCGGTAGCTGACGCCAGGCCGAGGGCTATCCTCGAGATCGGTACCGCCATAGGCTATTCCACGTTGCTGATGGCCGAACAAGCGCCGGCCGATGCGGTGATAACGACCATCGAAGTCGATGCCGACCGGGCGGCGGCAGCCGAGGCTTTCTTCCGCCGCTCGCGCCATGCCGGCCGTATCAAGCTGCTGGTGGGCGACGCTGCGGCCGTCCTCCCCGGTTTGGCTGGCGCCTACGATTTCCTGTTCATCGACGCGGCCAAGGCCCATTACCTCGACTACCTCGCCAAGGCGCTCGGCAAACTCCGGCCGGGCGCGGTTATCTTCGCCGACAATGTCCACTTCTACGGCCTTGTGACGGCCGAAAGACCGCCGCGCCGCATGCGGACGCTCGTCAAGAGGATGCGCGCTTATCTCGATTTCGTAAACAGCGACCCGCGTTTTTCCACGACCATCCATCCGATAGGCGACGGCGTCGCCATTTCCCGTTTTCAGGGGGACGAAACCAATGCACATTCCTGAGCTGCTCGCACCCGCCGGCAACCTCGAAAAGCTCCGCGTCGCCCTGGCGTACGGCGCCGACGCCGTATATTTCGGCGGCAAAAACTTTGGACTCAGGGCTTTCTCCGATAACTTCAGCGACGAGGAACTGGCCGACGCCGTCGCTATCGTCCATGAAGCCGGCAGGAAAGCTTACGTCACCGTCAACATTTTTCCCCATAACGAAGACCTGGCGGCTCTGCCCGCTTACATAGCATTGCTGCGCGATAGCGGCGCCGACGCGGCGATCGTTTCCGATCCGGGCGTCTTCCGGCTCGTCCGCCAGGTCGCGCCTGCGCTCCCTGTCCACATCAGCACCCAGGCAAACACCGTAAACTGGTCGGCCGCCCTGTTCTGGCAGGAACTGGGCGCCCGCAGGATCGTGCTGGCCCGCGAGGTCTCCCTGGACGACATCAGGCAGATTAGCGAACAGACGGCGATAGAGTTGGAAGCCTTCGTTCACGGCGCAATGTGTATCTCCTATTCGGGACGTTGTCTGCTCAGCAATTACTTCACCGGGCGCGACGCCAACCGGGGCGAGTGCGCCCAGGCCTGCCGCTGGCGCTACCATGTGGTCGAAGAGACGCGTCCGGGCCAATATTTCCCTGTCCTCGAGGACGACCGCGGCACGTATATGTTCAATTCCCGCGACCTGTGCCTGCTGCCCCATATCCCCGCCATGATCGACAGCGGGCTGGGCAGCCTCAAGATCGAGGGACGGATGAAAAGCGTCCACTATGTCGCCACCGTCGTCAAGGTATACCGTGAGGCGCTCGACGCCTACGCCGCAGATCCCAGGCATTTCTCGGTCCGGGAGGAGTGGCTGGCCGAGCTGGCGGCAATCTCCCACCGCCCGTACACCACCGGTTTCGCTTTCGGCAAAACCGGTCCCGACGACCAACTCTACGGCGGCGGCACCTACAGCCAGAGCCACGACTTCGTGGGACTGGTGCGGGGCTATGACCCGGCCCGCGGCCTGGCGGCGGTGGAGCAGCGCAATAATATGAAGGTCGGCGCAGAGATCGAGATTCTCTTGCCGCGGGGCAAAAATTTCCGCCAGACGATCACCGCCATGTTCGACGCCGACGGCAATCCCATCGAGGTCGCCCCTCATCCCCAGCAGCTTGTTTACATACCTATGGAGCGGCAGGTGGAAGAGCTGGCCATGCTGCGGCGAAGGGTGGCCGGCGATGTTTGACGCCAACACCATCTTCATCCGCGTCGACCCGCGCGACGTTAACTTCGTCAACCGGATAATGGAAGGCCACGAATACCTGGGCGTCGTAACGACGGTCGACAAAACCCGCGGCATACTGGCCGTTAGGGCCACCGCCGACACCGCCGCCGATGCGCGGATCATTCTCGGACGCCTGCCGGTGGCGCTCGCCTTCCTTGAAAAACCTGAATAATACACAAGCCCCCGGCTGCGCCGGGGGCTTGGTGCGTACTGCCGCCATGGCGCTGCCGTGTGGTTAAGCAGGCAACAAATGGAGAAACTAAGGGTAAAGAAGCACGCGAGGTGACCCATGTTCTCCAGCAAAAGGATTTTCGGCTTGGCCGTACTGTTTTCCATCCTCTGCAGCTTACTTGCCGGTCGGCTCGTTTATCTCCACATTGTCGCCGGGCCGCGCCTCGCCTTACAGAGCCTGGGCGGACGCGTCCAGGAAGTGCCGGTCGATGTAGACCGGGGTGAAATCCTCGATCGCGGCGGCGTGCCGCTTACCAACACAGCTCAGCATTTCAGCCTGGCGGTTTTTCCCACCCAGATCGCCGATGCGCGCCAAACAGCCGAGGAGCTTGCCGACCTGACGGGATTCGACGCTGCGAAAGTCGCCGCCCGTATCGGCCGCGACGGTCGGCCGTTCAAGCTGAAAACCGACATGGACGCTGTGAGCGCCAGGAAGGTCAACGGCCGACGCATCCCCGGAGTTATGGCGGTCGCCGAGAAGGTGCGGTACGGCTACAGCTCGCTGGCCGCCCATGTAGTCGGCTACATTAACGCCGCCGACAATCGCGGCGTCAGCGGCATAGAAGGCATGTACGACGATATTCTCCGCGGCAGCCAGCCCACTTACCTCGTGGCGGTCGTCGACGCCGGCCAGCAGCTCATCCCCGGCCTTGGTTACAAGCGGTTAAGGCTGACGGACAGCAGCGGCCCCAGCCATGTAGTCCTCACCATTGACAGCAGGGTGCAAAAAATCGTCGAAAAAGTTATGGATGAAAATATCGGCAAAGGGGCGGTCGTCGTCATGCGCCCCGGTACAGGCGAAATACTGGCGATGGCCTCCCGGCCGGGCTTCGACGCTAACAACCTCGGCGAGTACTTGGGCCGCGGGACGGCGCCGCTTCTCAATCGGGCGGTGGCTGCTTATCAGCCGGGGTCGGTGTTCAAGCTCGCGTTGGCGGCGGCCGCTCTCGAAGAGCAGGTGGTTAAGCCGACCGACCAATTCTACGATCCAGGCCATATCGACGTGAACGGTCTGCGGTTCAAGGGCTGGGACTACGAAAAAGGCGGGCGCGGCCCACTTACATTTGCCGAAGCCATGGCCCACTCCAGCAATCCGGTGATAATCCAGGTGGGGATGAAGCTAGGGGCGGCCAGACTGATTGACTACGCCGGCCGGCTGGGTTTCGGCCGCAAAACCAGGTTGGAGTTCGACGGCGAAGCGGACGGCAACCTGCCCTTGCCGGACAGCGTCTACCCCGGCGACCTGGCCAACCTTTCCATCGGGCAGGGGACGCTTGAAGCCACGCCGCTGCAAATCGCCTGTCTGGTCGCCACCATCGTCAACGACGGCATAGCCGTCGATCCTTACATTGTCAGCAGGCTTACCGCCACCGACGGGACGGTCGTCAAGAGTTTCCCGGCCTCGCGCGGGCACCGCGTGCTTTCCCGGCAGACGGCGAGACAGATGCGGGAAATGATGCAGGCCGTTACGCGCATCGGCACTGGTCAGGCGGCGTATATCGAGGGCGCGGGCAGCGCCGGCAAAACGGGCACGGCGGAAACAGGCCGCTCGGGGCCCGCCGGCAAGGGTGTCAATCACGCCTGGTTCGCAGGCTACGCCCCTCTTGATAATCCGCAGTATGTCGTGGTAGTATTTGTAGAAGACGGTATGTCGGGCAGCGATGTGGCCGCCCCCATTTTTAGGGAGATAACCGCGCGGATTCTGACCGGCGGCTGACCGTGTATGTCGCCCGCCAGATAGCGGATAATAAGGTTAACGGAGGTTACCGTGGACAATCTCGAATTAGCCCGTCACGCTGTGCGCGAGGCCGCCAGGCAAGGCGCGCACGCAGCCGAGGCGTACCTGCTCGACTCCAAATCGTTGCTCGTCGAAGTTGCCGAACAGGTTGTGGAAACTCTCAGATTCGCCAACGACACCGGTGTTGGGGTGCGAATCGTCTCCAGCGACGGTAAGGTCGGGTTCGCCTTCGCCACCGACGTTTCCGCCGCCTCGCTTGACGCCACCGTCAGGCAGGCGATCGCCAACAGCCGCAGCACCTTCCCAGACAGGTACAATATCTTACCGACGCCCGCCGGAGACACGCCAGCCCTGCGCCTCATCGATCCGGCGATCGCCGCCGCCTCAGTCGAGAGCAAGATCGAACACGCCAAAGCGGTGGAAGCGGCCGCGCGCCGCGCCGACAGCCGGGTGAGGCGTACGGAGCGGTGTGTGTACGAGGATGCCGAATACGGCGTGGCCATTGCAAACTCTAACGAACTGGCCGTTTCTTACCGCTCGGGCTACTGCGGGCTGTACGGCGTCGTGCTGGCCGAGGACGGAGGCGACATCCAGACCGGCATGGGGCTCAGCTATGCAAGGGATTTAGCCGCCTTAGACCCCGACGAAACCGGCCGGGAAGCTGCCCGCGAGGCTTGTCGCCTCCTGGGCGCGAAAGAAATCGGCACAGTCAAGGCGGCTATCGTGCTGCCGCCCTATGTGGCCACCAGTTTCCTCGCGGTCCTCGTTCCCGCACTGAGCGCCGACGCGGTGCAGAAAGGTCGTTCCCTCTTCCGGGACAGAGTCGGCAAAAAAGTGGCGTCGCCGCTCGTTTCGCTTATCGACGACGGCCGCCTTGAGGGCGGAGTCGCCAGTTCGCCGGTCGACGGCGAGGGTGTGCCGACCAGGCGCACGGAGCTGATTGCCGGCGGCATGTTGCAGGGATTCCTTCACAACACTTACACCGCCGGGCGCGCAGGCGCGGCCAGCACCGGCAACGGCGTGCGCCACTCGTTCAAGGGCATGCCGGAAGTCGGCGCGACCAATATCTTCTTCGCCAAGGGAGAAACGCCTTGCAGCGACCTGATCGGCGGCGTGCGGGAAGGGCTTTACGTCACCAGCGTCATGGGCATGCACACCGCCAACCCGATCTCCGGCGACTTCTCGGTGGGCGCGGCCGGCGTCTGGATCAAGGACGGCCAGTTCGCCCAACCGGTGCGGGGCGTGGCGATCGCCGGCAACATCCTTGATATCCTCGGCGAGGTTGACGCCGTCGGCGACGACCTGCGGTTCTTCGGCCCCCAGGGAGCGCCGACGCTCAGAATAGACAAAATAACCATCAGCGGAACTTGACCTGGCGCGAAATCTAGGCAAGTGAGGATAATTGTGGTAAAATATCTTAGTTAGCAAGCATAGCTGACGGAGGATTGATGAATGAATAACGCCAGACCGCGGGTGCTTGTCATCCACGGACCAAACCTCAATCTGCTCGGACGCCGGGAAACCAATGTTTACGGCTCGCTGTCCCTGGAGGACATCGACCGCCGCCTGCAGGAAAAAGCCGCTGCGCTCGGGCTGGAGCTGGAGATTGTCCAGACAAACCATGAAGGCGTGATGGTCGAAACCATCCAGAAAGCCATGCAAGGTTACGCTGGCATCGTCATCAACCCCGCCGCCTTCACCCATTACAGCATCGCCGTGCGCGACGCTCTCGCGGCCGTGCCCGTGCCGGCCGTCGAAGTCCATCTATCCAACATCTACACCAGGGAGGAGTTTCGCCGCCATTCGGTCGTCGCTCCGGTCGTAAAAGGGCAGATCAGCGGCCTGGGGCCGCAGGGCTACCTGCTCGCGCTGGAGGCTGTCGCCGCCTTGGCCGACGGAGGAAATCAATGACCGACCGTCTGCACTCTTTACGCACTTTTATCGCTGCACAGGATTTGACCGCCGTCATCGTCGCCAAGCCGGAAAACCGGCGCTATTTCAGCGGGTTCACCGGCTCGTCGGGCCTGCTGCTCGTCAGCGCCGCCGCGGCCAAGCTGATAACCGACTTTCGCTATATCGTGCAAGCCGGGCGGGAGGCGCCCGATTTCACCGTCGTCCGTCACGGCAGCGACCTCTACGAGACGCTGGCGGCGGAGATAAAAGCCCTCGGCGGCGGAAAGATCGGCTTCGAAAGCGACTTCACCGCCTGGGACGCTTACCAGAAAATGAACCGCTTCATCGTTCAGCCTGCCCCCGTGCAGTTGGACAAGCTGCGGATGGTGAAGGACGAGACCGAACTTGCGGCTCTCCGCACAGCGGTCAGACTGGCTGATGACGCCTTCAGCCACATCCTCGGCTATCTCCGGCCCGGGATCAGCGAACGCGATGTCGCTCTCGAACTGGAATTTTTCATGCGGAAAAACGGGGCGGAAAAAGCCGCCTTTGGAATAATCGTCGCCTCCGGGCCGCGCTCGGCCCTGCCTCACGGGCGGGCCAGCGAACGGATAATCGCCGCCGGCGACTTAGTAACTATGGACTTTGGGGCAGTATACCAGGGCTATCATTCCGACATCACCCGCACTGTCGTCATCGGCCAAGCGTCGGCAAGGCAGCGCGAAATATACGATCTCGTGAGCGCCGCCCAACAGGCCGGGCTCGATGCGGTGGCTGCCGGCAAGACGGGGCGCGAGGTCGACGCTGCGGCTCGCCGGGTCATCAGCGACGCCGGCTACGGGGACTATTTCGGCCATGGCCTCGGCCACGGCGTCGGGCTTGATATCCATGAGGATCCGCGCTTGTCGCCGGTGGGCGGCGAAGTGCTTGCCCCCAACATGACTGTCACGGTCGAGCCGGGGGTATACATCCCCGAATGGGGCGGCGTGAGGATCGAGGACACTGTGGTTGTGACCGCCGGCGGCGCGCAGGTGCTTACGGCGAGCAGCAAGGAATTCATACAGATAAACTAGTGGACAAAAAGACTAGTATATTGGAGGTTATGCAATGATTTCAAGCAACGATTTCCGTAATGGCACGACCATCGAACTTGAAGGCGGTGTCTGGCAGGTCGTCGATTTTCAGCATGTCAAACCCGGCAAGGGCTCGGCCTTCGTCCGCTCGAAACTCAAAAACGTCAAAACAGGCGCCGTCGTCGAACGCACCTTCAATGCCGGAGAGAAAGTGCCCCGCGCCCACCTCGACCAGCGCCAGATGCAGTACCTGTACGAAAGCGACGGAGCTTTCAACTTCATGGACAACGAAACCTACGAACAGATCGCCCTCAATAGCGACCAACTGGGCGACGCCACGCGCTTCCTTAAGGAAAACATGAGTATCGGCGTCCTCTTCTTCCAGGGCGTCGTCATCGGCATCGATATGCCCAACTCGGTCGAACTGGAAGTGGTCGAAACCGATCCCGGCATCCGCGGCGACACCGCCACCGGCGGCACCAAGCCCGCCAAGCTTGAGACCGGCTACGTCGTCAGGGTGCCGCTGTTCATCAACACCGGCGATGTGCTCAGGATCGATACCCGGTCGGGGGACTATATCGAACGCGCGTAATAAACCGGAGGCTGTCATTCGTGACAGCCTCCATTTTTTGAACAGGCGGCAAACTCCCCGAAAGTTATGATTTCGTGCGTATGTGGTAATACTACCACCAGCGCCGGATAGCCAAAAAGGGGGGTAATCATGGGCAATATAAAGGAAAAAGTAGCTTATTTGCAAGGACTTACCAAGGGTCTGAATGTCAGCGGCCAATCCTCGGAAGGCAAATTGCTGCTCAACATGGTTGATGTGTTGCAAGACATGGCCGACGAGATCGATTGCCTGCATTCCGGGCAGGACGACCTGGAAAACTATGTGGAAACCATCGACGAAGACCTTACCGACCTTGAGGAGGAAGTATTCGAGGATGTCCACGACATCGAGACGGTTGAGGTGGATTGCCCCAACTGTCATGAGACGGTGGCGTTCGAATCCGACCTTTTGAACGAGGATGATATGGTCGAGGTTACCTGCCCCAACTGCGGCGAGGTGGTTTACGACAACACGCTCGACTTTGCCGACTCCGGAGAAGAGGAGATCGTTTTCCGGCGCAGCATCCACCCTGGCGTGTAATAAGCGATGCCTGACAAAAAATCCCGGCTGGCCGGGATTTTTGCTTTTCTGGCATAAAGTCGTTTTACCGCCAATATCTATGTAAAGAGAAAGGCGGGACAAAGATATGTCCTACAGCGCGGTGCTAGGCAAAACGCTTTATCCGCTGCTGGCCGCGCCGCTGGCCGCCGCGCTCCGCGCCGCGCCGCCGGCTCTGCTGGCGCAGGCGGGCGAGGTCCGCGTCAGGGCCGGCCAACCGCTACTCATCGTTGCCGGCGATGGCGACGTATTCCTGGACGCCGCCGGTCGGCCGGCCGACCCGGCGAAAGCATACATCGTCAGCGGCGAGGATGTGGCCAAAACCCTGCAGATCGTCAGCCGCAATTCGCTCTATGCCTGCGAGGAGGAACTTCGTCAGGGGTTCCTGACGGTAGCCGGCGGCCACCGTATCGGTATCGCCGGGCAGGCGGTGCTGGCGGGCGGGGAGCTGAAAACCCTCAAACACATCAGCGCCCTCAACATCCGTCTGGCCAGGGAAATCCGCGGCGCCGCGGATGCGGTGATGCCATACGCGGTAGCCGGTCCCCGCCGCGTGCTGAGCTGCCTCGTGATCTCGCCGCCTCGCTGCGGGAAAACCACCGTGCTCAGGGATATGGCGCGGCAGCTGAGCGGCGGCGTCGCCAGCCTCGGATTCGCCGGCGTGCAGGTCGGCATAGTCGACGAACGCTCCGAACTGGCCGCCTGCCGTGACGGCGTGCCGACGGCCGACCTCGGGCCAAGGGTCGACGTGCTCGACGGCTGCCCTAAAGCGGTGGGGATGCTGATGCTCGTCCGGTCGATGGCGCCTCAGGCCATAATCACCGACGAACTTGGTCGCGAGGCCGACGCGGCCGCCGTCCGCGAGGCCAGCCATGCCGGCGTCGCCGTCGTGGCCAGCGCCCACGGGCGCGATGCCGCCGATATCGCCGCCCGCCCTTTCATCGGGGAACTGATCGCCGACCGGGTGTTCGAACGCTACATAATTCTCGGCGACAAACCGACAGCCGGCACTGTGCGCGAAATCGCCGCCGCCGACGGCTCGGTTATCTATCGCCGGCCCGGAGGGATAAAAGCATGTGGTTAAAAATGCTCGGCAGCGCCATGGTCATCGCCGCCGGCGCCGGCCTCGGTTTCGGCCTGGCGCAGCGTTACAGCGAGCGGCCGCGGCAGCTTGGCCAACTGATCGGCGGTCTGACAGCGCTCGGCTCCTACGTAAATTACGCCGCCCTGCCGCTTGCCGAAGCATTGTCCCGTGCCGCCGGCGGCCTGAACAGTCCGGTGGGGGATTTCCTGCGGAGAGCGGCAGCCAACCTCGCCGACCGCGGCTGGCTTTCGCCGCGCGAGGCGCTGGAGGAAGCGCTGGCCGCCGGCGGGCGGCAGCTCGCCTGGGAGCGGCCGGAACGGGAAACGCTGCTGCTGTTTGGCGCCAACCTAGGGGCGACCGGCCGCGAGGAGCAGCAGAAATACCTGGCGATGGTGCTGGAGGAGCTGCGGAGAATAGAACACGAAGCCCTGAGGCTGAGGGATCAGAACGTAAAAATGTATCGGTATCTGGGCGTATGCGGCGGACTCGCGACGGCGATACTGCTCGTCTGAGAAAGGAGCTTTGGCGATGAATCTCGACCTATTGTTCAAGATAGCGGGGGTGGGCATCCTGATCTCGGTCTTCCACACCGCCCTTAAGCAGGCGGGCAAGGAAGACATGGCCCATCTCTGCACCCTGGCCGGCTTCACCATCGTACTCTTCTGGGTGGTCCAGCTCCTCGGACAGCTGTTCACCACCGTGCAGACCGTCTTCAAGCTCTACTGAGGGCGGCCGGCATGGAAATTATCCAGATCGTCGGCCTGGGCTTCATCGTCACCCTCCTCATCCTGATAATCCGCAGCCAGCGGCCGGAAATAGCCGTCCAGATCAGCATCACCATGGCGACGGTGATCTTCCTCCTGGTGCTGGCAAAAATCGAGGTTGTCCTCAACCTGTTCCGCGACCTGGCGGACAAGGCCAGCGTCAGCCAGATGTACCTTAACACAATCCTGAAAATCATCGGCATCGCCTATATCACCGAATTCGGGGCCCAGGTCTGCCGCGACGCCGGCGAAGGGGCGATCGCCGGCAAGATAGAGTTCGCCGGCAAAGTGCTCGTTATGGTCCTGGCCATCCCGATCATTGCCCTGGTACTGGAAACGATCGTCCGACTCATTCCCTGAAGGTGGCCGCAATGAGAATCGTGCTGACAGTGGCGCTCCTATGCCTTTTCCTCCTGGCCCCGGTCCAAGCCGCCCCCGGCGAAGCAGCCGGGGAGCTGGCGGACGCGATATCCCTCGACGAAGTCAACAGCTTCATCGGAAAAATAAACCGCGAACTTAATGAGGATATCCCGCTTTTAAGCGGCGAGACAATCCGCGGCATCGCCGCCCGCGGCTTCTCCCTCGACTGGGAGAGCGTCAAACAGAATACGGTTGCCCGGCTGTTCAAGGAACTGGCCGCCAACGCTCACCTCATGGGCAAGCTGCTCTTCCTCGCCGTGCTCTGCGCTCTGCTGCAGAACCTGCAGAATTCGTTCGAGCATTCGGCCATTTCCTTGCTGGCCTACAGCATCTGCTATATCTTCCTGGCCGTCATCGCCCTGACCGCTTTCTACAACGCCATGGCCCTCGCCCGTGACACGGTCGGCAACATGGTCGGTTTCATGGAAGCGCTCCTGCCGCTGCTCATATCGCTGCTGGCCGGGGTCGGCGCCGTTACCACCGCAGCTCTGTTCACACCCCTGATGCTGTTCGTCGTCAGCACGGTCAGCATCGTCGTCAAGGACGTGGTCCTGCCGCTTTTTTTCCTGGCCGCTGTGCTGCAATGCGTCAATTTTCTGTCCGACAGATACCAGGTCAGCAACCTGTGCGGCCTCTTCCGCCAGGGCGGTATGGTGGTGCTGGGGCTGACCATGGTGGTTTTCGTCGGCGTCATCACCGTCCAGGGAGTAGCCGGCGGCGTCGCCGACGGGGTGGCGCTGCGCACCGCCAAATATGCGACCGCCACCTTCATCCCCGTCGTCGGCAAGATGTTCGCCGACACGGTGGAAATGGTGATGGGGGCGTCGCTGCTGCTCAAAAACGCCATCGGCCTGTTCGGCATCGCCACTGTACTTACCCTCTGCGCCCTGCCGCTCATAAAATTAGCGTCGCTCATATTTGTGATCAAGCTCGCCGGGGCGCTGGTCCAGCCGATGGGCGACGAGAAGATGGCCAAATGCCTCGACGGCATGGGCGATAACCTGCTGCTCGTTTTCGGTGGCGTGCTGGCGGTGGCGGTCATGTTTTTCCTGACAATCACGATGATCATCGGTGTCGGCAGCATGACGATGATGCTTAGATAGGGGAGGGGGAGAGCCTTGCTGGCGGCCGTAACCGACTGGGTGAGAAATATCGTCATGGTCGTCCTGTTCGCCTCCTTCCTCGAACTGCTTCTGCCGTCGAGCGGTATGCAGCGGTTCGTGCGGGTGATAATGGGGCTGCTGATCCTGCTCGCCATCCTCGGCCCTGTCGTCGATATCCTTCAAAGCCGCGACGTTCCGGAAGTGCCGGCGCTCGCCGGTCAGAGCGGACCGGCCGCGGACAGGGTGCGGAGCGGCGCGGAAGCCGTCGTCCGCGAACGCGACCGGCTGGCGGTGGAGCATTATCGCAAAGACCTCGCCCGGCAGATACGGGCGGTGGCGGTCTCCGTCGACGGCGTCGCCGACGCGCGGGTCGCGGTCGAACTGGCGAATGATGCCGGCGGACGGACCGGCGTCCTCGGTAAAGTCACTGTCTATGTCCTGCCGGGGCTGACCGCCAACGACAGGAAAGTAGCGAGAATTTCCCTAGGCAAGGGCGGCGAGGCGCGGACGGCCGAACTGCGGCCGGCGCTCCGCGACAAGATTGTCCGCACCGTGTGCGAGCTTTACCAACTGTCGGCGGCCCAGGTAGAAGTGGCGAAAATGAATTGAGGAGGGGGGAATGGCGATGAGCGTTTTGGGAGAACTGATGACAACGACGAAAAAGGTGTGGCCGCCGAGGCTTATGAAAGAGGGGGTCTTAAGTCCGCGGCTCCTGTTCCTCGGCCTTGTCGGCGTTATGCTCCTCGTTTTCGGCAGCATGTACGAAACCCAGCCGGCTAGGCCGCAGCAACTCGCGCCGGCCGAGCCGTCCAGGAGCGTGACGGCGCCCCGCAGCTACGAGGAAGCGCTGGAAGTCAAGCTCGCCAACCTGCTCTCCCAGGTAAAAGGCGCCGGCTCGGTCGCTGTCAGCATAACCCTCGAAAGCGGCCTCACCCAGGAATACGCCCGGAACACCGTCCGCGAAAGCCGAACCATCCAGGAGCGCGATACCTCGGGCGGCGTGCGGACGACCACCGAAAACAAGGAAAGCGATCAGGTGTTGCTTGGCCGCGAAAACGGCATCGATCGCCCGGTTATGGTGCGGGAAACAAAGCCGGCGGTTAAAGGCGTGCTGGTGATCGCCGAAGGAGCCGCCGACTCCGCGGTGAAAGCCAGCCTTACCAGAGCGGTCGAAGCCGGCCTCGGCCTCCCGCCCTATAAGATTACCGTACTACCGCAGCGAAAGTGAGGTGAGACCGCGATGAGAGTGCTGCTGCTGAGGAAAGCGGGGCGCCTGTTGACAACCGTCGTCGGCATCGTCGCCGTGCTGACCGTTGTGTTTGCCGTGTATGCCTACGGGCGCGAATACCGCAGCGCCAGGGTCGACCGTTCCAACGCCCTGCAGGTTATCAGGCCGGTCGCCGAACAGGCCGCACCCGCCGTCAGCGACTTCTACACCGAATACCGCCTGGAGCGCGACAGGGTGCGGAGCGAACGCTCCGACCTGCTGCGCGAGGCTCTGAAAACCGCCAAGACCGACGACTCGCGGCAAAAAGCCCAGGACGCCGTGCTCAAACTGGTAATGGAGAAGCAACGGGAATCGGAAATGGAGAACCTCATCAAGGCACGGGGCTTTGCCGACGCGCTGGTGTTCGTACGCGATAACAACGTCAGCGCCGTGGTCAAGACGCAGACCTTAAGCCGGGAAGAGGTCATGCAGGTTGCCGACGTCATCGGCCGGGTGAGCGGAGCTAAGCCCGAGGACATAACGATCAGCGCGAAGCCTTAATAGAAAAGCTGTCCGCATCGGACAGCTTTTTCAGTTGACGATAAAGTCTTACACACCGCCAGACCTTTCCGCGCACTTATATTTGCTAAGAAGCGGAAAAGTCTGGTATAATAATTCAGAGTTATAATGTGTCGCAAAAGCCAATATATTTGTTCTAACCAGGACGAAAGGGAGAGCGGCGATGGATAAGAAACTCGAGAGGACTGAACATAACGATGTCGGCTCGATTCGGATCGCCGACGAGGTCGTGGGTATAATCGCCGGCATGGCGGCCACGGAAGTTCCAGGGGTGGCCGGTATGAGCGGCGGCCTGGTGGGCGGCATCGCCGAAATGCTCGGCAAACGCAACCTGTCGAAAGGCGTGAAGGTGGAAGTCGGCGAACGCGAAGCCGCCGTCGATCTGTTCATCATCGCCGAGTATGGGGTGCGTATCCCCGATGTGGCTCTCCAGGTCCAGGAGAACGTGAAGCGGGCTATAGAATCGATGACCGGCCTCGATGTCGTAGAGGTCAACATCCACGTCCAGGGGGTCGGATTCGCCCCCGAAGCCAAGGACGAAGACGTTCGCGTCCGCTAGAAAGGAGCAATTATGGGGATCTTCGACCGGATCATCCTTTCAATCTACACCTTCCTGCTCGCCTTCCTGTCGCTGGGCGTAATCCTCATCTCGCTCCGCCTCGTTTCTTTGGAGCAGGTGCGGACAAGCATCTCGCTTATTTACGGGCAATGGGAGGCCGGCATGGTTGCCGCCGTCTTCCTGCTGGTCAGTATCAGGCTGCTGCTGGCAGGGCTGCGTTCGCGGGGCAGCGGCAATACCATTATCCACCACAACGAGATGGGCGACATCCACATCTCGCTCAAAGCGGTGGAAAACCTCGTCGAAAAGGCCGCCCGTCACGTGCGCGGCGTCAGAGGCGTCAAGGTAGTGGCAAGCCATACCTCGGCCGGTCTGGGTCTTCGGATCAAGGCCGTCATCAGTCCCGAAGGCAACATCCCGACCGTCACCGCCGAAATCCAGCAGCGGGTGAGCGACTATGTAAAGAGCACCGTGGGCGTTGACCTGGCTGATATGCATATCTTCGTCGAAAACATTTCCAATGACTTCAAATCCAAGCATCGGGTGGAATAGGAGGGTGGCTTCGTGGACCGCAAGCTGATTGAGGAAATCTGGCAGCATCACAGCGGCAAGATCGTCGGCGTGACGATCGGCTTCACCCTCGGGGTACTTATCATCATTTTCGGCTTTTTCCAGACCATCTTCGTCCTGCTGTGCGTGATCACCGGCTACATAGTCGGCAAACGCATCGACGAAAAAGAAGATATCATGGACATTTTGGACAAGCTATTACCGCCGGGATACCACAGGTAAAAGAAGCGGAGGACGAAGCATGAGCCGCAGGAAGGCCAGGGAAATGGCCCTGCAGACGCTATATCAACTTGATTTCAACGCCACCGAACCCGAACAGGCGCTCACAGCCGCCGTCGAAGAGGCCGGCGAACCGGACGTCAAAACCAAGGCTTACGCCTGGGAACTGGTCAGCGGGGCGACGGCCAACCGCGCCGCCATCGACGAGATAATTGTCGGCGCGTCGGCCGAATGGAAGCTCGACCGCATGGCCAGCGTCGACCGCAATATCGCCCGCATCGCCATCTACGAGATGCGGTTCGGCAGCGAGCCGCTTACCCCCAACGTAATCATCAACGAGGCGGTGGAACTCGCCAAGACTTTCGGCACGGAGGAATCCAGCCGGTTCGTCAACGGCATCCTCGGCTCGCTGGTCAAGAACAAGGGTGCGACATGAAACTCGTGCTCGGCATAGACACCAGCTGCTACACCACCTCGGTGGCCCTGATGGGCGTAGACGGCAGTCTGGTGGCCGACGAACGCCGCCCGCTGGCCGTCAAACCTGGGGGCAGGGGACTGGCGCAGTCGGAAATGGTTTATCAGCATACTCGGCACCTGCCGGAGCTTTTCGCCGCCGCCGCTGCCAACGCCGGCGGTCCGCTCGCTTTCGCGGCCGTCGCCGCATCCACCCAGCCCCGGTCGCTTCCGGAATCTTATATGCCGGCTTTCCTCGTAGGGGCAGGCTATGCCCGGGTCATCGCCGTGGCACAGGCCGTGCCTTTTGTTTCTCTGAGCCATCAGGAAGGACACATCCTCGCCGGCGCATGGTCGGCCGGCGGTCCCGCCGCTGCGCGGTTCCTCGCCGTCCACGCCTCGGGCGGCACCACCGAAATCGCTCTCGTTACGCGCGAAGCAGCCGGACTTAAGGTGGAAGCCCTCGGCGGCACGAGCGACATCGCCGCCGGGCAGCTTATCGACCGTATCGGCGTGGCTCTCGGCCTGCCATTTCCCGCCGGCCCCAGTCTGGAGGAACTCGCCCTCGCCGCCCAGGACATACCGGCCACCCTGCCGGTAGCAGTCAGAGGTCTGAAGCTTAGCTTCGCCGGTCCCGAGACCCAGGCGTTGCGCCTTCTTGCCAAAGGGGATACTCCCGCAGCCGTCGCAGCCGGGGTGCAAAACTGTGTCGCCGACTCGCTGCTCGGGCTTTGCGAGGCGGCGATTGCAGCCACCGGCGCCGGCGCCATCCTGTTTGTCGGCGGCGTACTGGCCAACACCTACATACGTGCCCGCATCACCGCGACCCTTGGCGCCTCAGGCGTCAGCCTTCACTTTCCCGCAGCCCGCTACAGCGGCGACAACGCCGTCGGCGCGGCCTGCCGCGCTCTTGTCCGCTAGCACCACTTTTCCCGCCCCCGCATATGATAAACTAACATACGCGGAGGTGGCGGCGATGCTGGTATACATTCTCGGTGGCGCGGTAATCGGGGCGGTCATCGGTCACTTGGTCCCGCCGGGCTCCATATTCTGGTTCGCGGTCGGCGCCGTCAGCGGCGCGCTGGTGCAGCGGTTCTGGGGCCGCAGATTCTGACCGGCCCGCCCCAGGCTGTTTTTTTTGCGCGGCTATTGTATTATTACAGTATATAACACGGCATGACGACTGGCAGGGTGAGATTATTGAACATACTCAGCGTAGGGGCGGTCACCCGCTACATAAAGGCGCTCTTCGAACAGGACGGGGCCCTCGCGGACGTTATGGTGCGCGGCGAGATTTCCAACTTCAAGCGCCACTACTCCGGTCATTGTTACTTCACCCTCAAGGACAGCGACGCGACGCTGCGGGCGGTGATGTTCCGCGGCCGGGCCCAACTGCTCAGATTCGAGCCCAAGGACGGCCTCAAGGTTATCGCCGGCGGCCAGATTTCCATTTTCGAGCGGGATGGCCAATACCAGCTCTACGTCGATCAGCTTATCCCCGAGGGCGTCGGCGAGCTCAGCCTCGCTTTTGCCCAGCTAAAGGACAAGCTCACCGCCGAAGGGCTGTTCGACGACAGCCGCAAGCGGCCGCTGCCGATCCTGCCGCAGGCCGTCGGCATCATCACTTCGCCTACCGGGGCGGCGGTGCGGGACGTCATCACCGTGGCCAAGCGCCGTCATCCCGGCATCAGCCTTGTTCTCGTGCCGGTGCAGGTCCAGGGACCGGAGGCCCCTGCCCAGATCGTCCGGGCGCTAGAGATACTCAATCGCCTGCGCCAGACCGAGGTCATCATCGTCGGCCGCGGCGGCGGTAGTATCGAAGAACTTTGGGCCTTCAACGACGAGAGCGTGGTACGGGCGATCGCCGCCTCCAAACTGCCTGTTGTGTCGGCGGTTGGCCACCAGACCGATTACACCCTCGCCGATTTCGCCGCCGACCGGCGGGCGGCCACGCCTTCTCAGGCGGCCGAACTTGTCGTGCCCGATGTCCGCGAGTTGGACAAGTATGTGAGGACGCTGCGGGCCATGCTCGAGACTCACACCCGCGCCCTCCTTACCGGACGGCGCCGTCGCCTCGACATGTGCCTGGCCAGTAGGCTGTTCGAACGGCCGGAGCGTCTTTTCGCCGACCGGCGGCAGACGGTTGACCTCTTGCTCCAGCGTCTCCAGCAGGCGCTTAAGACGATAGTAACCGCCAAGCAGCACGGCCTCAAGGTGGCGGCGGAGAAGCTAGCGATGCTCGACCCGCTGGCAGTGTTGGCCCGCGGCTACAGCATCACCCGCACCCCCGAAGGACAGGTGGTGCGCCGGGCGGCTTCTGTCTCGCCCGGGCAGTTCCTGGAAGTGGTGCTCGGCCAAGGCCGGCTTGATGTACAAGTAATCTGGGCTGAGGAGGAATACGACAGTGCGCAAAAAGGCCCGCGAACAGGACGTATGTTTTGAGGATGCGTTAGACAAATTAGAATCAATCGTGAAAGAATTGGAAAAAGGCGAACTACCGCTGGAGGACGCCCTGGGCAGGTTCGCCGAGGGGGTCGGCCTGTCGCAGATCTGCCTGGCCAAGCTCGGCGCCGCCGAACAGGCTGTCGACAAGATCATCCGCGAGGAAAAAGGGCAGCTCAACGAATACCCGCTCAAGATACAGGAGAACGAAAAATGCTGAAAGAGTACTGCCGCAGTCAGGTCGCGCTGATCGACCGGGCCCTGGACGAAATGCTCCCGCCGGCTTATCCGCCGGTAATATACGAGGCCATGCGCTACAGCCTGTTCGCCGGCGGCAAGCGGCTGCGCCCTATCCTGCTGATGGCGGCGGCCGACGCGGCCGGGGGCGACGGCCGGCAATACCTCCACGTGGCCGGCGGGCTTGAGATGATTCATACCTACTCGCTCATCCACGACGATCTGCCGGCGATGGACGACGACGACTACCGGCGGGGCAAACTCACCAACCATAAGGTGTTCGGCGACGGCATGGCCATCCTTGCCGGCGACGGCCTCCTGACGGCCGCCTTCGAAGTTATGCTCGCCCAGCCTGGCGTCACCCCGGCCACCCTTGTAGCCGTAGTGCGCGAAGTGGCTGCCGCCGCAGGTGCCGCCGGCATGGTCGGCGGGCAGGCGGTCGACCTGCAGTCGGCCGGCAAGGCAATCGACTTCGACACCCTCAGGTACATGCACCGGGCCAAGACCGGGGCGCTTTTCAAGGCCGCCATCCGCTCCGGCGCCATCCTGGCCGGCGCGTCCGCCGAAAAGCTGGCCGCGCTGACCGAATACGCCGAACAATTCGGTCTCGCTTTCCAGATAACCGACGACATCCTCGACGTCACCGGCGACGAGGCCAAGATCGGCAAACCGGTCGGCAGCGACGAAAAAAACTGCAAATCCACCTACGTCTCGCTCCATTCGCTGGCCGGCGCACGGGAGATGGCCGCAGCCGCCGTGTCATCGGCGCTCGCCGCCCTCGACGGCTTCGGCGACGAGGCCGCGGTGCTGCGGGAATTCGTCAACTATCTTCTCACCAGGGACAGTTAAGGTGGTGCTATGGCTGAACTGATCGCCGCGCTGGGGAAAAACATCGTTCTGATGTCGGCCCTTACCGCCTGGTTTTTAGCCCAGGTGCTCAAAACACTGACCTCCTACTGGAAGCACCGCGAATTCAGAGCCGAGCGGTTGGTCGGCGCCGGCGGAATGCCGAGCTCCCATACCTCCCTCGTCGTCGGGCTTGCATCGGCGGTGGCGCTGCACGACGGCCTCTCGTCGCCATTGTTCGCCGTCAGTGCCGTGTTGGCCGGCATCGTGATGTACGATGCCGCCGGGGTGCGCCGGGCAGCCGGCAAGCAGGCCAAGGTAATCAACAAGCTCGTCCGCGAGATGCGTGTCGAGCACACCATCAAAGACACCCGCCTGAAGGAACTATTGGGCCACACGCCGCTCGAAGTGATGGCCGGCGCGCTGCTCGGCTTTCTGGTAGCCTTCCTGTTCCACAGATTTTTCTGATGCCAACCTGCCATTTTATGTTATAATAATAAAGTGGCATGATTAATTATGCGCTTTTATTCGGAAAGTGAGGTACTGCGGTTGGACGGGATACTTGACATGATTAGCGGGCCCGCAGATCTTAAAAGGCTTACGCTGCCGCAAATGGAAAAGCTCGCTGGAGAAATCCGCGGGCTTCTTATACATACAGTCGCTCAGACCGGCGGACATTTGGCGCCCAACCTCGGCGTCGTCGAACTCACCCTCGCCATCCATCAGGTCTTCGACAGTCCGCGGGACAGGATCATCTGGGATGTCGGCCATCAGGCCTATGTCCACAAAATCCTCACCGGCCGGCGGCAGCGCTTCGACACCCTTCGCCAGATGGGCGGCATCAGCGGCTTCCCCAAAAGAGACGAGAGCGAACACGACGTCTTCGGCACCGGCCATTCGTCCACCTCGATTTCCGCCGCTCTCGGCGTGGCGCTCGCCAGGGACATCAACAAGGAAAACTACCAGGTGGTTGCGGTCATCGGCGACGGCTCGCTCACCGGCGGCCAGGCTTACGAGGCTCTCAACTACGCCGGCCATCTGGAACGGGATCTCACCGTAATCCTCAACGACAACGAAATGTCCATCGCCCGCAACGTCGGCGCGATGTCCGGCTATCTGTCCAAACTGCGCACCGACCCGACCTATTATCGCATGAAGCACGACGCCGAATATCTTCTCAAGCGCATCCCCGCCATCGGCGAACGGGTCGCCAAAACAGTGGAGAGGCTTAAAGACGGCCTCAAATACCTGGTCGTGCCCGGAATGCTCTTCGAGGAACTCGGTTTCACCTACATCGAACCCATCGACGGTCACGACCTCGCCTCCCTGACCGACGTGCTGCAGAAGAGCAAGCCCATGAAGGGTCCGGTGCTTATCCATGTCATAACCTGCAAGGGCAAAGGCTACGCCCCCGCCGAGTGCAACGCCGACAAGTTCCACGGCGTCGGCCCCTTCTGCGTCGAATCGGGGGAAATCATCAAGAACGGCTGTAACCCCTCTTACACCGCCGTCTTCGGCGACGCCCTGGCGTCGATCGCCGAAGACGACCCGGCCGTCGTCGCCATCACCGCCGCCATGCCCGAAGGCACAGGCTTGAAAAAATTCGCCGCCCGCTTCCCCGGCCGCTTCTTCGATGTCGGCATCGCCGAGCCTCACGCCGTCACCATGGCCGCCGGCCTGGCCGCCGAAGGCAAAAAGCCGGTCGTGGCCATCTACTCCACCTTTGTGCAGCGCGCTTACGACCAGATGATCCATGACGTCTGTCTGCAGAAACTGCCGGTCGTGCTGGCTATCGACCGCGCCGGCATCGTCGGCGAAGACGGCCCGACCCATCAGGGCGTTTTCGACTACTCCTACCTTCGCCACATCCCCAACCTCACCGTCATGGCCCCCAAGGATGAAAACGAACTGCGCCACATGCTCTACACCGCCATTGAGATGTCCGGACCGGTCGCTATCCGCTACCCGCGCGGCAGCGGCCTCGGCGTCGAAACCACCGAACCGTTCCGCAAACTCGAACTCGGCCGGGCCGAAGAACTCCGCCCCGGCAAAGACGTCGCCCTGCTTGCGGCCGGCGTTATGGCCGCGCCGTGCCTGGCGGCCAGCGACCTGCTTGCCCGCCACGGCATCAGGGCCGGCGTCGTCAACGCCCGCTTCGTCAAGCCCCTCGACGAGCAGCTTATCCGCCGCCTCGCGCGCGATGTCGGCGTCATCGTGACCGTCGAAGACAACCTTCTCGCCGGCGGCTTCGGCTCCGCCGTCCTCGAATACATCAACGCGGAAAACCTCAACTGGGTCAAAGTCTTCCGCATCGGTCTGCCGGACAAATTCATCGAGCACGGCTCGCGCCCCCAGCTCCTCGCCAAATACGGCCTTACCGGCGAAGGCATCGCCGCGGTCGTCGCCCAGTACATGCAGCGGTTCGGGGTGCGGTGATGGCCAAGGAACGCCTCGACACCCTTGTCGTGCAGAAAGGGTTGGCGGCCAGCCGGGAACGGGCCAAGGCCATGATAATGGCCGGGCAGGTCTATGTCGACGGCCAGAAAAGCGACAAAGCGGGCACGCTCGTGCCGGAAACGGCGGCCGTGACCGTCAGCGGCCGCGACCTCGGCTACGTAAGCCGCGGCGGGCTGAAGCTGGCCAAAGCGCTCGAGGTATTCGGCATCGACCTCGCCGGCAAAATCGTGGCCGACATCGGGGCCTCCACCGGCGGCTTCACCGACTGCTCCCTCCAGAACGGGGCGGTCAAAGTATACGCCATCGACGTCGGCTACGGCCAGCTCGCCTGGTCGCTCAGGACCGACCCGCGGGTCGTCAACATGGAACGCACCAACATCCGCGATGTGACACCCGCCGATATCGGCGAGCCAATATCGTTCGCCACCGTCGACGTCGCCTTCATCTCGCTCGACAAAGTGCTGCCGGTCGTCAGGACGCTGCTCGCGCCGGGGGGCGAGGCGGTAACGCTCGTCAAGCCGCAGTTCGAGGCCGGGCGGGAAAAGGTCGGCAAACGCGGCGTCGTAAAGGATGCCGCCGTCCATCGCGAAGTGCTCCTGCGCATCGTCGCCGTCGCCCGCGAACTTGGCTTTATCCCCGTCGGGATTGCCTACTCCCCGGTTAAGGGCCCGGAAGGCAACATCGAATACCTCTTGTACTTGAAAACTGCCGCCGAAAGCGCGGGGATAAGCGATGACGCCGTCGACACGACGGTGGCTGAGGCCCACGCCGCCTTACGCGGATGAATAGGGGAGGGGAGGCCGTGCTAACTGTCGGCATATTCCCGAACACCAACAAAGAAAGCGTCAGCACCGTTCTCGGCTGGCTTATCCAGCACTTCAAGGAGAGCAACATCCGCATCCTTCTGCCCACAGACGCGGCCCAGGAAATGAACTACCCCGACCTTGGCTGCCGGCGGGAGGAGCTTAAGGAACAGATCAACCTCGCCATCGCCCTGGGAGGCGACGGCACGCTCATCAGCGCCGCCCGCGAGGTTGCCCCTGCCGGCGTCCCGGTCTGCGGCGTCAACATGGGCCAGTTGGGTTTCCTCACCGAAGTCGAACTGCCGGACCTCGGCCCGGCAATCGACCGCCTCATCCGCGGCGACTACTTCGTCGAAGAGCGCCTGATGCTCGATGCCATCGTTCGGCGCGGCGGCCAGGATCTCTTCATCTCGTCGGCCATCAACGACATCGTCGTCACCAAAGGGGGCTTCTCGCGCCTCATCAGGCTGAAGCTCTACATCGACGGCGCCCTCATCGCCCGTTACCCGGCCGACGGCCTTATCGTAGCCACCTCCACAGGGTCGACCGGCTATTCCCTGTCGGCCGGCGGGCCGGTGGTCAACCCCAACCTCAAAGTCATCCTCCTTACGCCTATTTGCCCTCATTCTCTGCATGCCCGCTCCCTGGTGGTATCGGAAAAGGAAGAAATCAAGATAACAATGCAGGCGACTCACGACGACATCGTCATGACCGCCGACGGCCAGACAGTCTTCGGTCTCAGGCCCGACGACATCGTCATCGTCAGGCGCGCCCCCTACCGGGCCAAATTCATCCGCCTCAGCGGCCAGAGCTACTCGCAGACGCTGCGCACCAAACTCTGGCGGGATGACGACAATGACAATTGCTAATGCGCTCACCATGGCCAGGCATCTGCTGCAAGACAGGCTGGCCACCGCCAGGACGGTGGTGGACGCCACCGCCGGCAACGGGCATGACACCCTTTTCCTGGCCGCCAATAGTCCTGCCGATGCGCTCGTCTGGGCCTTCGACCTCCAGCCGGAAGCGCTGGAAGCCACCGGCCGGCGCCTGGCCGAGCACGGCCTGGCCGGCAAATGCCGCCTGCTATGCGCTTGCCACAGCCGCGTCGCCGAACATGTGGACGGGCCGATAGACGTTGCCATGTTCAACCTCGGCTATCGCCCTGGCGGCGACCACTGCTTCACCACCGGCGTCGAAACCACCGTCGCCGCCCTCGGGGCGATAACGCGCCTCCTGGCCCCTGGCGGCATCGTCACCATCGTCGCTTATCCCGGCCACGACGCCGGCGAAAAAGAAAATACCGCCGTCGCCGAATTCCTCGCCACGCTTCCCCAGGCAGACTTCACGGCCGCCGCCTGGAGGATGCTCAACCAGAGGAACAGGCCGCCCATCCTATATATAATCGGGAAGACAGGAAGTGAAACGGCATGAAGGCTTCGCGTCACGCGCGCATAAAAGAGATCATCGAGAACCAGACGGTGGAAACACAGGAAGACCTGGCGGAAGCGCTGCGGAAGAAGGGCATCGAAGTGACCCAGGCCACCGTATCCCGCGACATCAAGGAACTGATGCTCATCAAGATTCCCACCGGCGACGGCCGCTACAGCTACGCCTTCCCTCCCGAGCAAAACCTTATCTTCTCCCAATCCCGGCTCGAGCGCGCCTTTCAGGACTCGGTCGTCGGCATGGACCACAGCCTGAACATCATCGTCATCAAAACGGTGCCAGGCCTCGCCCAGGCAGTCGCCTACGCGGTCGACAGCACCCGCTGGCCGGAAATCATCGGCACGGTAGGCGGCGACGACACCGTATTCCTCGTCGTGAAGCCCCCGGAAGCGACCGCCGGCGTTCTGGCAAGGTTCCGGGCCCTGCTCTAAAGACGCATGGGGGAGGAGACTCTCGATGCTGAAAACCTTAACCGTTACCAACTTTGCCCTTATCGAACAGGCCAGCGTCGAATTCGCGGGCGGGCTCAATATCCTCACCGGCGAAACCGGGGCCGGCAAATCCATCCTTGTCGACGCGCTCAGCACCCTGCTCGGCAGCAGGGCCGAACGCGACGCCATCCGCAGCGGCTGCGATTCCTTCCGGGTTGAGGCCGTTTTCGACGTGGCCGCCAACGCCAACGTCCGCGCCATCCTCGACGACCAGGGAATACCTGTCGATGACGGCGTCACCCTGATAATAAGCCGCTACCTGTCGCGGCAGGGCAAGACCGCCATCCTCGCCAACGGCTGCCATGTCACCGTCGGCATGCTGCGTCAGCTCGGCGGCGAACTCGTCGACCTGCACGGCCAGCATGAGCACCAGGCGCTTCTCCGCCCCGAGGCCCACCTGGCGATGGTCGACTCCTTCCTGCCGGGCGGCCGGGAAAAACTCGACCGCTACCGCGGCCTCTATGCCGCCTGGAGCGAACTCGGCGCCGCCCTCGCCCGTTCCGAGACCGATTCGCGCGAGCGTGCCCAGCGCCTAGACATGCTGACCTGGCAGACAAAAGAAATCGCCGCCGCCGCTCTCAAAGCCGGCGAGGAAGAAGACCTTGACCGGGAGATCAGACTGCTGGGCAACGCCGAGAAGATAATCGGCGCCGTCGGCCGCGCTTACGGGCTGCTTTCCGAAGGCGGCAAGGGCTCGGGAGGCGCACTGTCCGACCTTGCCGAGAGCCGCAAGGAACTCGAATACGCCGCCCGCTTCGACGCCGCCCTCGCCGCGAAGCTGGATACCATCAGCGACGCGCTCTACCAGCTAGAGGATGTCGCCGCGGAACTGCGCGACTACCGGGAAAACGTCGACTTCGACCCTGGGCGGCTGGCCAAACAGCAGGAACGGATGGATACCATCCATACCCTCAAACGTAAATACGGCGCCACTATCGCCGACATCTTGGAATACTACCGCAAGGCAACGGACGAACTGGCCGACATCACCAACTACGAGGAACGCCTTGCCACGCTCGGCGCTCAACTGGCCGCCGCCGAAAAAGAACTGGCCCTGGCGGCCGACGAACTAGACCGGCTGCGGCGCGCCGCTGCCACTGAGCTCGCCGGCAAGGTCCGCGGGCATCTCGTCGATCTCGGTATGCCACAGGCCGCTCTCGTCATCGACGTCAGGACGGTGCAACGCTATACGCCCACCGGCGCCAACGAAGTCGCCGTGCTGTTTTCCGCCAATCCCGGCGAAGAGGCCAAACCTCTGGCAAAAGTCGCCTCGGGCGGCGAACTCTCCCGTATCGCCCTGGCCTTCAAAACGGTAGCCGCCAGCGCGGGCGGCGTCGGCACGATGATTTTCGACGAAGTCGACACAGGCATCGGCGGCCAAACCGCCCGGATGGTCGCCGAGAAGATCGCGCTCGTCGCCGGCGACAAGCAAGTGCTGTGCGTAACCCATCTCCCGCAGGTCGCCGCGATGGCCGACCGCCACCTGGCGGTCGAAAAAAAGGTCAACGGCGACCGCACGATCACCGTCGTCAAAATACTCGACGACGATGCCCATCTTCAGGAGGTAACCCGGATGATCTCCGGCGATAACTTGACCAGGGCAGCCCTGGATAATGCCGCGGAAATGATAACATCAGCGCAGTCACGCAAAGAAATATGGAAAAATAAAGCGCAAGCATGAGCTTGCGCTATTTATTTACGATAATAGAGTAATTTCGAGCCGTCAAGTCAATATATGCTACATATTCCGGAATAATCCCCGAAGAAATCGGGAAACTTTACTGTGCGGGTAAAGTTGCTCCCGAAAAAAAACAGTATTCGGGGTGATGACGGAAGATGTCAGGCATTAGTCGCCGTTCTGCGTTCGGCCTGCTGCTCGCCGTATTGATCGTCGCCTTCTGCTTTTCGCCGCAGTTCCGCGATATCTACCAGCTTCCCCCGCATATGCGCATCATCGCAGGCGAGACCGCCAGTCTCAACGTCGCCTTCCCCTGGACAATGACGGTCAATCAGGACCAGGCCGTGAAGATCAATTCCCCGCGCGGCTTTTCCCGTCCGGTATCGCTGGAACCGGTCAGCCTGGGCAAGGCTACTCTCGAATTCAGGCTGCTGGGCCTGATACCGGTCCGCACAGTGCAGGTAGACGTCCTGCCGCCGCTCAAACTCGTGCCTGGCGGCCACTCAATCGGCGTCGTTCTGCATTCCCAAGGGGTTATCATCGTCGGACATTCCCCCGTAACCGGGGCGGACGGCCAAAGCCGCTCCCCCGCGAAAGATGCGGGAATAGCGATTGGCGACGTCATCCTAAGTATCAACGGCGTACCCGTGCAAAGCGACAGCCAGGTGGCGGAGGTAATCGACGCCAGCGGCCGCGAGAACAGGCCGGTCGTCCTTTTCGTCAAGCGTGGCGCGGCTAATCTCGAGCTGTCGCTCCGGCCGATGTTCTGCCAGGATACCAAACGTTACCGCATCGGGCTGTTTGTCCGCGACAGCGCGGCCGGCGTCGGCACCCTCACTTTCTATGAACCGGAAACCAATACCTACGGCGCCCTCGGCCACATCATCACCGACAGCGACACCAACCAACCCATAGACTGCCATCAGGGGAGAATCGTTTTGGCGACAGTTTCCGGCATCCAGCACGGCCGGCGGGGCCAGCCGGGAGAAAAAATCGGCGTCTTCATTGAAGAGGATCAGGTGCTCGGCAACATCGAAAAAAACACTCCTTTCGGCATCTATGGACAGTTATCGGCTTACCCGCCGCAGCAAATCTTCGGAGACGGCATTCCGGTGGCATCGATGAGCCAGGTTCAGCTCGGTGCGGCGGAACTGCTCACCGTCGTGGACGGCCAGAAAATCGAGAAATTCGCCATCGAAGTTCAGAAGATCAACCTCCAGGAAACCCCCGAAGGCAAAGGTCTCGTAATAAAAGTTACCGATCCACGCCTGCTAGAGCGGACAGGAGGCATCGTCCAGGGGATGAGCGGCAGCCCGATTATCCAGAACGGAAAAATCATCGGCGCCGTAACCCACGTCTTCGTCCACGATCCGACCCGCGGTTACGGCTGCTTCGTAGACTGGATGTTGATGGAGAGCGGCCTCGTTCCGCGTCGGGAAAAGCAGACGGCCAGAAAGCTATTCACGCTTTCTGGCCGTTTTTCGCAATCCTGTCTGTCATTAATAAAATTTCTTCCGATATCCGCATAAAAAATCTCAAAAAATTGGATTTTTTTTCCAGACGAGGAAGGATATGTTGCGGATATGTCGAATTGTATTTTCCAGAAAACTGGGCAGGGAGGATTATGTTTATGATACGAGAGGCAATAAAGGTGGCCATCGCTGATGACAATCGCGATTTCGCCGATATCATGCAGGAATGCCTGAATCAGCAGCAGGACATCAACCTTGTTGGGGTCGCGTACAACGGGGAGGAAGTCCTGGCCCTCATCGACGAAAAGAAACCTGATGTCGTTATTTTGGATATCATCATGCCACACCTCGACGGTATCGGCGTGCTGGAGCGCATCAGCACAATGAGCGGCAAACGTCCCAAGGTGATCATGCTGACGGCTCTCGGCCAGGAAAACATCACCCAGCGGGTCGTCGAGCTGGGGGCCGATTATTACATACTGAAGCCGTTCAATATGGACGTGCTGATAAACCGTGTCCGCCAACTGGCAAACGCCATCACATCCCAGCGCCCCGCGGCCACCCAGTCGATCAAGGCGCGGCCCCTCGACGTCGAGGTGACCAACATAATCCGCGAAATCGGCATCCCCGCCCACATCAAAGGCTATCAATACCTCCGCGACGCAATAATGATGATAATCAACGAAATAGAACTTCTCGGCGCGGTCACCAAAGTCCTCTACCCGATGATCGCCGAGAAATACGCCACCACCCCCAGCAGGGTGGAACGGGCCATCCGCCACGCCATCGAGGTAGCCTGGAGCCGTGGCAACATGGACATGATCAACCGCCTGTTCGGATATACCGTCAAACTCGAAAAAGGCAAACCGACCAACTCTGAATTCATGGCGATGATCGCCGACAAACTCAGGATGGAAATGCGCGCCTGACGCGCATAATGTGAGCCCCGTGCTTCCGAAAGCGAAGCGCGGGGTTCTGTCGTTTACAGGCAGGATTTTTGTTTTGCGAACGGAATAAACTATTTGAACAACCGCCCGTTGACATTTCCGCGGGCAGAACGGAGCTAAAAATGCAGACAAACACCGACCTTTTAGCGCAAGGACCAAGGATCAAAGTATTCGTCGGCGAATTCGGCAGCGGCAAAACCGAACTCGCTGTCAATTACGCCCTCCAGCTCAGGCAGCTGGGGCACCAGACGGCCGTCGTCGATATCGATCTGGTCAAGCCCTACTTCCGCACCCGCGAAAACCGCGCCCTCCTGGAGGAGCGCGGCGTGGTTGTCGTCGCTCCCAACCGCAAATTTGCCCACGCCGACCTGCCGATAATGCCCGAGGACCTGACGAGGGTCCTCTATCAGCATGAATACCAGGTCGTGATGGATGTCGGCGGCGGCGAATCGGCTATCGTCCTCGGACAGCTCAACAGCAAATTCAACGAGAATCCCTATCAAGCCTGGCTGGTCGTCAATACCCGCCGGCCGTTCACAAATACCGCGGCCGCCGTCGTTCAGGTCTGTCGCCGTATCGAGCAGGTCTCGCGGCTGACCGTGTCGGGCATCGTCAGCAACACCAATCTGGCCGGCGAAACCACCCTCGCCCATATCGCCGACGGGCTGGCCGTCGCCGAAGAAGCCGCCGGCCTCCTTGACGTGCCGATAAAATGGGTGGTCGCCCCCGAGTGGCTCGCGGACGAAGTCGATGTGAAGTATCCGCTATTCGTCTTAAAACCCTATACTCACTATCCCTGGATGGAATAACCCTTACTGCAGACTCTTGCGGATATATTCCGCCAGAGGGCGGCGCGATGCGCCGAGCCGCGCCAGGAAGCGGCGGAAATCTCCGGCCTTGCCGGAGAAATATAAACCGTTCGCGGTGATAATGATATGCATGGACATCCCTCCCCTGGGCTTAATATATTCCTGGGGAGGGAAAATAATGCTTGGAGGAACGCTCATGTCCAAACTCACGGAACACCGGCTCGCGTCCGAAACCGTCTATACCGGCAAAATCATAACCGTCCGCCACGACACTGTCCGGCTGCCCGACGGCCGCGAGGCCACCCGCGATGTTGTCGAACACCCAGGTGCGGTGGCCGTCATACCCGTTACCGCCGCCGGCGAGGTCGTGCTCGTCCGCCAGTACCGCTATCCCGTCGCCAGGCCGCTGCTCGAAGTGCCGGCCGGCAAGCTCGACAAAGGAGAAAAGCCCGAGGATTGCGCCCACCGCGAACTGGAGGAGGAAACCGGCTACCGCGCCGGCAGCCTTGAGCACCTGGCCACGTTCTACACCGCGCCCGGCTTCACCGACGAGATCATGCACCTCTACCTGGCGCGCGACCTTAAGCAAACCGCGCAGAATACCGACGGCGACGAATTCATCGACATCGAATATTACACTGGCTCCCAGGTGAAAAAGCTGCTGGCTGACAAAGAGATCATCGACGCCAAAACCATTATCGGCTTGCTCATGGCCGGGTATTGACAATGAAAAATTTCTTCGCCGATTTCCATGTCCATGTCGGTCTCAGCGAACGCGGCCAATGGGTCAAAATCCCCACATCTAATCGCCTGACCCTCCGCAACATCCTCGCTGAAGCGGCCGACCGGAAGGGGTTGCAGATTGTTGGCGTTGTCGACGCCCTCTCGCCGTTCGTCCGCGAGGATTTCGCCCTGCTCGCCGCCGAGGGACTGCTCACCCTCGACAGCCAGGGCGGCTACCGCTACGACGACCGGCTTACCCTCCTGCTCGGGGCGGAAATCGAGACAAGCGAGCCTGACGGCGGCTCCGCCCACACCCTTATTTTCCTGCCGGATATAGGACTGATGGCGGCCTTCTCCGCTACGATGAGCCGGCATATCCGCAACATCCACATGAGCTCTCAGAACGCCCACATGCCCCTGGCCGAGCTTGTGCGCATCGCCGCTCCTTTCGGCGCGCTTATCGTCGTCGCCCACGCCTTCACCCCCCACAAAGGCCTGTACGGCAGCTGCACCACCCGCATGGCCAATATCCTCGGCGAACGGGAAATGGCGGCGATCGCCGCGGTCGAGCTCGGCCTCAGCGCCGACAGTTCCCTCGCCGACCGCATCGGCGAACTTGAGTCCTTCACCTTCATTACCAATTCCGACGCCCACTCGCTTGACAAGATCGCCCGCGAATACAACCTCCTCGCGCTCGAAGCCGCCGCCTTCCAGGAGTGCGCCTGGGCGTTCGCCCGTCAGCAGGGCAGGGCGGTCATCGCCAATTTCGGCCTCGACCCGCGCCTCGGCAAATACCACCGGACCTTCTGCGGCGAATGCGATTACTTCGATCCGGCCGGCGAGCCGTTCACCGTCTCATGCCCGCGCTGCGGCAGCAGCAAAATCGTCCGCGGCGTATTCGACCGCATCGACGACATCGCCGACTGGCCCGAGCCCCGCCACCCCGCCCACCGGCCGCCATACCGCCATCAGGTGCCCCTAAGCTTCATCCCCGGCGTCGGCGGCAAGGCCCTCGGCAAACTGCTGGCCGCTTTCGGCACCGAGATGAACGTGCTCCACAGCGCCGGCGACGCCGAGCTCAGAAAAGTGGTCGGCGACAAAGCCGCCGCCGCCATTCTCGCCGCCCGCGCCGGCGAGGCGGCCATCACCGCCGGCGGCGGCGGCACGTACGGCAAACTGGCGAAAAATTAGTGGGACAGAGGGTATAATGAGCCCCCGCCCGGCATACATTTTAGCAGGTGTAGTCGGGAGGAAGGCGCATGCTGGGAAATTTTCGCCAGAATATGAACGAATACTTCCGCGCCAACATCGTCGCCTACTTTTTCATGACCCTGATCTTCGTTATCGGCGTCGCCGTTGGTGCCCTGGCCGTCAAGACGCTGCCGGAAGACCAGAAACTCGAACTAATCGGCTACCTCAAAATCTTCTTCCAGGGTCTGGTCCAGGGGCCGGGCGCCGTCGACACGCCCGCCCTGTTCAGCACCGTCGCCCTCAGCGGCGTCAAGACAATAGGCCTCATCTGGCTGCTCGGCTTCACGGTCGTCGGCATCCCGTTCGTCCTGTTCATCGTTTTCACCCGCGGCTTTGTCATCGGTTTCACCGTTGGCTTTCTCGTCAACGAATACATAATGAAAGGCCTGGCCTTCGCACTGGCGTCTGTCTTGCCCCACAACTTTTTCGCCGTTCCCGCCCTGCTGGTCGCGGGCGTTGCGGCAACCTCCTTTTCCTTGCTGCTGGTGCGGCGCAGACAACGGGCCAAGGTCAACCTCCTGTACGAATCGGTGGGCTACACAGTGCTCTGCCTGCTGATGCTGGCGCTGATGCTGGCAGCCGCCGTCATCGAAGTCTACATCTCGCCGGTATTCATGAAGCTAGTCGCCGGCCTGCTGTTGAAACAGTAGGCAGGGCGCCGCCTTATACGATAGTCGTCGTGCCGCCGTGGGCTTGCCCGGCGGTTTTGTTTTTTACGGCGGTATTTAATTTACATTGCCGGGAATATCCAAAACCAAATGTGAATAAGTATGATATTAAGTTAAGCCGCGGAAAGAGGTGGGGGAGATGATCGTCGGCATCTCGTGGCGCTGCGTCTCCCGGCGTCTCAAGATGGCTTTCCAGGCGATGGCTTTGGCAATTATGATTCTTTATGTGCTGCCGAAGCTGTTGGGGTTTTTCTGGCAGTTTAACCAACCGATCCCCAAGATACGGGAGAACCAAATAATGGAAAAGCCGCTGCGGGTAATATCCGAATTTGTGGAGATAATTTAGTTTACGAAAAAAATAAGAAAATCTGTTATTTTCGACAGGAAAAGAAAGGAAAACCGACACCTTATGTTGAATAATAGCACCCACTACTAGATTGCGCGTCGGGACCGGAAATTTTGCCAAGAGAAAAAGGTGATTGGAATGGAAGGTTACGTAAACGAGTTTATTCAATATCTTGCGGTGGAACGGGGGCTGGCCCAAAACACGCTGGAGTCTTATGGCCGTGACCTCCGGCAGTTTCAGGCATATCTCCACAACGGACAACTTGACTTCATAAAGGACTCGAGCCGCAGCACCATTCTTGCCTACCTGAACAACCTGCAGACCAAGGGCAGGGCTGTTTCGACAATTTCCCGCAATCTCGCCGCCATCAAATCGTTCTATCAGTATCTCGTGAGGGAACGCTATCTCGAGAAGGACCCCGCCGCCCATCTCGAGTCGCCCAAGCTGGAGAAAAAGCTCCCGAAGATCCTCACCATCTCAGAGGTGGAAGAACTGCTCAAGCAGCCCAACACCTTCCTGCCCACCGGCCTGAGGGACAAAGCGATGCTGGAGCTTCTCTACGCTACCGGCATCAGGGTTTCCGAGCTCATCTCCCTTAACATTTCCGACATAAACCTGGACATGGGGTACATCAAGTGCTACGGCAAGGGCGCCAAGGAGCGGATCGTGCCGCTCGGCTCCATCGCCGCCAAGTGCGTTCAGGAGTACATAGGCAAAGGTCGCCCGAAACTCGTCCGTACATACGAAGAAGCCGCCCTGTTCGTCAACCACCACGGCAACAGACTGACCAGGCAGGGCTTCTGGAAGATAATCAAGAAATACGCCCAGGAAGCCACCATCAACAAGGAGATCACCCCGCACACCCTGCGGCACTCCTTCGCCACCCACCTGCTGGAAAACGGCGCCGACCTGCGTTCGGTGCAGGAGATGCTGGGCCACGCCGACATTTCCACCACCCAGATTTATACCCACGTCACCAAGAACCGCCTCAAAGAAGTGTATGACAAGGCCCACCCCCGCGCATGATAGCATCAAAGCCTGAGGTGGAGAGATAGCATTGTTTACACGCATCATCATCGTTGTGATGGACAGCGTCGGCGCGGGCGCGTTGCCTGACGCCGCAGAATACGGTGACCTCGGGGCCGATACCCTGGGTAACATAGCCCGCTGCCACGGCGGGCTTTTTTTGCCTACCCTGACGGAGCTGGGACTTGGCTGCATAAGGCCCCTGGAGAGCGTGCCCGCCGCCGACCGGCCGCTGGCCAGCTACGGCAGGATGGCGGAAATATCAAGAGGCAAGGACACCACCAGCGGTCACTGGGAAATGGCCGGCTGCCCGCTTTTCCAGGCGTTCCCCGTCTACCCGCACGGCTTTCCGGACGAGGTCATCGCCCAAATAGAGGGCATCGCCGGCCGCAAAGTCATCGGCAACAAAGCCGCCTCCGGCACCGAGATCATCGCCGAACTCGGCGAAGAGCACCTCAGGACAGGTGCTTTGATAGTATACACCTCGGCCGATAGCGTCCTCCAGATCGCCGCCCACGAAGACGTCGTGCCGGTGGACAAGCTGGGGGCGATCGCCCGCCGGGTGAGGGAAGAGGTCTGTCGCGGCGAGCACGCCGTCGGCCGGATCATCATCCGCCCCTTCGTCGGCGTCTCCGGCCACTTCGTGCGCACTGCCAACCGCCATGACTACAGCATCGAGCCGCCCGCGCCGACGGTGCTAGACCGTCTTAAAGCATCCGGCCTCATGGCAGTCGGCGTAGGCAAGATTAGCGACATCTTCGCCGGCCGCGGCCTCACCGCCTCACATCCCACCAAATCCAACGACCACGGCATGGCCACCCTCGAAGCCCTGGTGCGTCAAGAGCGCCGCGCTGGCGTCATCTTCGCCAACCTGGTCGAATTCGACAGCGTCTACGGCCACCGCAACGACTGCCGCGGCTACGCCCGCGCTCTTGAAAGGCTCGACGGGCAGCTCGCCCTTCTCCTGCCGCAGCTGACCGGCAGCGACCTGCTGGTCATCACCGCCGACCACGGCTGCGACCCGACGGTCGCCGGCACCGACCACACCCGCGAATACGTTCCGCTTCTCGCCTACGCCCCCGGCCATCCCGGCCGCGACCTTGGCGTGCGTGCCACCTTCGCCGATCTCGCGGCGACGGTGGCGGAAAACTTCGCCCTTGAGCCTCTGCCCTATGGCACGAGTTTCCTTGGCGAGATAACGGGGTGACGAGAATAATGCGCATCGTCGACATCATCATCGATAAACGCGACGGCCGCGAACTGGCCGCCGCCGAAATAGACGAACTCATCGGCTTATACACCGCCGATGGGATACCGGACTACCAGATGGCCGCCTTCCTGATGGCCGTCTTCTTCCGCGGCATGACCGCCGCCGAAACCGCCGCCCTCACGCTCGCCATGGCTAAATCAGGGGCCACGGTCGACCTCGGCGCCGTCCCCGGCGTCAAGGTCGACAAGCACAGCACCGGCGGGGTGGCCGATACAACCACCCTCGTGCTCGCGCCCCTCGTGGCGGCCGCCGGCGTGCCGGTGGCGAAAATGTCCGGCCGCGGTCTCGGTTTCTCCGGCGGCACCATCGACAAGCTCGAAGCCATCCCCGGTTTCCGCACCGCCCTTAGCGGCGAGGAATTTCTCGCCAACCTCGGCCGCATCGGCGTGGCCATCACCGGCCAGACTGAGGGCATCGCCCCCGCCGACGGCAAGCTTTACGCCCTCCGCGACGTCACCGGCACCATCGAAAGCATCCCCCTCATCGCCTCGTCGATCATGAGCAAAAAAATCGCCGCCGGCGCCGATAAAATCCTCCTCGACGTCAAAACCGGCTCCGGCGCCTTCATGAAGACCACTGAGCAGGCCTTCCGGCTCGCGGAGACGATGGTCGGCATCGGGACGCTCGTCGGCCGCGAAACCATGGCCGTCATCTCGACAATGCACGAGCCCCTCGGCCTGGCGGTAGGCAACAGCCTCGAGGTCGCCGAGGCCATCGACATCCTGGCCGGCACCGGCGGCGCCCCCGAACTGCGCGAGGTGTGCCTGACCCTCGGGGCCCACATGCTCGTGATGGCCGGGAAGGCAGCCGGTTTTACCGCCGGCTACGGCGAACTCGCCGCGCTGCTCGACAGCAAGGCGGGCCTGGCGAAATTCGCCGCCCTCGTGGCCGCCCAGGGCGGCAACCCCGACATCATCGCCAACCGCGCCCTCCTGCCGCTGGCCGCCAGCCGCCACACCGTCGCTTCTCCGGCGGACGGCGCCGTACAGTCCATCGACGCCGCCCGCATCGGCTACGCCGCCATGATCCTCGGCGCCGGCCGGGAGTACAAGGGCCAGCAGATCGACCTGGGCGCCGGACTCGTCATGCACTGCCGCATCGGCGATACGCTGGCGAAAGGCCAGCCGCTCGCCACCCTCTACACCGCCGATCCCGCCATGCTCCCGGCTGCCGCGGCCACCGTCGCCGCCGCCGTCGCCGTCGGGGCGGAAAAAGCCGCCCGGCCGCAGCTCATCCTCGGCACCGTTACCGCCGCAGGCATAACCTTGGCGTAATCGCACACGACAAAAACATACCAAAGCCGTCGCCAAATAGCGGCGGCTTTCTTGCTGCCTGTCGTCCCAACTGAAAACGTCCGACGATAATCCGCCGTCTTCAGGTTATGCTAAAAAGAAACGTGACGTGAAATAACTGTCGGAGGCGGGAGCGTCATGCCACACAGGCGGTCGGGCCAGGTTATCCTAAAAGGCACACTCGTACTCACGGCGGCCGGCATAATAGTGAAAATCATCGGGTCGCTCAACTGGATCATCCTTTCGCGCGTCCTCGGCGGCGAGGGAATGGGCCTGTACCAGATGGCCTACCCGATATACCTGCTGGCGCTGAGCGCCTCCTCCGCCGGCATCCCCGTGGCCGTGTCGATCATTACCGCCGAACGGGTTGCGGGTCAGGACTGCCGGGGAGCGCGGCGCGTCTTCCGGGTTGCGGCCTGGCTGCTAGCGGTGACCGGCGCCATCTTCAGCCTGCTGATGTATTTCGGCGCCGGCTGGCTGGTAGAGGAACGGTACATCCGCGACGCCAGGGCTTACTACTCGCTCGTCGCCCTCGCGCCCGCGATCTTCCTCGTTACCCTGCTCGCCGCCTTTCGCGGCTACCTCCAGGGCTGGCAGATAATGACCCCGACCGCCTTGTCCCAGGTCGGCGAACAACTACTCAGAGTCGTCACCATGCTGGCGTTCGCCACCCTCCTAGCGCCCAGGGGCGTGGAATACGCCGCCGCCGGCGCGACCTTCGGCGCAGCGCCAGGAGCACTCGCCGGCCTTCTCGTCATGCTCTTCTTCTACTGGCGGCACCGCGCGCGGCTGTCGCGGGATGCGGCCCCAGGCCCTGCGCCGGTCGCTCCGGCCGCCGGAATAATACGCCGCATCCTCAGCCTGTCTCTGCCGATATCCGCCGCCAGCATCATGCTGCCCGTAGTCGCCAACCTCGATCTGCTCATCGTGCCCCGGCGGCTGGAGGAGGCCGGCTACTCCGTGGCGGCCGCCACGGAACAGTTCGGCTATCTTACCGGCATGGCCGTGCCGCTCGCCGGCCTCGCCACCGTTTTGACCGGCGCCCTTGCCACCAGCATCGTGCCGGCGATCTCCGAAGCCTGCGCCCGCGGCGACCGCGAGCGGCTGTACAGGCGCGCCGCTGCAGGCTTCCGCCTCGCCAATCTCGTCACATTGCCGGCCTCCGCAGGCATCTATATCCTCGCCGTGCCGCTGACTACGATGCTCTATCACGCCCCCGGGGCTGCGCCGGCGGTCGAAACGCTAGCCTTCAGCATCTTTTTCCTCGGCATCCACCAGGTATCCACCGCGATCCTCCAGGGGCTGGGGCGCACCCTCGTCCCTGCAGTGAACATGCTCCTCGCGGCCGCCGTCAAGGTCGGCCTGAGCTGGACGCTAACCGCCGTTCCCAGCCTGGGTATCACCGGCGCCGCCTGGGCAACCGTTGCCGACACCGTCCTGGCGGCGCTGCTCAACATGTACTTTATCAGGCGGCACACCGGTTTCAGCCTCGATCTCGGTTCGCTGCTCAGAAGCGCTTTCTCCGCCGCGCTCATGGGCGTGGCCGTATACGGCGGCCACCGTTTCATAACCGCGGCGGCCCACAGCAATACCCTGGCAACGGCGGCCGCTATCGGCATCGGCATCGGCGTTTACGGCCTCTCGATGCTGTCCGTCGGGGGGATAAGGGCAAGGGATATAAAAATGGTGCCGCTGGCCGGCGAATTTCTGTTGAGAATTCTCGTCGCCTTCCGCCTGCTGAAGCACAACAGCGCCGACTGACGGCGATTGATGCTTTCAATTACCAAGTGTAAGCGCTTTTTCTCCTGGACACGCTAGAAACAAAAGCGGAAAAGGGGTGTTCATTCAATGAGGCGACTGCGCCCTGCGGCCCTTTTGATCCTCCTGCTGTTCAGCGTTGCCATCATCCTCGCTCCCTGTCTGGCGGCCGCCGCCCCCGCGCCCAAGGCTCCGGCCCGAGCCCCGCTGGAAACCACGGCGGTATCGGCCATCCTTATGGACGGCAACGGCAACATTCTCTACGAGAAAGACCCTCACAAACAGCTGCCGCCGGCAAGCGTAACCAAAGTCATGACCTTATTGTTAGCTATCGAAGCCGTCGAGCAAGGGCGTCTTAAACTAACCGACCAGATTAACACAAGCGAAAACGCCTGGCGGCAAGGCGGCTCGCAGATCTGGCTCGAACCCGGTGAAGCAATGGCGGCCAAAGAAATCCTCACCGCCGTGGCGGTCGTGAGCGCCAACGACGCGGCCGTTGCCCTGATGGAACACATCTACGGCAGCGAATCGGCCGCCGTCGACGCCATGAACCGCCGGGCCGAGGAACTCAGCCTTCAGAACACCCATTTCATCAACGTCAACGGTCTGCCGGCCGCCGGCCATTACATGAGCGCGCACGACACCGCCGTCATCGCCGCCCAAGCCGTCAAACACCCGCTCTACATGGAACTCTGCAGCATCAAGGAATACTGGCTGCGCGACGGCAAGAACTGGCTGGTAAACACCAATAAGCTGCTGTGGTGGTATAAAGGCGGCGACGGCCTCAAGACCGGCTGGACGGAAGACGCAAAATACTGCTTTGTCGGCACCGCCAAACGCGACAGCCTCCGCCTGATCGCCGTCGTATTCGCCACCCCTGAGCCACGTTCCCATCTGCGCGAAAGCATGAAAATCATGGACTGGGGCTTCGCAAATTATACCGCCGTGCCGGTCGTCGACAAGGGAGCGGTCGTCGAGCGGCTGAGGGTCAGCAAAGGAACGGAGCGCGAGGTGCCCCTGGTGGCCAAAGACGACCTCAACCTCACGCTGCCCAAAGGACAGCAGAAAAATCTCCAGAAGAAAGTCCTCAGCGACGGCAGCCTCAAGGCGCCGGTGGAGGCTGGGCAGAAATGCGGCGAACTGGTCGTACTGAAAGACGGCAAAGAGATTGGCAAGGTAGACCTTGTCGCCGAAAAGGCGGTTGCCAAAGCAGGTTTCTTCCGGATAATGCAGGATATGATCGGCACCCTGTTCAGTTTGGCTAAATAATCCCCGATGCGGGCTAAGAGCCCGCTTCTTTTTTTTGTAACCTCCCGCTGCGGCAAAAGTCGCAGCCTTAGCAGGAAAAATTTTCCTTATAGCGAAATATAGATATAAATGTGGGCATGCGGGAGGTAGTAAATTGAATATCAGCACTCAAGTCAAACAAGGCATCCTCGTAGTCAGGGTTGAAGGTGAACTCGATATGCACGTGGCCGGAGAATTCCGGCAGAAGATCGACGAAGCACTCGAGACCGGCGGCGTCCGCCACGTTATCCTCAGCCTCAAAGGCGTCACCTTTGTCGACAGCTCGGGTCTGGGCGCCATCCTCGGCCGCTATAAAAAGATCAACGCCAACGGCGGGCTGCTGTTGGCGGCCAACATCAGGCCCCAGGTAGCCAGAGTATTCGAACTGTCGGGGCTGCTGAAGATAATCAGGACGTTCGGCACCGAGGCCGAAGCCCTGAATAGTCTGTGAGGAGGACAACCATGGCGAGCAAGAACCAGATTAAAATGACGTTCCCCAGCAGCAGCGAAAACGTCGGCATAGCCCGGGTAACCGCCGCTGCTTTTGCCGCGCAGCTCGACCTCACCCTAAACGATATCGAGGAAATAAAAGTTGCCGTGTCGGAAGCGATAACCAACGCCGTCATCCACGGCTATGGGGACAAAGAAGGCGAGATCGAATTCACCCTTGCGCTCGACGGCGACCGGCTGGAGTTCGTCGTTACCGACCACGGCAAAGGCATCGCCGACATCGAGCAAGCCAGGCAGCCGTCCTTCTCCACCGACCCCGAGCGGATGGGCCTGGGCTTTGTTTTCATGGAATCGTTCATGGACGAACTGATCGTTGAATCCGCCGTCGACAAAGGCACGACCGTCAGGATGGTAAAAAGAGTAGCCGCCCCGCCGGCTCATTAGGCAGGCGCCTATGTTTGGCGACGAGGAAATCGGCGTGCTGCTGGCTAAGGCCCGGCAAGGCAGCAGCGACGCCAAAGAACAGCTCATCGAACGAAACCTCAACCTTGTGCGCAGCATCGTCCATCGCTTCACCGGCCGCGGGTACGAATGGGACGATCTCTTCCAGATAGGCTGTATCGGACTGATCAAAGCGATCGAGCGCTTCGACCCGGTCTTCAGCGTCAAATTTTCCACCTACGCCGTGCCGATGATTATCGGCGAAATCCGCCGCTTCATCCGTGACGACAGCCCGGTCAAGGTCAGCCGGCCGCTCAAAGAACTCGCCTACCGGGTCCACCGGGCCCAGGAGAAACTGCAGGGCAGTCTTGGCCGCGAACCGACGATCGGCGAGGTTGCCGAAGAACTTACCCTTTCTCCCCAGGAAATCGCCGAAGCCCTCGAAGCCGCTCAACCAATAGCATCGCTTTATGACCAGACATACTTCGAAGACGGCGACCCACTCCACCGCATGGATCAGATTGGCTGCGACCCCGGCCACGACGTCGCTGCCATCGACAACATTGCGCTGCGGGAAATACTGTCCCGGTTGCCGCCGCGCGAACGTCTGGTCATCCAGTTGAGATTCTTCGAAGACAAAACCCAGACGGAAATAGCCCGCCTCATCGGTCTCTCCCAGGTGCAGGTGTCGCGGATAGAAAAACAGGCCTTACGGTTAATCAAGGAATACCTCCAGACCTCCTAAATTTCGGGGTCTTATTTTTTTGCCGGCTGCGGCATACTAACGGCAGAGGTGAAGAACATGATTAGCGCCAAGCGCTGGTGGGTCGCCCTGCTGACGGTGTCGCTGCTCACGGCCGGGGGCGTGGCCGCCTGGGTATACTACATCCATTCTTCCCCCAGGACACCGGCACGGGCCCGTCAGGTCATGGCGGCAGAACCTGACGCTTTTTACGCTCGCGTGTCCCTAAACCAACAAACATTGTGGCATAAAACGGCGAAATCGGCGCAGACTATGGATCGTAGCACACAATCAATATGCAAGGAGGCAGAATAATGGGTGTCGTAAAAGTCATTGAGCTCGTCGGCACTTCCCGCCAGAACTGGACGGACGCCGTCGACAACGCCGTCAGTGAGGCGTCGAAAACCATCGACGACATACTGGGCGTCGAAGTGACAAATTTCACCGCCAATATCGACAACGGCCGCATCGCCGAATACAAAGCCGACGTCAA
This sequence comes from Sporomusaceae bacterium, assembly GCA_031460455.1. Taxonomy (NCBI): domain Bacteria; kingdom Bacillati; phylum Bacillota; class Negativicutes; order Selenomonadales; family Sporomusaceae; species Sporomusaceae bacterium. The sequence goes on from JAVKTQ010000001.1 coordinate 147,905, forward strand.
GATCGCTTTCCACGTCCACTAATCGCATACCTGAAGGGTGCCGCAAGGCACCCTTTCGTTTTTTACGGCGCGCATTAATTGGCCGGTTGTCGGCAAGAATAAAGGCGGAGGTGGGCGAAGTGTCCGTCAGCGACGGCAGACAGGGACAACAGGAGTTTCAAAAATGGTACCAGGCCCGATACAATCAGGTCAAGCCCAAGCCGCCCATTCTGAAAAACGCCTTCTGGGCCTTTATAGTAGGCGGCCTTATTTGTACCCTCGGACAGGTCATCCAGACCTACTTCGTCGGCTTCGGCCTATCGCAAAAAGAAGCTGCGGGGCCTACATCGGCGGTGTTGATCTTCCTGTCGGCCCTTTTCACCGGGCTCGGTATCTACGATGAACTCGGCCGCAGGGCCGGCGCCGGTTCGATTGTTCCCATCACCGGCTTCGCCAACTCCATCGTCGCCCCCGCCATGGAGTACAAGCGCGAAGGCTATGTGTTCGGCGTCGGGGCAAAAATGTTCCTCATCGCCGGTCCGGTCATCGTCTACGGCCTCATTACGGCCGTGGGCGTCGGCCTGATATACTGGGCATTCAGCTAGGGAGGACAGCCATTGAACAAAAAAAGCGGCAAGCAGACGATAGCCTACGCAGCCCCGCCTGTACTGGCAGCCGCGGCCACCATCGCCGGGCCGATGGAAGGGGAGGGACTGCTGAACGGACAATTTGACAAGGTTCTCGAAGACAACCTCGCCGGCCAGAAAAGCTGGGAAAAAAGCGAGTCGTTCATGCTCGAATGGGCCTTGAGAACGGCGGTCAGCAGGACAGGCGGCGCGCTCGACGACATCGATTTCATCCTCGCCGGCGACCTCCTCAATCAGCTCATGTCCGCCCATTTCGCCGCCCGCAGCCTCGGCCGCCCGTTCCTCGGCCTGTACGGCGCCTGCTCGACCATGGCTGAGAGTATGCTGCTCGGCGCGGCGCTCATCGACGGTGGCTTCGCCGCCAGAATAGCGGCGGCCGTATCCAGCCATCACGACGCCGCCGAGCGCCAGTATCGGTATCCCACCGAACTGGGCGTGCAGCGCCCGCCGCTGGCGCAGTGGACGGTCACCGGCGCCGGGGCGGTCGTATTGGCTAGTGAAGGTGAAGGACCGAAGCTGACGGCAGCTACTATTGGCAAAGTAGTGGACGCCGGACTAAAAGATCCCAACGCCATGGGGCCGGCCATGACCCCGGCTGCCGCCGACACGCTCTGGCAGCATCTTCAGGACACCGGCAGGCAGCCGAATTACTACGACATCATCCTGACCGGCGATCTCGGCCAGGTGGGCAAAACGCTGCTCATCCAACTCATGCAGGAAAAGGGTGTCGATATCGCCGCCAACTATGAGGATTGCGGACTGATGATATACCGCGAGGATCAGGACCCGCACGCCGGCGCCAGCGGCTGCGCCAGTTCAGCGCTCGTCCTGTGCGGACACGCCTTCCCGCTGCTCGTAACCGGCCGGCTCAAACGCATCCTGCTCATCGGCACAGGCAGCCTCCACAGCCCCACCTCATACCAGCAGAAGGAATCGCTCCCCGCCATCGCCCATGCCGTCGCCATCGAAGCGTAGAGGAGGAAAGACTTTGCAGGCATATATAATGGCCTTCGTCATCGGCGGCCTGATCTGCGTAATCGGCCAGCTCCTGATGGATCTGACCCCGCTGACGCCCGCCCATGTCCTTGTCCTGTTCGTCGTGCTCGGCGGCATAATGAGCGGCCTGGGCTTATATCAACCTCTCGTCGAGATGGGGGGGGCGGGAGCGACGGTGCCGCTGCCGGGCTTCGGACACGCGCTGGTCAGCGGCACCATCGAAGAAATAAACAAATCGGGCTTAGCGGGCGTTTTCAGCGGCGCCCTCAAAGCATCCGCCTTCGGGATAACGGCCGCCGTAGTCTTCGGACTGCTGGCCGCCGTGACATTTAATCCCAGGGGATAGGAGGGAAGCTGATGCTCGCCGTCGATCTTGTAGGTTTAATACTCACCGTCTGCCTCACCGGGCTGCGCTACCCTCACTGCGTCCTCGGCGCGGCCGTCATCCACGACCTGGGGTCCATCCTCACGGCCCTCTTTTTTCAGGGGCGTGTAGATGCCATCATCGCCGCCGGCGCCTTCGGCACTACAGCCGTCAGCGGCGTAAAGGCCGGTGCGCCGGCAGTGGCGGTGGCGCTCGGCGGGCCGCTGGCCAACTACCTTGTCGGCGCTAGCCTCGGCGGGGCGGCATGGGAAAAAACGTCCCGCCTGCTTAACCCCGGGGCGGCGCTCAAACAGCCCTTCGCCGTCGTGAACCTGCGGCTGGCCATCCTGTCGGCCGCCGCCGCCCTCTGGCAGCTTATCTGAATACGGGGAGATGCACTGATGAGAAATACGGCACGGAGGTCCGGTGGCCAGTACGGACGCCGCCGGGATGAAGAGTACGGGCGCGATGAAGGCGACCAGAAACAGAGCGAAAGCCGCGATCCAAACACCGACAGCCTCATAGCCGACATGGCCAAAGGCTTCGTCGAAGCACAGGCCAAGATAGCCGGCGCGCCTGACGGCGGCCCTAATCAGGAAATGTTAGCCATGCTCGAAAGAATCAGCCTTCAACTGTCGCAGCTGCAGAACGCGCCGGCGGGCGGACAGCAAACCGGCGGGCAGCAGCAGGGGGGGCAACAGACACAAGGAGGCGGGCAGGGGAAAGAAGGCCGTCAGGAGGAACTCAGCGCGCTTTTCAGCCGGCTGCTGGCCGAAAACAAACCGGACGGGCCGCAAAGCGGCGGGGCACGGCAGGGCGCCGGCACTCAGCAGCGAGCCGGTGGCGCACAGCCGGACGGCGGCAATCAGCAGCAACCAGGGCAAAAACGCGGCAATCAGACAAACGGTCAGTCGGCCGGCGGCGAGAAAGCCTCTTCGGCGCAGACGGCCGCCCAGGCGCTCGCCCAGGCCCAGTACGAGCTTGCCAACGAACTAGAAGCAAGCCTGACAAAACTCAAACAAGTTATCAGCGAGAGCGAAAAACTGGCCGACAAAATAAGCAACCTGCTCGGTCAGGAAAGCAGCTCTCGCCAGACATGAGGTGGAATTTTGACAGATAAAGTCAGGGTAATAATCGTAACCGACGGCGACCGCTGCGCCCAGCACGCCGTGGAAAGCATCGCCGCCGAACTGGGACTGCGGTGCATATCCGCCTCAGGCGGCAACCCGACGCCGATCAGCGGCCGCGAGATCGTGGACTTGGTCAAAACCGTTCCCCACGACCCGGTGCTGGTCATGTTCGACGACCGTGGCCGACGCGACAAAGGCAAAGGCGAAACAGCTATGGAGTATGTCGCCTCCCACCCGGACATAGAAGTGCTCGGGGCGGTGGCGGTTGCCTCCAACACCACCGGCATCCAGGGTGTTGCCGCCGACGCCTGTATCAGCGGCGACGGACAGGTGGTGGACAACGCCGTCGACAAATACGGCCAGGAGAAAGTGACCGGCCGCGACCGGACGATCGTCAACGGCGACACCGTCGACGTGCTCAACGAGGTTGAAATACCGGTCATTATCGGCGTCGGCGACATCGGCAAGATGGACAAGGCTGACGACATCCGCCGCGGGGCGCCGGTCACCCGTAAAGCCATCGAGGAGATATTGAAACGGAGTGGCGTCAGCTATGCAAGAAGCACGTAAAATAGACAGCGACATCGACAAAAACATCAACTACCTCAAAGATCTCCTCGGCGTCGGCGAAACATACGATATCGTCTTCCGCGAGTTCAAGATCGGGCGGCGGCGGGCGGCCACCTTCTCCATCAACGGCATGACCAACGACGTCGTCCTCACCAACGTCTACCAGGCTGTCATGACCTGCCACCCCGAAGAACTGAGCATCAACACCCTCAACAAAGTTTTCTACCAGCGACTGCCCCATTCCCAGGTCAAACTCCTCGACAACATGAACGACAGCCTTGTCAGCATGCTGTCGGGAGAGATGCTGCTGTTCATCGAAGGCGAGGAACAGGTCATCGTCGTCGACGCCCGCGCCTACCCCGTGCGCTCGCCGTCGGAATCCAACATCGAAAAAGTTACCAGGGGCTCCCGCGACTCGTTCGTCGAAACCATCCCCTTCAACACCGCCCTCATCCGCCGCCGTCTCCGCGACGCCAACCTCCGCTTCGAAATCGTCAAAATAGGCGCCCGCTCCAAAACCGACGTCGCCATCTGCTATATCAAGGACATCACCAACCCCGGATTGGTGGAAACCGTCAAGAAAAGGCTCAACGACATTGCCATCGACGGCGTGCCGATGGCGGAAAAAGCGGTCGAGGAATTCATCACCCTCGGCAGCAAATGGAACCCCCTGCCCAAGGTCCGCTACACCGAACGCCCCGACGTCGCCGCCGTGCACCTCCTCGAAGGCCATATCTGCCTCGTCGTGGACACCTCGCCCAGCATCCTCATACTGCCCACCACCTTCTGGCACCATGTCCAGCATGTCGAGGAATTCCGCCAGAACATGACCGCCGGTACCTTCCTTCGCCTGGTCCGCCTGGGAGCGGTGCTGCTGTCGCTGTTGCTCCCTCCCCTGTGGCTCGCCTTCGCCCTCCAGCCGCGGCTGCTGCCGGAAACGCTCGCCTTCCTCGGGCCGCGCGATCCAGGCATAATCCCCCTCGGGTTCCAGTTCCTCCTGGCCGAATTCGGCGTCGAAATGGTGCGGATGGCCACCGTCCACGTCCCCTCTGCCCAGTCCACCGCCCTCGGTTTTATTGGCGCCTTCATGCTCGGCGAATACGCCAGCCGCGTCGGCCTGTTCGGCAACGAAGCAATATTCTACATTGCCGTCGCCACCGTCGGTACCTTCGCCACCCCCAGCTTCGAACTGGCCATGGCCGTCAGGCTGTTCCGCATCCTCCTCCTGGCGCTCGTCATCGTCTTCAAGCTGCCCGGCCTGCTCGCCGGCCTCGCCTTCGTCCTGCTGGTCACAGCTATGACCAAATCCTTCGGCGTACCCTACCTGTGGCCGGCCATGCCCTTCAACTACAAGGCCATGAAAGACGTCATCTTCCGGCTGCCGCTCCCCAGCAAGCTGCTCAGGCCGGCAGTGCTCAAACCCCAGGACCCCGACCGCCTTGAAGACAACCGGCAAGGGAAACAGGGCGGCCCGAAAAAAAACAACGAGGATAAAAAATGAAAAAACCCGCCGCCGGCGGGTTTTTTCATTTGCCGCGATAATACTCACGAATCTTGCCCAAACTTTCGTTCAGACTTGTCACCTGTTCCTCGGCCGCTCCCTGGCTCTCGGCGTTGACGGCATCCTTAAGCTGCTTCACGTGAGCGTGGGTAACCGTCACCGGCCCGAGCACTCCCAGTTGCTCCATCGTCGGTTTGGCGTTGTTCCAGGTATCCTCAAGTCCCTTGACCTTCGACGCCGCTTTGCTCCAGTTCTTGTCCGCCACATAAAAGCTCACGCTGCGGACGGCGTTGCCGACGGCGACCAGATCGGCGACGGGGGACAGCTTATACGACTTGCCGATGTCGCTCACGCCGCCCATGAACTTGTTCAGATTCTCGTAAGACGCCGTTACCTTCTTGTCCATCACGCTTGTCGCCAGCTTGCCGACCGCTTCGTCGGCTTCCTTAACGCCCTTCTTGTCGCCCACCGCCTCCTTGGTCTGCTGCCAGACGGACTGGAGATTATAAAGGCCCGCCTCGGCCTGCTGCCAGTTCTCTTTGTTGATTCCCTCGAATACCGTACCGGCAATCGCCTCAAGATCGTAAAGCAGGGCGGGGGCTGAGACGAACCGCTCCATCACGGGTGGATTGGGTTTGACGTCCCCCGGTTTTCCGGCCGGCCCGATCTCCGGTTTCTTCGCAGGGCCCATGAGGCCGCAACCGGCCAGAATGGCGGCGGCGAAAACCACGGCAGCGACCCCCGCTGCGAACATCTTATAATGCCGCAAAAGCAACCCTCCTTTTCCCCATAGCATGTACGCCGGTCGGAGACTTTATTCTTCGCAGGGGGATATTGACACCGCCCGGCGTATATACTAAAATGAAACCAATTAAATACCCGTGTTGTATAGAGGTGCGGGCGATTATCAGTACCTGGGGCGAGCTTGCCGAAGCGATGAGCCGCAGGGAAAGGAATACCCGCCGAAGCCGGTGTTTTCGGGCAGAAAACTCGGCTGGGCTTGTGGCTGAACAAGCACAAGACTGTCATCCGGCGTATCCGCGCCGGGTGGAGCGCTATCTCACCGGCAAGAAAGTCTTTCTTTGAAGACGCGCGGTTGTGAGGTAGCTTGCAACCGCTTTTGTATTTTGTATCCGCCAATTCCGTCAACACCGAAAGGAGAATCCCCATGAACCTTCACGGCACAATGCGCATCAACGAGGCCGGCCATCTTGAAATCGGCGGCTGCGACACGGTGGACCTGGCCCGCCAGTTCGGCACCCCCCTCTACGTCATGGACGAAGCCCTGCTGCGCGATAATTGCCGCGCCTACGTCGAATCCTTCCAAAAACACTACCCGAACTCGGAAGTCATATACGCCAGCAAAGTCTTCTCCACCATGGCCATGTGCCGGCTGGTGGCCGAAGAGGACATGGGGCTCGACGTCGTCTCCGGCGGCGAACTCTACACCGCGCTGGCCAGCGGTTTCTCGCCCGGCCGCATCTACTTCCACGGCAACAACAAATCGCCCGAGGAACTGGAAATGGCCCTCGAGGCCCGCGTTGGCCGCTACGTCGTCGACAACTTCTGTGAAATGGATATCCTCAACGAACTTGCCCGCCAGCGCAAAACAAAAGCCAAAATCCTCATCAGGGTATCGCCCGGCATCGACGCCCACACCCACCATTACATCAAAACCGGCATGATCGACTCCAAATTCGGCCTCGCCATCGCCAACGGCCAGGCGCTGATGGGCGTCGAAAAGGCGCTCGGCATGAAAAACCTCGAATTCAAAGGCATCCATTGCCACATCGGCTCGCAGATCTTCGACCTCAACTCCTACAAAGAAGCGGCCGCCACCATGATGGCCTTCGTCAAAGAGATCAAAACCAAAACCGGCTACGCCTGTGAGGAACTCAACCTCGGCGGCGGTCTGGGCATCTACTACACCGAAGGCGACGCTCCCCAGCCGATTAGCGAACTCGTCGCCCTCATGACCCAAACGGTGCGCGAGATGGCAGCCGCCCACAACCTGCCCCTGCCGAAGATCATCGTCGAACCCGGCCGGTCGATCGTCGGCGAAGCCGGCGTCACCCTCTACACCGTCGGCTCGGTCAAAGACATTCCGGGGATCCGCAAATACGTGGCCGTCGACGGCGGCATGACCGACAACCCGCGTCCCGCCCTCTACCAGGCTAAATACGAAGCCGCCCTCGCCAACAAGATGAACGTCCCCGGCGAAGAAACCGTTTCCATCGCCGGCAAATGCTGCGAATCGGGCGACATGCTCATCTGGGACATCGAGCTGCCGCCGACCGTCCCTGGCGACATCCTCGCCGTATCCTCCACCGGCGCCTACAACTACTCCATGGCCAGCAACTACAACCGCAACCGTCGCCCGGCCGTTGTCTTCGCCAGCGGCGGCAAGGCCGAACTGGTCGTAAAACGGGAAAGCTACGAAGACCTCGTCCGCAACGATATTGTACCGGAACGGATGCAGAACAAAGTCGCCTGCCTGGCTTAAAAAATCACCCGCCATTCGGGACCCGGCCTGCGCCGGGTCCTCATATTTTGCATCGACGCGATTTTCTAGTATAATTTAGAAGTGAAGTCTGAAAGCGGGGGAGACCGCCATGAACAACGACCCTGCTTCGCTGCTCGCCGGCCATCCCCAGGCGCAGCTTCTGGCCGACATCGGCAGGCACGCCGCCGCAGCCGGTTTCCCGGTCGCGGCCGTGGGCGGGTTTGTCCGCGACCTGCTGCTGGGCATAATAAGTCAGGATATCGACATCGTCGTCGAAGGCGATGCCATTGCCTGTGCCCGTCTTCTGGCCGGCCGCCTGGGCGGCGCCGTGACCAAAACCTCACGCTTCGGCACCGCCGTCCTCATGGCGGGCGACACCCGCATCGACCTGGCGATGGCCCGGACGGAGCGCTACCCCCACCCCGGCGCGCTGCCGGAAGTCAGCCCCGGCAAACTCGCCGACGACCTGTGGCGGCGCGATTTCACCGTCAACGCCATCGCCCTCGGCATCGGCCCGGACTGCTTCGGCGTTCTGATCGACGACGTGGGGGGGAGGGAGGACCTCCGCGAAGGCTTCATCCGCATCCTCCACCCCGCGAGCTTCAGCGACGATCCCACCCGGATGCTGCGCGCCGTCCGCCTGGCGCACCGGCTGCGTTTTTCCCTTGCCGCCGCCACCGCCGAGTGCCTGCGGGAAGCCGTCCGCGGCCGTTATTGGCTGACTGTAGGCTCCCACCGCCTTGGCCGGGAAATCCGGCTGCTCTTCCGGGAAAACGACTGGCCGGGGCTTTGCCGCAGCCTCGATAACTGGGGACTGTTCAGCCCCCTCTTCGCTACAGGGCTGACGGCGGCGAAACTCACCGCCCTGGAGAGCATCGATGTCGCCGCCGGCTGCCTGGGGCGCTGCGGCCTGGCCTTCGAACGCACGGCGGTCGCTGCCCTGATAATCGGCGGCCGCGCCGGCTACTGGCTGCAGAGCGAAAGCGAATGCGCCCTGCCGGGCAGGCTGTCCGCCATCCGCAAGCTGCTCGCCGCGCCGGGCGCAGATGCCTGCCTGCACGGCGAGCTTGCAGATATTCCCCCGGCGATGCTTGCCTATCTATGGATAATATGCCAAAATGAAGAGGAACGGTTACGACTGCAAACAGCGCTGGCCGGAATGCACTTGCCCCGCGAGCGGGGCGGCAATTCCAGACCAGGACACGGCTGAGCCGTATAAGGAGGATAATTAGTGTTTGGCTTTGACCCTGACATGGTATTTCGCATCCCCGCCCTGCTCATAGCCCTCACCGTGCACGAATACGCCCACGCCCGCGCCGCCGTATCCCTTGGCGACCCTACGCCGCGCTACGCCGGCCGGTTGACGCTCAACCCCATCCCCCACCTCGACCCCATCGGCCTCATCATGCTGTGGCTGTTCAGCTTCGGCTGGGCCAAGCCCGTCCCCATCAACCCCTTCAACCTCAGAAACGGCCGCTGGGGCATCCTGAGCGTCTCGCTGGCCGGACCGGGGGCCAACCTCGTCATGGCATTTATCAGCGCCCTTGTCTTCAGCGTCGTTGCCAAGCTGCACCTCGGCACCCCTGAAATATTCAAGGTAATCCAGTGGACGTTCACCTACAACCTCATCCTGGCCGTCTTCAACCTCATCCCCGTGCCGCCGCTCGACGGCTCGCAGATAATCTCCAGCTTTCTGCCGCCGCGCCAGGCCGACGCCTTCGAACGCATCGCCCCCTACGGGCCCTTCATCCTCATGGCGCTCGTCTACCTCAAAATCATCGGCGCGGTCATCTACCCCGTCCAAGCCTTTCTCAGCAGCATCATCACCGCCATCGTAGCGTTTATCGTTTAGGAGGAACAAAGCAACCATGAGCAAAGGACGTATCTTCAGCGGCATGCAGCCGTCCGGCAAATTCCACCTCGGCAACTACCTCGGGGCCTTGGAAAACTGGGTAAAGCTCCAGTACGACTACGACTGCGTCTTCAGCATCGTCGACTGGCACGCCCTCACCTCGATGTACGAGGACACCAGCAAAATCCCCGAATACATACACGAAATGGCCCTCGACTGGCTGAGCGGCGGCCTCGACCCCGAGCGCAACATCATCTTCGTCCAGTCCCATGTCAAAGAACACGCCGAACTCCACCTGCTGCTCTCCATGATGACTCCGCTCTCCTGGCTGGAGAGGGTGCCCAGCTACAAGGACAAGCTCCAGCAGCTCGGCGCGATGGGCAAAGAGATTAACACCTACGGCTTCCTCGGCTACCCGGAACTTATGACCGCCGACATAATCCTCTACAAAGCCGACACCGTGCCGGTCGGCGAAGACCAGATCCCCCACGTCGAACTCTCGCGGGAAATCGTTCGCCGCTTCAACGGTATGTACGGTCCCGTCTTTCCCGAGCCCATGCATAAACTCAGCCAAGCGTCCGTGCTGCCCGGCATCGACGGCCGTAAGATGAGCAAATCATATGGCAACGAAATACCCTATGCCGCACCCCCGGAAGAACTCAAAGCCAGGGTGAGGATGATGATCACCGATCCGCAGCGCGTCAAGAAAACCGACGCCGGCGACCCCGCCGTCTGTACCGTTTACACCTTCCACAAACTCTTCAACAAAGAAGAGCTCGAAGACATCGGCGGCAAATGCCGCACCGCCTGCATCGGCTGCGTCGACTGTAAAAAACTCCTCGCCGAGCGGATGTCCGCCAGCCTGGCCGATATCCATGCCCGGCGGTCCGCCCTTGAAGCCAACCCCGGACGGGTCAGGGAAATCCTCGTCCACGGCGCCGAACGGGCCCGCAAGATCGCCGCCGCCACCATGGAGGAAGTCCGCGCCGCCATGCGGCTGTAAGCCATGAGCACCGCCGAATACAAGGTCAAGCTCGAAGCCTTCGAAGGCCCGCTGGCCCTTCTCATGCACCTCATCGACAAAAACCAGGTAGACATCTACGACATCCCCATCGCTGTCGTCACCGAGCAATACCTCGACTACATCCGGGCCATGGAACAATTCAACATCGACGTCGCCAGCGAATTCCTCGTCATGGCCGCCACGCTGCTGCAGATAAAATCGCGCATGCTGCTGCCCAAGCCGCCGGCCGCCGAGCAACTGGCCGAAGAAGTAGACCCGCGCCAGGAACTCGTGCAGCGGCTCCTGGAATATCGCCGCTTCAAACAGGCCGCCGCCGACCTCGAAGAAATGCTGCGCAAGCGCGAACAGTTCATCGCCCGGCCGCCCGGCTATTTCGCCACCAAAATCGTCCTGCCCGAGGGACTCAAGCTCGACGACCTCATCGAAGCCTTCGCCGCCGTTTGGGAAAGCGCTGTCGACGAATTCGCCTTCATCGCCCGCGAAGAAATAAGCGTCCAGGATAAAATGCAGGACATCCTCCTGCTCCTCCGCAAACAGGGCGGCCGGCTGGAATTCGCCCAAACCCTTATCCGCAGCGGTTCACGCACCGAAATGGTGACAGCCTTCCTGGCGCTCTTGGAACTAATCCGCCTCAAACGTATCCATATAGAGCAGGAACGGAGCTTCGGCCCCATCTACCTTAGCTTGGGAGAGGTCGTGCACTGATGTTTTACGGACACCTTAAGGGCCACGTCGAAGCCCTGCTGTTCGCGAGCGGCAACCCCGTCCCCGCCAACAAGCTTGCCCAGATCCTTGAAATAGACGCCGAAAACGTCGCCGCGCTCGTCGCCGAACTCAAACAAGACATGGTCGCCGCCGACCGCGGGCTGACCATCCTCGACGTCGCCGGCGGTTACCAGCTGTGCAGCAAACCGGAGCTTGCGCCGATCATCGACAAGCTCATCGAAGTGCAGGAAGCCCGCATGTCGCTGGCTGCCATGGAAACGCTGGCCATCATTGCCTTCAAACAGCCGGTCACCAAACTGGAAATCGAACACATCCGCGGCGTAAAGGTCGACGGCGTTGTCACCACCCTCGCCGAGCGGGGCCTCATCAAAGAAGTCGGCCGCAAGGAAGCCATCGGCCGGCCGATACTCTACGGCACCACCGACGACTTCCTCAAATGCTTCGGCCTCGCCACCCTCGACGATCTGCCAGACCTGGCCGAACTGCTCAATGTAGAGCCCCCCGACGAACTCCCGGAGGCCGATGAATAAACTTGACCAGCCCGCGCATGCGGGCGGTTTTTTTTGCCATAATATTACTATCCGCGCGGGGAGGGGGGAGAGCATGGAGACTTGGCTGGCGGTATGGCTGGCGACGACGCTGCTTGTCCTTGCCCTGGCCCGGCTGAAGCTGTTCATCAGCCTGTCCTATCGGCGGCAGGGCGAAGACGACCGTCTCGACATCGACGTCTACGCCCTCAAAAAACTCATCAGCTACCACCTCGAAGTACCCCTCGTGCGGCTCGCGCGCCGCGGCGGCCTGCCATGGCCGGAATCGGTCGTCGACACGCCCGGCGGCCAGACCGAAACGCGCGCCGGCGCCGAACAGCGCTTTACCCGCAACACCTGGAAAATATTCCGTCACCATCCCCGCCATTGGCGCTATCTGATGAAACAGCTCCGTTACTACACCCGTATCTACAAGCGGCTGATCACGAGCATACTCGTCGCGGTTGCCTGCGAAAAGCTCTCCTGGCGGACCTGCTTCGGCACAGGCGACGCCGCCCTCACCGGCATCTCGGCTGGCCTGCTGTGGCAGTTGAAAACCCAGACCTACGCCTACATGCAGCGCCGGCTGAAAAGCGTCGTCAGGCCGGCCTTCCGGGTTTCGCCGCACTATGCCAGGGAAGGCGTCGAAATCGAACTCGAGTGTATATTCAGCATCACGCTGGGCAATGTTATTAACGCGATAGCGACAGCCATCCGGCACCTGGGAAGGGGGAACGACAGGCAGTGGAAGAACACCCAATCCAAAGTCTGATGAAAACGGCCATGGAAAGCATCAAAGGGATGGTTGACGTAAACACCATCGTCGGCGACGCCGTGGAAACAGCCGACGGCACCGTCATCATCCCGATTTCGCGCGTCACTTTCGGCTTCGCCGCAGGCGGCGGCGACTTCGAAACCGAAGAGACCGTCCAGCACGACGGTCATCCCTTCGGCGGCGGCAGTGGCGCCGGCGTCAGCGTCAAACCGGTAGGTTTTCTGGTGTGCTCGCCGGTAAACGGCATAAGATTCATGCCGGTGGAAGGCAATCAGATCTACGACCGGCTTATCGACATGGTCCCGCAGGCCCTCACGAAGATACAGGAAATCATGCGCAGCCGCGACGCGCAGGATGAGTTCGACGAGCTTGCCGAGACGGCCGAAACCCAAGGCGCAAACCATCAGCCAAGTATGTAGGCGAACCGTTGATGGCCTCATCTGCTGTGTTGCCCCTGCGGGCGTTTGCTAGCGTACATCCGAGTACGCGGCCGGGCGCTGCGCCATCCATGGCGCGCCCGGCACTAGGCCCATCCGGGGCCGTCGTCGCTGCACGTCCTCAGGGCGCCTTGCATCTGAAGGCCCTGAACGGTTCGCGCACAATCCCCATTTAGAACGACCGGTTATTCATCCCTAACCCATACAAAAACCCGCACATACCAGTGCGGGTTTTTCGCATATACATCTACTGCCTCAGTGCAAGCCGGCCAGTTTATCCTTGATCTGGGTGGCGTGCAACGCTTCCGCTTCGGCAAAATGCCGGTACAGCTTCGCGACTTCGGGGTTGTCGATCTGCTCGGCAAAAGTCTGATAGTCACGCACCAATTCCTGTTTCTGGGTCAAAGTCGTGCGCAAGGCCGTCTTGACGTCAAGCACTTCCATGCTTTCACCTCCTTAAACTGGTTATATTATGTCCTCGGTGCGGCGCAAAAATGTATGACGACTTTGACGTACGGGGAAAACATAGTTATAATAGTTATTGGTCTGTGATAATTAACTGGAGAGGTTTACATGAAAAAAACGGCGTTTGCCACGCTGATTCTATTTATACTCATCATGCCCCGTACGGCTTGGGGCGCTCCGGCTGAACCAACCCTGACAGCCAAATCGGCCATTGTCATCGAAGCCTCCACCGGCAAGATCATCTTCGCCAAAGGGGCCTCCGACCGCCGGCCGCCCGCCAGCACGACGAAAATGATGACCCTCATCGTCGCCCTCGAACACGGCAACCTCAACGACCTCGTCACCACCAGCCCAGGCGCGGCGGCCACCGAAGGCTCGTCGATGTGGCTCGCCCCCGGCGAGCAGCTCAAACTGGGCGACCTGCTCTACGGCATGATGCTCGTTTCCGGCAACGACGCCACCGTCGCCGTCGCCGAACACATATCGGGCTCGATAGACAAATTCGCCCGCCTCATGACCGAAAAAGCCCGCGCCATCGGCGCTCTGAACACCAACTTCACCAACTCCAGCGGCCTGCCCGGGCCGCAGCATTACTCGACCGCCAGCGACCTCGCCCGCATCGCCGCCTATGGCTACAAAAACCCGCTCTTTTCCAAGATCGTCGGCACCAGACACGCCGTCGTTCCCTGGCCGGGCAAAGACCACGACCGCGATCTCTACAACGAAAACAAACTCCTCTGGCAGTATGAGGGCGGCAACGGCGTCAAAACCGGCTTCACCGAGGAGGCCGGCCGCTGCCTGGTATCGGGCGCGAAGCGCAACGGCATCCAGCTCGTGGCCGTCGTTCTCGACGGCGATCGGATGTGGGAAGACTCCATTAAAATGCTTGACTACGGTTTCAGCCGCCTGCAGCCGGTAAAAATGTTCGGCCAGGGCGACATCATGAAAACGGTGAGAGTGGTCGACGGCAAAAGTGAGCAAGTCAGGCTCATCGCCGCCAGCACCCTTTCCGTGCCCGTCGCTCAGGGCGACCGGGATGGTTTTTCGACAGTGATCGAAGCCCCCGATCGCGTCGACGCCCCGGTAAACGCCGGGCAGAAGCTCGGCACGGTCAAGACCTTTTACCGCAACACCGAAATAGCGTCCGTCGATCTGCTGGCCGCCGAGCAAGCCGAGCGCAAGTCGTTCTTCAGCCTTATATGGGGGTCGCTATGGAGTTTCTTCACCTTCATCGTGAAGAACCTGGCCTGACCTATCCGCACACAAGCCGCCGCGAGGCGGCTTTTCATTTCCCGTTCTAGCCGGCCGGATTCGCTCATACCTTCCACATAAGGAGGGGAGGCATATGATAAACCTCATCTGGCTGCTGCTCCTGGCCGGCGGGATAATTTACGCCGGGCTGACGGGCAGAATCGAACTGATCACCCCCAGCGCCATAACCGCCGCGGAGAACGCGGTGACCCTGGCATTTAAACTCACCGGCGTAATGTGTCTGTGGCTGGGGATGATGAAAATAGCCGAAAGGGCGGGGCTGGTGCGGCTTATGTCCTTCATCATCGGTCCCTTTATCCGCAGGATTTTCCCCGGCGTGCCGCCGAGCCACCCGGCCATGGGAGCGATCGTCATGACGGTGAGCGCCAACATGCTGGGGTTGGGCAACGCCGCCACGCCGCTGGGCATAAAGGCTATGCAGGAACTGCAGAAGCTCAGCCGCGACCGCGAGACCGCCACGCCGGCGATGTGCACATTGCTGGCGCTGTGCACCACCGGCGTCACCCTCGTCCCGGCCACCGTCATCGCCCTCAGGGCCGCCGCCGGCTCCGCCGATCCGGCGGAAATCGTCGGCGCCACGCTGGCGGTGAGCTTCACCGCCGCCGCGGCCGCTCTCGCCGTGGACCGGATCTGCCGGGCGGCGTATAGCGGCCGGGGGCGGTAGCGCCGTGTTCGCCCTCATCTGCGAGCTGCTTTCCGCCTGGGCAATCCCGCTCGTGCTCCTCCTCATCCCTCTGGCAGGCTACCTTCGACGGGTCAGGGTATACGAAGCCTTCGTCGAAGGGGCGTCCGAAGGCTTCCAGACCGCCGTGCGGATAATGCCCTTTCTAGTGGCGATGCTCGTGGCCGTCGGCGTCTTCCGCTCCTCAGGCGCGCTCGACGACTGCGTCGCCGCCCTTAAGCCGCTCCTGTCGCTTGTCGGCGTCCCGCCCGAGCTCGTGCCGCTCGCAGTCATGCGCCCCCTGTCGGGCACCGGCGCCCTCGGCATGACAACCGAACTCCTCGCCAGCGAGGGGCCCGACTCGCTCGTCGGCCGGATGGCCTCCACCATCCTCGGCAGCACCGACACCACCTTCTACATCCTTACCGTCTACTTCGGCGCCGCCGGCATCCGCAATCCCCGCTACGCGGTCATCGTCGGCCTGGCCGGCGACATTACGGGCTTTTTCATGTCGATATACATCTGCCGAATGCTGTTTATCCCATAATTGTCTCGGTTGCCGATAAAACCCGTATCGGCAACCTTCCTTTTTGCCCCCCCGCAGTGGCACATCCGCCGTCCGGGAATACACTGTAATGTGAAAACGAAGAAAATGGGGGGACTGCGATGGTCAGAGTAGTGGTCGCCGGCGGCGGCTGGGCCGGGTGCGCAGCGGCCCTGGCTGCGGCCAAGGCTGGCGCCCAGGTGCTGCTTCTGGAGCGGACCGATATGCTCCTGGGAACAGGCCTGGTAGGGGGCATCTACCGCAACAACGGACGCTACACCGCCGCCGAGGAAGCGACGGCCATGGGGGGCGGCGATCTTTTTGTCGCCATGGATGCCAACGCCAGGCACCGGGGCATAAGCTTTCCCGGGCACAGTCATGCCTCGCTCTATGATGTCAGCGCCATGGAGCCGCTGGTGAAAAAAGTGCTGATAAACTATGGAATAACCGTACGGACAACAGCCAGGGTAGTGGACGTGCTAAAATACGGCCGCACGCTTCAGGCGCTAGTGATCGACGACGGCGAAGTCGTCAAAGGCGACGTCTTCGTGGACACCACCGGCACCGCCGGCCCGATGGGCAACTGCCTTAAATACGGCAACGGCTGCGCCATGTGTATCCTGCGCTGTCCGTCCTTCGGTCCCAGAGTAAGCGTCACCGCCCGCTCGCAGGTCAAAGAAATAATGGGCCTCAAAGCTGACGGAACGTATGGCGCCATGAGCGGCTCCTGCAAGCTCAACAAAGATTCGCTCAGCGCAGAAATCCGCGACCAACTGGAGCGAGAGGGGGCGGTTGTCTTGCCGGTGCCGGAGCACCTCGTCAAAAGCACCTCTCTCGGCCGCAAAGCCTGCTCGCAGTACGCGATCGCCGAATACGCCGCCAACCTTGTCCTGCTTGATACCGGCCACGCCAAACTCATGACATCCTACTTCCCGCTCGAAGACCTGCGCACCATCCCCGGACTGGAAAACGCCCGCTACGAAGACCCGTACGCCGGCGGCCAGGGCAACTCGGTCCGCTACCTCGGCATCGCACCCTGCGGCAACAACCTTAAAGTGGATAACGTCGACAACCTGTTCTGCGGCGGCGAAAAAGCGGGCATCTTCGTCGGCCACACCGAAGCGATCGTCACCGGCCTGCTCGCCGGCCACAACGCCGTCCGCCACTGTCTCGACATGTCCTACCTGGAGCTGCCGCGCACGGTCGCCTCGGGCGATATCATCGCCTTCGTCCACGACCAAATGGCTACAAAAGACGGGCTGCGCCTGCGTTACACATTTTCCGGCTCAGCCTACTTCGACCGGATGAAAGCCAGCGGACTCTACTCTGCCGACCGGGGCGAAATAGGCGACCGGGTGGCCAAAGCCGGCCTCACCGACGTATACGGCCAGTGCCTGGTGTGAGAGGGGGAGAGCGAATGAAGCGGAATCTGACGACCACCTGCATCGACATCAACTCGCCCTACTGCCCGTGCCTGCTGGCCGAAACCAACCACTGCGTGTTCTGCAGCCACCTCAAAGGGGAGCCGGTCTGCGACTGCAACTGGAGCGGGGTCTGCATACTATACGAACGCCGGTGGCAGCCTAAAAACGGCGTTTCGCGGGGCGACAACCCTCCCCGGCGGATCGAGGCGGACAGCGCAATTACCCGCAAAGAACTGATTGCCGAAAATACGTACCTGCTGGAATTCTGCGTCGGCAGCGACCTTGCGGCCGAACTCGGCAAAGCGGGAGCGTTCGTCTTCCTGCGCCTGCCTGACGACCCGCAATACTTCCACTTCCCTGTCGGCGTCATGAAAGTGAACGGCGCCTCAGTGCAAGTCGTCATAGAGGCGGTCGGCCCGAAATCCAGCCGCCTGCTCGACAACCCCGCCAATATGGTGACCGTCCGCGGCCCCTATTACAACGGAGTGCTCGGCCAGCCATGGATTGACAATATCACCTGTGGTACAATATTGTTGGTAGCAGGGGGGATGGGCCAGCCGCCTGCCCTGCCGATCGCCGCCCGCCTGGCGGCCAACAACAATCGCGTCATCGCCCTGCTGGCCCCCGGCAAGATCGGCCGGATATTCATCGACAAAGACCTGGAGGAACTGGGCGTCACCGTGCATACCGTCGACTCTTTCCGGCGGACCGGCAACGGCCTGCTGAGCAGGTGGCTCACCGACGGAGAAAAGCGCCCCGATCTGGTGGTCAGCGCCGGCCCGGACGAACAGCACTACGGCGTAATCGCCGCGATGCAGGCGGCGGGCGTCAACCTCCCCATGGCCGCCACCAACAACGCCACCCTCTGCTGCGGAGAAGGCATCTGCGGCAGCTGCGAGCGCGAAACCAGCGACGATCGCCGTATCCGCCTCTGCAAGGTACAAACCGACTTCAGCCAACTGACTCCCTGATAGGGACACAAGGAGGGGCCATGCCCGAAAGACTACAGAAAATCATCAGCCAGGCGGGGATAGCCTCCCGCCGCCACGCCGAAGAACTCATCACCGCCGGGCGGGTCACAGTAAACGGCCGGGTGGTCGCCGAGCTTGGCGCCAAAGTGGAGCCAGGCAGGGATGTCGTCGCCGTCGACGGCCACCCCCTGGCCGGCGAGGAAAAATACTACCTCCTGCTCAACAAACCCCGGGGTGTCGTCACCACCCTCAGCGACCCGCGGGGCCGGAAGACAGTCGCCGAACTTGTCGCCGCCGTGCCCGCGCGGCTATACCCTGTGGGCAGGCTCGACTACAACACCGAAGGGCTGTTGCTGCTCACCAACGACGGCCAGCTCACCCATGCCCTGACACACCCCAGCCATGAGATCGGCAAGACATACGTGGCCACCGTAGCCGGCCGTCCGGCCGAAGAAAAGCTCGACCGGCTGCGGATGGGCATCACCCTCGAAGACGGCGTCACCGCTCCGGCGCGAGTGAGGCTCACCGGCTACGACCCTGAAGCCAATGCCGCCACCCTCGCCATCGTCATCCACGAGGGACGCAACCGCCAGATCAGGCGGATGTGCGAAGCCATTGGCCATCCGGTTAGCAAACTCAAACGCACCGAATTCGCCTTCCTCACCCTGGAGGGCGTCCACCGCGGCCGCTACCGCCACCTGGAGCCGGAAGAAGTCGCCGAACTCAAGAAACTGGCTGGTCTGCCCGCGCGGTAACCGCGTCGTTCACTAAGCTCGGCGGCTGCGCCCGCATCCGCTGGGCTATTTTCATACCGCGGCAGACTGGAATATAGTGGATAAGAAACGGAGAACGACTGCGATGAAGAAAATCCTCGTCATAGGCGGCGGCGCCGCCGGACTAATGGCGGCAGCCAGCGCCGCCGAACACGGCGCGGACGTGACCCTGCTCGAAAAGATGCCCGCCGTCGGACGGAAACTTCTCATAACCGGCAAAGGACGCTGCAACGTCACAAACATCGCCGACATCAAAACCATCATCGACAACATGCCAGGCAACGGCCCCTTCCTCCACAGCGCCCTCGCCGCCTTTTCCAACAACGACCTGATGGCCTGGCTCGAAAAACGCGGCGTGCCGCTCAAGACCGAGCGGGGCGGGCGCGTCTTTCCGGTCAGCGACCAGGCCAGGGACGTCGTCGACGCCTTCGCCCGCGCCCTCGCCGACCGCGGTGTTTCCGTCGTGACCGGGCAGGCGGTGCGGGAAATCCGCCTTGCCGATGGACGGGCCTGCGGCGCCGCCACCGCCGATGGCCGCGAGTGGCAGGCCGACGCCGTAATTCTCGCCGCCGGCGGCGCCTCCTATCCGGGCACCGGCTCAAGCGGCGACGGCTATCGCATCGCCGCCGCCCTGGGTCATGCCGTCACCCCGCTCCGTCCCTCGCTCGTCCCGCTCGAAGTCGCCGAAGACTGGATCACCGACCTCCAGGGACTGGCCCTCAAAAACGTTGCCGTCGCCGCCATAGCCGGCGGCCGTCAGCTCGCCGCCGAATTCGGCGAACTGCTCTTCACCCACTTCGGCCTCTCCGGGCCGGTCATCCTCTCGCTCTCGAACCCCGTCGCGGCCGCCCTCCGCACCCGGCCGGGCGACGAGGTACTCATCGCCATCGACCTCAAACCGGCCCTCAGCGCCGAAACGCTGGACAAGCGCCTGCAGCGCGACTTTGTCAAATTCGCCCGCAAGCAATTCAAAAACTCGCTTGGCGAGCTGCTGCCCTCGCGCCTGACGGCGGTCATCGTCGATCTCAGCCACATCGACCCGGACAAGCCGGTGCATCAGATAACCAAAGAAGAACGCGCCCGTCTCGCCGGCCTGCTCAAACAGCTCACCTTCACAGTCACCGGCACCAGGCCGCTCGCCGAGGCCATCGTAACCGCCGGCGGCATAAGTACAAAAGAGATAAATCCCTCAACTATGGCGTCGCGCCTCGTTCCCGGCCTGTATTTCGCCGGCGAAGTCATCGACATCGACGGCTACACAGGCGGCTTCAACCTTCAGGCGGCCTTCTCCACCGGCTACGTCGCCGGGCGGGCGGCGGCCGCGGATAATGTGGAAAACAATTACAGATAATATAGCCATCCCTACCGTGGGAGGCTGCTTAATGAGGCGTCGCAATAAATACAATCCATTCGTCAACTGGGAACCGTTCCTCATTCGCCTGGCGGCAATGTGCGTCATTACACTCATTGCTGTCCAGGTGCTCATATACCACGACACGCCCCGCCGCTACCTATCGCGGGTCGACAGACTTGAAGGCGACCCGGTGACCTGGCAGACGCCGCTGGTGGCCGATGCGCCCCTCGTCATCAGCGAAGGATCGCCGGTCGCCAGCCGCATCCAAATGCTGCGGGAAAACAGGCTTGTCGTCATCCGCATCGTCCAGCCGGCCGCTGCGGTCGACGTATACCCCATAGTCAACGGTGAGCGGGTCGGCGACTTCAAGAGCGGCGAAGTCGCCGTCACCGTTTATGACGGCGACTACCTCGAAATCGACGCCAGCCGGTTGCCGGCAGCCGGCCGCTTCGTCGTCGCCGTACCCGGCGGCGGGCTCATCTCGCCGCTCGACGGCTTGGTCGTTGAAGGGCGGGGGGCGGCGGTGCCGATCGGCAAAGTCAAATTCAAACATTAGCGCAATATTGGAGGAAATTGGCGGCGGCGCGCGAAAATAATAATGTTAACCGCAAAGCGCCACCTAGGCCGGAGGATTGCCAATGATCATCGTCATGAACGCCCCCACCCCGGAACAGACAAACCGCGTCCTTGACAAAATCAGGCAGAGCGGTCTCGAACCGCACTGTCTCGTCGGCCGCGACAAAACCATAATCACCGCAGTCGGCGACACCGACCCCGGACGCTGTGAACAGTTCGAACGTCTTGCCGGCGTGGAACGTGTCGTCACAGTGCACACCCCCTTCAAACTGGTCAGCCGCGAATTCCGCGCCGAAAACAGCGTCGTTGCCGTCGGCGGCGTCCGCTTCGGCGCCGCCGACGTACCCGTCATTGCCGGGCCGTGCGCCGTCGAAGGCTACGAACAGTTCCGCGAAGCGGCGCTAGGAGCCAAAGCCGCGGGGGCGGCGATGCTGCGGGGCGGCGCCTACAAACCGAGGACCTCGCCCTACAGCTTCCAGGGGCTCGAAAACGAAGGCCTCAACATTCTCCATACCGTCGGCCGGGAAGTCGGTTTGCCGGTAGTCACCGAAGTCACCGATCCCCGCGCGGTCGGGCTGGTCGCCGAACATGCGGACATGCTCCAAATCGGCGCCCGCAACATGCAAAACTTCGTCCTCCTCAAGGAAGTGGCGCGCGCCGGCCGCCCGGTGCTGCTCAAGCGCGGCGTCGCCGCCACCGTCGAAGAATGGCTCATGGCCGCTGAATACCTGATGTCCGGCGGCGCCGCCGACGTCGTCCTCTGCGAACGCGGCATCCGCACCTTCGAAAACTATACCCGCAACACCCTCGACCTCTCAGCCGTACCGCTCGTCAAACACCTCAGCCACCTGCCGGTCGTCGTCGACCCCAGCCACGGCACCGGCAACTGGCGGCTCGTCGGCCCGATGGCCAAAGCGGCTGTCGCCGCCGGCGCCGACGGCCTGATAATCGAAGTCCACCCCTGGCCGGAAGAAGCGATGTCCGACGGACCACAATCCCTCACATTGGCCAATTTTCGCCAACTGACAAGCGAACTCGCCAAAGTGGCGGCCGCGGTAGGCCGGTCGATAAATAACGGAAAGGGTGGGGCGAAGCGATGAAAGAATCGATAAAACCCGTCAGGAGACTGACGGGGGAGATTGCCATCCCCGGCGACAAATCCATATCCCACCGCAGCGTCATGCTGGCTGGCCTGGCCGACGGCCCGGTGAGAATCCGCAACTTTCTCGCTGCCGCCGACTGCCTGTCCACCGTCGCCTGCATGCGCGCCCTCGGCGTCAAAATCGAAAGACCGGGCGAAAACGAACTTATCGTATTGGGCAATGGTCTCTACGGTCTCAGCGAACCTGAGGAAGTCCTAGATGCAGGCAACTCCGGCACCACCATCAGACTGCTGTCCGGCATCCTTGCCGGCCAGCCCTTCTTCAGCGTCCTCTCCGGCGACGGGTCGCTCCGCCGCCGCCCCATGGCCCGCGTAATCGCCCCCCTGGCCAAGATGGGCTGCCGCATATACGGGCGCGAGCAGTCCCGCTACGCCCCCCTGGCCATCGTCCCCGCCGACGGCATCCACGGCATCGACTACACCATGCCTGTCGCCAGCGCCCAGGTCAAATCGGCCCTGCTGTTTGCCGGCATGTTTGCCGACGGCCCCACCCGCATCACCGAACCCTACATATCCCGCGACCACAGCGAGCGCATGCTCCAGACCTTTGGCGCCAAAGTTACCCGCAGCGGCCTCACGGTCAGCCTCTCGCCGGTGCAGGAACTATCCGCCCCCCAGCTCATCGACGTTCCCGGCGACATCAGCTCGGCGGCCTTCTGGCTCGTCGCCGCCACCATCATCCCCGGCAGCCGGCTGCGGCTCACCAACGTAGGCATAAACCCCACCCGCACCGGCATCATCGATATCCTCCGCCAGATGGGCGCCGACATCGAGATAACCGCCCGGCACCAAGCCGGCGAAGAGCCGGTGGCCGACCTCGTCGTCACCGCGGCCGAACTCAACGGCACAACGATCGAGGGCGAAATCATCCCCCGCCTCATCGACGAGATACCCGTCCTGGCCGTCGCCGCCCTGTTCGCCAAAGGGCGCACAATCATCAGCGGCGCCGAAGAACTGCGCGTCAAGGAAACCGACCGGCTCAGGGCGATCACCCTCGAATTGACAAAAATGGGCGCGCGCATCGAAGAAACGGCCGACGGGCTCATCATCGACGGCCCACAGGCGCTTACCGCCGCCGTCTGCCACTCCCACGACGACCACCGCATGGCCATGGCCCTGGCGGTCGCCGGCCTGGCGGCAGGCGGGGCCGAAATAGAAGAAGCGGCATGCGTGGCCATATCATACCCGCGGTTCTTTGCGCAAATCGCCGCATTCCAGGAAGCAGCCGGAGGAGCGGAATGAAAAAACTCATCATCGCCATCGACGGCCCCGCGGGGGCGGGCAAAAGCACCGTTGCCCGGCTCGTGGCCGAACGCATGGGCTATACCTACATCGACACCGGCGCCATGTACCGGGCCGTTACCTGGGAGACAATTCGCCGCGGCATCGCCGCCGACGACGGCGACAAAACCGCCGCCGTCGCCCGGGCCATCAACCTGCAGCTTGCCACCGTCGCCGGCAAAACCCTCGTCAAAATCGACGACACCGACATTACCGACGCCATTCGCACCCCCGAAATATCGCGCCTGGTATCCGAAGTATCGAAAAACGGCGGCGTGCGCCAAGCCATGGTCCACCTCCAGCGCCAACTCGCCGGCCTCGGCGGCGTTGTCATGGACGGCCGCGACATCGGCACGCATGTTTTGCCAGACGCCGACATAAAAATATTTCTGACGGCGTCCATCGCCGAGCGGGCGCGCCGCCGCTGGCGCGAGCTAACCGACAAAGGCTATGCCGTCGACCTCGACGAACTGCAGGCAGAAATCGCCGGCCGCGACAAGGCCGACTGCGAACGCGCCATTGCCCCTCTCGTCCAGGCGGCGGACGCCGTCCTGGTCGATACCACCGACCTCACCATTCCCCAGGCGGTGGAAGCGATACTTCAGCTATGCGAGGCGAAGACCGGTGTTCTATAAAACCCTCCGCTCGCTCGTGCGGATTATCCTGCGCATCGCCTTCCGTTTCAGCGTCAGCGGCGTCGAAAACATCCCCGCCACGGGCGGCGTCATCATCGCCCCCAATCACATCAGCAACCTCGATCCTCCCGTCATCGGCTGCGCCCTGCCTGGCAACCGGCGCATTCGCTTCATGGCCAAGATCGAGCTCTTTCAAAACGCGGCCGTCCGCTGGGTCGTCACCGCCCTCGGCGCCTTCCCCGTCCGCCGCGGCATGGCCGACCGCACCGCCATCCGCACCGCCCTCGCCTTCCTTGAGCAGGGAGGGACGGTCGGCATCTTTCCCGAAGGGACCCGCAGCAGAACGGGCGCTTTAGGCCGCGCCGAGCCCGGCCTGGGCATGATTGCCGTCAAGGCAGGCGTCCCCGTCGTTCCCGTAGCCGTCTCCGGCACCAACAAACTCTTCCGCGACGGCCATATTCTGCCGCGGATCGCGGTCACATTCGCCGCCCCGGTAATCGTCCCTCCCGGCAGGACTGACAAAGAAGCCGTAGAATACATAAACGAACAGGTAATCGGCGAGATTGCCAGGATGCTGGCCAAGGAAGGAGGCTGACCGCCATGCAAGACAACCTCTCACTCGTGCTTGTGCAGCGCATCGCCATCATCGCTGTCGTCGCCTACGTCTTCTCCCACACCAAAGCCTTCCGGCTCATGTTCAAAGAACAGAGCTCATACCGGGAGAAAGCCGTCCTCATACTTTTCTTCTCCTCGATATCCATCGCCGGTACCTATCTCGGCATACCGATAGAGGACGCCATCGCCAACGTCCGCGATACCGGCACCATCGTCGCCGGCCTGCTCGGCGGCCCCGTCGTCGGCACCGTCACCGGGCTCATTGCCGGCATTCACCGCATATCCCTCGGCGGCTTCTCCGCCGAAGCCTGCGGCGTCGCCACCATCGTCGGCGGCGTCCTTGCCGGCTACATCCACACCCGCATGCAGCCCAAGAGTCCCGACTGGATCGTCGGCGTCATCACCGGGGTCGCCGTCATCCTCTTCAGCATGGGCCTCATCCTGCTCATCAGCAAACCGTACAGCGCCGCTCGCGTCCTCGTAGCCAACGTCATTCTGCCCATGTCGCTCGCCAATGCTGTCGGCATCTCGGTATTCATGATCATCATCCACAACGCCCGCGAACACCAGACCCGCATCGGCGCCCTCCAAACCCACAAAGCCCTGCGGATCGCCAACGCCGCCCTGCCATACTTCCGCCAGGGACTCAACCAGGTATCGGCGGAAAAAGTCGCCGCAACCATCCGCAGCATGACCTCGGCGGCCGCCGTAGCCATCACCAACCGCGAGCGCGTCCTCGCTCACGTCGGCCTTGGCGAAGAACACCACCGCCCGGCAAACCTCCTCATGACCAACGCCACAAAATCCTGCCTCGAAACCGGCCAGGTCACCGTTGCCCAGCGCGCCAGCGAGATCGGCTGCTGCGTAGAGGGCTGCCCCCTGAAATCGGCTGTCGTCGTCCCGCTCCACTGCCGCGACGAGATCGTCGGCACCCTCAAACTTTACTACGCCCGCGAAGAAGCCATGACAGCCCTCGACATCGAATTCGCCCAGGGACTGGGACAAATCTTCTGCACCCAGCTGGAACTAGCCAACCTCGAGCAGATGGCCGAGCTGGCCGCCAAAGCCGAGCTCAAAGCCCTGCGCGCCCAGATAAACCCCCATTTCCTCTTCAACGCCCTCAACACCATCGTATCCCTCTGCCGCACCAACCCCGAAGAAGCCCGCAGCCTCATCATCGAACTCAGCGACTTCTTCCGCCGCAGCCTCAAAACATCGCGCGACTTTGTCACCCTCAAAGAAGAACTCGAACACGTCGAATCCTACCTGACCCTCGAAAAAGCCCGTTTCGGGCCGCGGCTCACCATCGTCAGGATCATCGACGACGAGGCCCTTAACGTCCTCATCCCCACCTTCACCATCCAGCCGCTGGTCGAAAACGCCGTCAAACACGGCCTGCTCGCCCAGGAAACGGGGGGGACGGTCAGCATAACCGCCTGCCGCAACGGCAACTCCGTCGACATCGTCATCGCCGACGACGGGGCCGGCATCTCCAGCGCCACCCTCGCCCAGGTGCTTGTCACCGGCTTCGGCAAAGGCGCCGGCGTCGGCCTGTCCAACGTCAACGAGCGGCTGAAAAACATCTACGGGCCGAAGCATGCCCTGGCGATCGACAGCGTGGAAGGGCAGGGGACCAGAGTCAGCCTCACAATCCCCGCCACCGCGAGGGGGGTTGTTGCGTGACCGCTCCCATCATCCGCGCCATGGTCATCGACGACGAAGAACCCGCCCGCAGCGAAATACGCTATCTTCTCGAACAACACGACGACGTGTGCATCGTATACGAAACCGGCCACTTCCAGGACGCCCTCGCCGCCCTGCGCCAGACAAGACCCCACCTCGTTTTCCTCGACATCGAAATGCCGGGCATGAACGGCATTATCCTCGCCGAAAAAATCCAGGAAATCCTTCAGCCCCTCATCGTCTTCGCCACCGCCCACGAGGAATTCGCCCACAAAGCCTTCGAACTCAACGCCGCCGATTACCTGCTCAAGCCCTTCGCACCCAAGCGAGTCGCCCAGTGCATCGACAAAGTGCGCGCCCTCTTGAGCGCCAGGGCGCCCGTCCCGGTCAGCGGCAAAGCCGGCGAGAGCGAAGCGCCAGCCGCCTGCCGGCAGAAACTCGCTGTCGAACAGAACGGCAAGGCCCAAATCATCAACACCGCCGACATCATCGCCGCCAGCAGCTCGGAAGGCCAGGTCACCATCTATTCCGTACCGAAAACCTTCCAGGTCAATATCACCCTCCAGGACCTCCAGGCCAAGCTGGACGAAAACCAGTTCTTCCGCAGCCACCGCGGCTACCTCGTAAATATCGAGAAAATCCGCGAAGTCATTCCCTGGTTCAACGGCACCTACAATCTGGTGATGGACGGCCTGACCGGCATCGAAATTCCCGTCAGCCGCCAGCAGGCGCCCAAACTGAAGAAAATATTCGGCTTGTGACTGAGTCCGGCAGCTTGCTGCCGGCTGTTTTTCCTTTCCGGGCAGCGGGGGGGAGTATGGCATATTAAAACAGTAAAATATTTATGAAAACTTTACAGAAAATTATAATTATTGCTAAAATTGACACTCTTCAGATTTAAATCTCTGTTTCAGCAATTTATTCAATATTTTGTAATGCCGCGGTTCTGACCGCGGCATTACACTTTGCATGTGAAAAAAACAACAGCACCGTTCACAGCCACAACCAAGCCGTTCACCTGGTAAATAGTGCAATTGAACATAAATATATTGTCGTTTGACATAATGTGCGACTATACTTAAGTATGGCGCGAACTAGATTTTCGCAATATTAAGGCGAAAAGGAGGGAAGAAGAGCAACTAATCCGCAAATCCCAACGGACATACCAAAGGAGGTAATTCTGCGTGGAAAAGATCAACTCCATCTGGCTGCTCATCGTAGCCGCGTGCGCATTCATCCTCGCGTACCGCTACTACGGTGCATTCATCGCCGCCAAAGTCCTCATGCTCAACGACGCCAACGTCACGCCGGCTCACCGCTGCAACGACGGTCGCGAGTATGTACCGACCAATAAATGGGTATTATTCGGCCATCATTTTGCCGCTATCGCCGGCGCAGGTCCGCTCGTCGGCCCCGTCCTCGCCTCCCAGTACGGCTGGGGCCCCGGCTTCGCCTGGATACTGCTCGGTTCGATCTTCGCCGGCGCCGTCCACGACTTCATCATCCTCTTCGCGTCGGTACGCCACAACGGCCAGTCGCTGGCCACCATCGCCCGTAAAGAAGTCGGCCCCATTACCGGCTTTACCACCTCGATCGCCATCCTTTTCATCATCATTCTCGCCATGGCGGGCCTCGGCATCGTCGTCGTCTTCGCGATGATGAAAAACCCCTGGGGCGCCTTCACCCTATTCATGACCATCCCCATCGCCATCGTCATCGGTCTCTATATGTTCAAGATCTCCCCAGGGGCGATCCGCTCCGGTTCGATCGTCGGTTTCCTCCTCGTCCTCTTCGCCGTTTTCGCCGGCCACTGGGTAATGCCCGGCCAGGCGTGGGGCGGTCTTGCCCCCTACTTTAACCTCACCCGCGAGCAGGTCTCCGTCGCCCTGCCGATCTACGGCTTCATCGCCGCCGTCCTGCCGGTCTGGTTGCTCCTCGCCCCGCGCGACTACCTCAGCTCCTACATGAAGATCGGCACCGTGCTCGCGCTGGCCCTCGGTATCCTCATCGTTCAGCCGACCGTCAACATGCCGATGACCACCCCGTTCATCGCCGGCGGCGGCCCCATCATCCCCGGTCCCGTCTGGCCGTTCGTGTTCATCACCATCGCCTGCGGCGCCATCTCCGGCTTCCACGCCCTCATCAGCTCGGGCACCACGCCCAAGATGATTGAGATGGAAAGCCAGGCCCTGTTCATCGGCTACGGCAGCATGCTCGTCGAAGGCTTCGTAGCGATGATGGCCCTCATCTCCGCCGTTGTCATGTACCCCGGCGACTTCTTCGCCATCAACACCCTGGCGCCCGCTTACGCCAAAATTCAGGCCATGTTCCCCACCGTCGAGATCAAGCAGCTCGAGCAAATGGTCGGCATCCAGGTCATGCACCGCCCGGGCGGCGCCGTATCCCTGGCCGTCGGCATGGCCCACATCTTCTCCAGCATCGGCGGCATGAAGAGCCTCATGAGCTACTGGTATCAGTTCGCCCTCATGTTCGAGGCCCTCTTCATCCTCACCACCATCGACGCCGGCACCCGCGTAGGCCGTTACATCCTCCAGGACGTTCTCGGCACCTACGTCTACCCGCCCCTCAAGGAAACCGGCTGGTGGCCCGGCATCTTCTTCACCGGCGCCATCGTAAGCTTCAGCTGGGGCTATCTCCTTTACACCGGCAACGTTGGCACCATCTGGCCGATGTTCGGCGTCGCCAACCAACTGCTGGCCGTTATCGCCCTAGCAATCGGCACCACTGTCATCCTCAAGTTGGCCAAAAACAAATCTTACACCCTCGTAACCCTCGTGCCGCTGGTCTTCCTCGCAGCGACCACCATTACCGCCGGCTACCTCAACATCGGCAACTACCTCAAGCTCAACACCTTCAACGGCAACCTCATGGCCGCCCTCAGCATTATCCTCATTGTCATGGTTGTCGTTATCATCCTAGACTCCGTCCGCCTGTGGACACGCCTCTTCGGCACAGCTAAACCCGAAGGCATGAACACCGAAGTACCGGCTGTATGTCAGTTCGGCGAAACAAAACCCAACATTCCGAGCTAAGAGCCGCTGTAACTCCAAAAGGACCGCGCCATATAGCGCGGTCCTTTTTATATGCAGTTCACCGGCGAATTCGCCCCGTTTAACCGGCAAAATCGGCATTTGGCGCCGAAAGACT
Organism: Sporomusaceae bacterium; assembly: GCA_031460455.1. Classification (NCBI taxonomy): domain Bacteria; kingdom Bacillati; phylum Bacillota; class Negativicutes; order Selenomonadales; family Sporomusaceae; species Sporomusaceae bacterium. The sequence goes on from JAVKTQ010000001.1 coordinate 177,520, forward strand.
TGCCGTTTGACAAATTGGCAGGCTATACTAATAGATGGAGCATAATACACAGATTGAATTGAGTGAATTGTCGTTCTACTTAAAACCCCCTATCTTTAGTGATGAGGAGGTGAGGGACGCAGTCTTATTCCCCCGGTAATTTCACTATTACAAAGGAGGAAAAAGCATGAATTCAGTCTGGTTGCTGGTCATTGCCGCCTGCGCCTTCGTACTGGCGTACCGCTTCTATGGCGCGTTTATCGCCGCCAAGATCCTCATGCTCAACGACGCCAACGTCACGCCGGCGCACCGCTGCAACGACGGGCGCGAGTATGTGCCGACCAACAAATGGGTCTTATTCGGTCATCATTTTGCCGCTATCGCCGGCGCCGGTCCGCTCGTCGGCCCCGTCCTCGGCGCCCAGTACGGCTGGGGCCCCGGCTTCGCCTGGATCGTCCTCGGCTCCATCTTCGCCGGCGCCGTCCACGACTTCATCATCCTCTTCGCGTCGGTGCGCCACAACGGCCAGTCGCTGGCCACCATCGCCCGTAAAGAAGTCGGCCCCGTTACCGGCTTCACCACCTCGATCGCCATCCTTTTCATCATCATTCTCGCCATGGCCGGTCTGGGCATCGTCATCGTCTTCGCGATGATGAAAAACCCCTGGGGTGCCTTCACCCTCTTCATGACCATCCCCATCGCTATCGTCATCGGTCTCTATATGTTCAAGATATCCCCAGGGGCGATCCGCTCCGGTTCGATCGTCGGTTTCCTCCTCGTCCTCTTCGCCGTCTTTGCCGGCCACTGGGTAATGCCCGGCCAGGCGTGGGGCGGGCTGGCCCCGTATTTCACCCTCTCCCGCGAGCAGGTCGCCATCGCCCTGCCGGTCTATGGCTTCATCGCCGCCGTCCTGCCGGTCTGGCTGCTCCTCGCCCCGCGCGACTACCTCAGCTCCTATATGAAAATCGGCACCGTGCTCGCGCTGGCCCTCGGCATCCTCATCGTCCGGCCGGACGTCAACATGCCGATGACCACCCCGTTCATCGCCGGCGGCGGCCCCATCATCCCCGGCCCCGTCTGGCCGTTCGTGTTTATCACCATCGCCTGCGGCGCTATCTCCGGCTTCCACGCCCTCATCAGCTCGGGCACCACGCCAAAAATGCTTGAGATGGAAAGCCAGGCCATGTTCATCGGCTACGGCAGCATGCTCGTCGAAGGCTTCGTCGCCACCATGGCCCTCATCTCGGCCGTCGTCATGTTCCCCGGCGACTACTTCGCCATCAACACCCTCGCGCCTGTATACGCCAAGATTCAGGGCGCTTTCCCGACCGTCGAGCTCAAACAGCTCGAACAACTCGTCGGCATCCAGGTCATGCACCGCCCGGGCGGCGCCGTCTCCCTGGCTGTCGGCATGGCCCACATCTTCGCCAGCATCGGCGGCATGAAGAGCCTCATGAGCTACTGGTATCAGTTCGCCCTCATGTTCGAGGCCCTCTTCATCCTCACCACCATCGACGCCGGCACCCGCGTAGGCCGTTACATCCTCCAGGACGTTCTCGGCACCTACGTCTACCCGCCCCTCAAGGAAACCGGCTGGTGGCCCGGCATCTTCTTCACCGGCGCCGTCGTAAGCTTCAGCTGGGGCTACCTCCTCTACAGCGGCGAAGTCAGCACCATCTGGCCGATGTTCGGCGTCACCAACCAACTGCTGGCTGTTATCGCCCTGGCCATCGGCACCACAATCATTCTCAAGGTTTCGGCCAAAAAGGCCCACACTCTCGTCACCCTCGTGCCGCTGACCTTCCTCGCTGCGACCACTATCACCGCCGGCTATAAGAACATCGCCGTCTATCTCAAACTCAACACCTTCAACGGCAATCTCATGGCCGCGCTCAGCATCGTCATCCTCATCATGGTGGTTATCATTCTCATCGACTCCATCCGGGTATGGTCGCGCCTCTTCGGCACCGCCAAGCCCGAAGGCATGAACACCGACGTTCCGGTGGCCTGTCAGTTCGGCGAAACAAAACCCAACATTCCGAGTTAAGCTAGTTCATTAAGAAGGTCCGCGCCGTCGGCGCGGACCTTCTTCTTTGATAATTAAAATTTGCCGGGAAAAGGAATTATATTAAAAGTGGACGAATACCAATAAAAAACCTTTCCACCAGGGAGGCCAACAGTGAAGATCCTGCTTGCCGAACACCGCGGCTTCTGCTACGGCGTCGAACGGGCCGTCGCCATGGCCCGCGGCTGCGCGGAGCGACCAGGCAAAGCCGCCACCCTCGGCCCCATCATCCATAATCCCCAGCTTGTCGCCCGGCTAGCCGCCGAAGGCGTCGGCACCGTCGACAACCTTGATGCCATCGAAGGCGACACCGTCATCATCCGCTCCCACGGCGCCCCGCCGGAAACATACAGCCAGGCGGCCGCCAAAAACCTCACCGTCGTCGACGCCACCTGTCCCCATGTCAAAAAAGCTCAGACAGCCGCCCGCGAGCTGAGCGAAAAAGGCTACACGATCGTCGTGGTGGGGGAGAGGGGCCATCCCGAAGTAAACAGCATCGTCGCCTGGGCCGGCGACGGCGCCGCCGTCGTCGAAACCGCCGCAGAGGCGGCAGCCTTGCCTTCGATTCCGCGCCTGGGGGTCGTCTCCCAGACCACCTTTCCGCCGGCAAAGTTCGCCGACATCGTCGCCATCCTGAACACTAAATCCACCGACATCCAAGTCAACAGAACAATCTGCACCGCCACCGAACTGCGCCAGCAGGCGGCCGTCGACCTGGCGGCGCGCGTCGGCGTCATGATCGTCGTCGGCGGGCGCGGCAGCGCCAACACCACCCGCCTGGCCGAGCTATGCCGCGAGGCAGGCAGCAGGGTGTATCACATAGAAACAGCGGCTGAACTGGACCCCGCGTGGTTCAGGGGAGCGGAGGCGGCTGGCATAACCGCCGGCGCATCCACCCCCGAATGGGTTATTGAGGAGGTATATCGGAAAATGCAGGAATTCGATCAGGCAATGGAGCAAGAAATCAACCAGGTGGAGAAAGGCAGCATCGTCAAAGGCAAAGTCGTACGGGTGCGCGACGACGAAGTGTTCGTCGACATCGGCTACAAGGCCGAGGGCGTCATCCCGCTCGCCGAACTAGCCTACCCGCAGCCCGCCAAGGCCGATGAAGCCGTCAAGGAAGGCGACGACATCGACGTCTACGTCATTGACGCCGACAGCAGCGAAGGAGCCATCAAGCTATCCAAAGTCCGCGCCGACAACGTCATCGCCTGGGACAAACTCGAAAATGCCCAAAACGCCCGTCAATCGGTCGAAGGCAAAGTCATTGAAGCGGTAAAAGGCGGTCTCTCGGTGGCCGTATTCGGCGTACGGGGCTTCATACCAGCCTCTCAGGCCGACGTAAGGTTCGTCGAGGACCTTGGCATATTCTCCGGTCAGACCCTTACCGTCCTGCCCATCGAAGTGGACAGGGACAAAAAGCGGGTCGTCCTCTCCCGGCGCGCCGTTCTTGAAGAAGAACGCCGCCGCCGCGAGGAAGAAATCTTTGCCCGCTTCCAGCCCGGCCAGACCGTTCACGGCACTGTGCGCCGCCTCGCCGACTTCGGCGCCTTCGTCGACATCGGCGGCGTCGACGGGCTCGTCCACATCTCCGATCTTTCCTGGCACCGGGTCAAAACAGCCTCCGAAGTCGTCAATGTCGGCGACGAAGTTGACGTCGTCATCCTCAAACTCGACCCGCAGACCAGGAAAATATCCCTCAGCTTAAAAGCCGTGCAGCGCGATCCCTGGTTCGACATCGCGGGAACGCTCGCCGTCGGCTCCGTCGTACCCGGCAAGGTAACCAAAACCTCCAAATTCGGCGCTTTCGTCGAAGTTGCCCCTGGCGTCGAAGGACTTGTCCATATTTCCGAACTCGACGACCGCCGGGTTGAAAAAGCCGAAGAAGTCGTCACCGCCGGCCAGGAAGTCAACGTCAAAATCCTCGGCGTCGACCAAAAAACCAAACGCATCTCCCTCAGTATCGCCCAGGCCAAGCAGGACCGCGACCGCGCCGAATACAGCAACTACCTCCAGGAAAGCGGCAAAGGGCTGGGCTTCACCATCGGCGACAAACTCGGCCATCTCTTCAAACGCGAAGACTGAAGGGTTGTGGACCTGTGCGCCAATCGCGCAAACTCGACCATCTCAAATATTCCCTTGCCCTTGCTGACGGGCCGGCCGCCAACGGGTTCGCCGACTTCTCCCTCGTCCACAATTGCCTGCCGGGGTTAGCGTTCTCAGCCGTCGAACTGACCACAGCCGTCGCCGGCATACCCCTGCGCCACCCGGTCATCATCAACGCCATCACCGGTGGCGCGGCCGACGTCACCGCCGTCAACGCCCAATTGGCCGAACTCGCCAGGCGAACCGGCGCAGCCATGGCCGTGGGCTCGCAGTACGCCGCCCTTGAAAACCCGGCGGTAAACGAATCATATCAGGTCGTCCGTTCCGTCAACCCTAACGGCGTTCTGTTCGCCAATCTCGGCGCCCACGCCACCCCGGACCAGGCCGTCCGGGCGGTGGCAATGATCGGCGCCGACGCCATCCAGATCCACCTCAACACCGCCCAGGAACTTGCCATGCCCGAAGGCGACCGCGACTTCAGCGGCTACCTGGAAAACATCGCCGCCATCGTCGCCGCCAGCCCCGTGCCCGTCATCGTCAAAGAAGTGGGCTCCGGCGTCGCCCGCGAGCAGGCCGAGGCCCTGGCGGCGGCCGGCGTCAGAGCCATCGACACCGGCGGCGCGGGTGGCACAAACTTCGTCGCCATCGAGGCGGCCCGCGGCGCAGCCGAACTGCCTGCCGATACTTTGGCGTGGGGGATACCCACCGCCGTCAGCGCCGTCGAAGTAGTCTCCGTACTGCCCGCCACCGTCGACCTCGTCGTTTCCGGCGGCATCCGCAGCCCCCTCGACGCCGTCAAAGCCCTGGCCGTTGGCGGTCGCGCCGTCGCCATCGCCACCCCGGCTATCCGACTGCTGCAAGAAAAAAGCCTTGCTGACGCCGTCGCCTGGTTCGAAGCCTTCCTCCTCGAAATGCGCCGTTACATGCTCCTTGTCGGTGCGCGCAATATCCCCGCTCTGGCGAAAGTTCCGGTGGTCATCACCGGGAAGAGCAGGGAATGGCTCGACGTCCGCGGCATAGACACAGCCGGCTTTGCAAAGTACGGTCGCCGATAACCTCCATACGCTCGCATAATGTGTTAAGTTAAAGCATGGCCGCAAGGCCATGCTTTTGCATGTTTTCCCTCTGCCCAGGGCAAGCTAAATCCGTGCAAGCCATCATACTGGATGTGAGGTGAAAAACCACAATGAGTTTGCCGGTAGGAATGATCCTGCTCCTGGTGGTCGGCGTCCTGGTATATTTCGGGCTCGCCCAGCGCCTGCTCGACCGCATGCGGCTAACCGACAAGCAAGCGCTCTTCTTCATCGCCGCCATCGTCGTCGGCAGCTTCGTAGACATACCGCTGATGCGCTCGCCCGTCGAGCTGAGCGTCAACGTCGGCGGCGCCCTTCTGCCGGCCGCCCTGGCCATATGGCTGCTCGCCACCGCTGACGAGGCTGCGGAGCGGGTGCGGGCGGTCGTCGCCAGCGTCCTCGTCGCCGGGGCGGTGATGCTCGGCTCCCTATACCTGCCCTATGAACCGGAAAACATGTTCCTTGACCCCAAGCTGATCTACGGCATCGCCGCCGGCCTGATCGCCTACATCGCCGGCCGCTCCCGCCGCGCCGCTTTCATCGGCGGCACCCTCGGCATAATCATCAGCGACGTCTACCACTTCGCCACCATAGCGCGCGCCGGCATCCCCGGCACCACCGACATCGGCGGGGCTGGGGCGTTCGACGTCGTCATCATCGCCGGCCTCGTCGGCGTAATGGTAGCCGAACTTGTCGGCGAAACGAGGGAAAAGCTCCAGGGCGGTCCCGTACTCGGGCCCAACCGCCCCGAAGGCCTGTACGAATTCAGCAAAGAACTCGGCCATCACGGCACCAAACACAACAAAGACAAATCGCTCACAGCCGCCCAAAAAACCGAACAGCAGGACAGGGGGGAAGACAGTGAATAGGCTAGTCATCGCCGCGGCCCTCCTCATCGCCTGTCTCATCGTCGCGCCCGTCCAGGCGCACGAGCGCAACGACGGCGGTTACTACACCATCGTCGACGAACTGGGCCGCCCCGTCTTCATGACCGGCTGGAAAGTCAGTATCGGCGACCAGTGCCTCACCGCCGACAACAAGCGCTACGAAGTCACCGGCATCAGCGGCGACACCGCCCAGGCCAAATTCGTCGGCGAAGTCAACCTCGGCGCCTACACGCCTGCGAACGCCGTCCGCTACCACGCCTTCGCCGTCCACCTCGCCCCGCGGGTAGCGAGCGCCCAGGGCAACAAAGTCGCCATCTACCACACCCACTCCGACGAATCCTATATCGAAGGCGACGGCAGCGAAAGCATCCTCGGCAACGGCGGCATATACAAAGTAGGCAAATCCTTCGGCGACGCCCTCCAGGCCCAGGGTCTGCAGCCCGTTATCTCCAACGCCAAGCACGACCCGCACGACAACATGGCCTACGAACGTTCCCGCCGCACCGCTGCCGACCTCATCAAGCAGCAGCCGGCGGCCGTCTTCGACATCCATCGCGACGCCCTGCCGCCCGAAGGTTACGCCACCAAACTCAACGGCCAGGAGATGACCAAAGTCCAACTGGTTGTCGGCAAATACGGGCCGACCGGCAAACAAATCGAAGACTACGCCCTCAAGATCAAGGCCGCGGCCGACCAGAAGCACCCCGGGCTCATCAAAGGCATCTTCTTCGCCAAGGGTGGCGACTACAACCAGGATCTCCACCCGCGCTCCATGCTGCTCGAAGTCGGTTCCCACACCAACAGCCGTGAAGAAGCCCAGCGCGGCGCCGCCCTGTTCGCCGACGTCATCCCGTCCGTCCTCGGCCAGACCTCCGGCCAACAAGGCACTCCCGCCGGAGCCACCGGCCTCGGCACCCAGCAAGCCGGCCCCTCCGGCGCCAGCAAATCGATCGGCTGGATCGTCGCCCTGCTCGTCGTCGGCGTCATCGCCTTCCTGTTCATCAGCACCGGCAGCGTCAAAGAAGCCGGGGCGAAGCTAAAACGCTTCACATCCACCGAATTTGCCAACTTCCTCGGCCCCAAAGTCAGGCGCAAACGCCGGCAAGACGAACCTGACGACAAAGGCGACGCCCCGAAATGAACATCATCTACCACGCGAAGCGGCCCTACCTGCCGCTGCTGGCCTGTGCCCTTCACCTCGGCCTTGATAATGAGGCCGAGCCTTTTTTGCCTGCAAACCTACAGCGCGACTGGCGGACTGAGCCCCTCCTCGTCGCCGGCCGCGATGGCGCCGGAGCCTGCATATGTTGCCTCGCGCACGGGCGGCACAGCGGTCTATACCGGCGGACGCTGGCCGGCATGGCCGGCATATTTTCCTTCTCCCTCGCCTGGGTCGACCTCGACCGGGAGATTGCCGCCCGCGGCCTGCCCGCGCAGCTATGCGTCCTTCTGGCCGACCGCTGGCCGGCCGCCTTCGGTCGACGGTTCCGGCCGCGCATCCTCGCCGCCCTGCGCTCCAGTCTGCTCACCAGCCGGGAGGGCTGCCGTTGAACATCATCTACTACTGCTTCGCCGGCGCCCACGCCTCAGTCGTCGCCAGCGCCATCCACTGCGGCCTCCTGCCCGCCGACCGCGTCCCCGCCTACGGCGAATTCGTCGCCCTGCCGTACTACGACCGGACCGCTCCCCGGCTCATCGGCAGCCCCTACCTCATGGGGCAGGACGAATACGGTCACAGCGTCTACTTCCTGGGCCTGTGGGACCAGCGCCAGCCCCTCATGGCCGCGGCCCAAGCGCTGCTCGCCACCGCCGGCGTCGACGAACAGGACCGCCTCTTCCAGGACGCCTTCCCGCTCATCAACTTTTCCACCAAACTCGGCGGCCTGCTCTCCAAACGCTACCGTCTCACCAACATCGGCAGGCGGATGACCGTCTGGGGCATGCAGCGGCAGTACCCGGCCTTCGTAGCCATGGTCGCGGACGTCAAAAATAGATTACGCCAGTGAGGGCAGATTGGCCGTTTTTTTCCGTCCGGCAGGAAAAGCCTGCAAAAGACGGAATACATAGTAAAGGCCGAATCAAACGAGCCGCCCCTACCAGAGGTGAGAAAAAACTTTGACCAAAGGAACCATCAGCCGGGTTACCGACGGCAGCATCGCCGCCGAACTGGGGCTTCTCCCCGGCGACGCCCTGTTAGCCGTCAACGATAAACCCGTCAGCGACATAATCGACCTCAGCTTCGCGCTGGCCGACGAATACGTAGAGCTCCTCGTGAAGCGGCAGAGCGGCGAAGAGGAGCTTTTCGCCGTCGAAAAGGACTACGACCAGGACCTCGGGCTGGAATTCGACAGCGCCGTCTTCGACCGTGTCCGCCCCTGCGCCAACAAATGCGTCTTTTGCTTTGTCGACCAAATGCCCCCCGGCATGCGGGAAAGCCTCTACATCAAAGACGACGACTACCGGCTCTCCTTCCTCTACGGCAACTTCATCACCCTCACAAACCTCGCCCCGCGCGACCTCGCCCGCATCCGTCGCCTCCACCTGTCGCCCCTCTACGTCTCCGTCCACGCCACCGACGGCGAAATCCGCGCCATGCTGCTCGGCAACAAGCGCGCCCAAGACATATTGGGCCGCCTCAAAGACCTCACGGCCGCCGGCATCGAGCTTCACACCCAGGTCGTGCTCTGCCCCGGCCTCAATGACGGCCCTGTCCTAGAGCGCACCATCGCCGACCTCTACGCCCTCGCCCCCAGCGTCCTCTCCCTCGCCATCGTGCCCGTCGGCCTAACCCGCCACCGGGAAAAATGTCAGCCCCTGCGCGGCTTCACCCCCGCAGAAGCCACCGGCGTCATCGCTGCCGTCGCCGCCTGGCAGCGCCGCTGCCGGGCCGAAACAGGCGCCTCCTTCGTCTACCTCGCCGACGAATTCTACCTCGCCTGCGGCCAGCCCATCCCCGAATACGACCACTACGACGGCTTCCCCCAGCTCGAGAACGGCGTCGGCATCGTCCGCTCCTTCCTCGCCGAATGGGATGAGACCGCTGTTACAAGTGAAGGCTACTCCGTTCCACGGCACATCGACGTCGTCTGCGGCGTATCGGCCGCCGCCGTCCTTGCCCCCTTGGCGGCGGGCCTTTCCCTGCCCAACCTCACCGTCAACATCCTCCCTGTCGTCAACGCCTTCTTCGGCCCTGCCGTCACCGTCACCGGCCTCCTCACCGGCGCCGACATCATCGCCGCCCTCAAAGCCGCCGACCGGCCGCAAGGCGGCGTCATCATCCCCGGCGTCGCTCTCAGGAAAGGCGAAAACATCTTCCTCGACGGCCTCACCCCTGAAGACATCGCGCGGGCCAGCGGCCGCCCCGTGCGCATCGCCCACTTCGCCGCCGATCTCAAACAGCAGCTTGCTGCCTGGAGGTAACATGAAAGACCTCGGCCTCATCCAAGTGTATACCGGCAACGGCAAAGGAAAAACTACAGCTAGCCTCGGCCTGGCCTTCCGGGCCTCGGGCCACGGCTTTAAAGTCTGCATGCTCCAGTTCATGAAAGACTGCGCCGAATACGGCGAAGCCAAAGCCGCCTGTCTGCTGCCCGGCTTCGTCCTCCTCCAGGTCGGTCGCAACGACTTCGTCGACCTCGCCAACCCCGACCCCATCGACATAGAGCTTGCCCAAAAAGGCTGGGAGCGGGCCAAAGCCGTCATCGACTCCGGCGACTACGACATCGTCATCCTCGACGAAATAAACGTCGCCATGGCCTGCGGCCTCCTCGCCGCCGACGACGTTGCAGCCTTCCTCACCGCCGCCCGGCGCAGCGTCGAAATCATCCTCACCGGCCGCTACGCGCCGCCGGAAATAATCGCCGTCGCCCACCTCGTCACCGACATGCAGGAAGTGAAACACCCCTACCATAGCGGCGTCAAGGCCCGCCAGGGCATAGACTACTGAAGCAACGCGAAAAGGTGATGACAATGAGCAAACCGATCGTAGCCATAGTCGGCCGGCCCAATGTCGGCAAATCCACCCTCTTCAACCGCATCGCCCAGAAGCGCGTCTCCATCGTCGAAGACATCCCCGGCGTCACCAGGGATCGCATCTACATGGACGCCGAATGGCTCGGCCACGAATTCACCATGATCGACACCGGCGGCATCGAAATCGAATCCGCCGATAAAATCCTCACCTCCATGCGTCACCAGGCCAAGCTCGCCATCGAAGAATCCGACGCCGTCCTCTTCGTCGTCGACGCCAAGGCCGGGCTGACCGCGGCCGACGAAGAAGTCGGCCTCATCCTCAAGAGCGCCCACAAACCCGTCCTGCTCGCCGTCAACAAAGTCGACAGCGCTAAAGACGAAGCCGAAATATACGAATTCTACAACCTCGGTCTCGGCGAGCCCTATCCCATCTCGGCCGCCAACGCCCTCGGCCTCGGCGACCTCCTCGACCAGGTCATCGCCGTCCTGCCGCGGGAAACCGCCGTCGTCGACGAAACCGACACCATCAGGGTCGCCTTCATCGGCCGCCCCAACGTCGGCAAATCCTCCCTCGTCAACGCCCTGCTCGGCGAAGAACGGGTCATCGTCAGCGACATCCCCGGCACCACCCGCGACGCCATCGACACTCACTACTCCAAAGACGGCACCGACTTCATCCTCATCGACACCGCCGGCATGCGGCGCAAAGCCAAGATCGACCAGCCCGTCGAACGCTACAGCGTCATCCGCTCCCTCCGGGCCGTCGACCGGGCCGACGTCGTTCTCATGCTCATCGACGCCGTCGACGGCGTTACCGAACAGGACAAGAAAATCGCCGGCTACGCCCACGATGCCGGCCGCGCCGGTATCATCGTCGTCAACAAATGGGACCTCGTCGAAAAAGACAGCAAAACCACCCTCCGCTACACCGAAACCATCCGCAGCGAACTGGGCTTCATGCAGTACGCTCCCGTCCTCTTCGTATCCGCCCTCACCAAACAGCGCGTCCAGCGGGTCAGCGAACTGGTCAAATTCGTCGCCGACCAGCACGCCATGCGCGTCGCCACCAGCGTACTCAACCAGGTCGTCGAAGACGCCGTCGCCATCAACCCCCCGCCGTCCGAGCGGGGCCGCAAACTAAAAATCTACTACACCACCCAGCCGGGCGTCAAACCGCCCACCTTCGTCTTCTTCGTCAACGACGCCGAAATCATGCACTTCTCCTACCTCCGCTACCTCGAAAACAAACTGCGGGAAGCCTTCGGCTTTGAAGGCACGCCGCTGAAGCTTGTCGTGCGAGGCCGCAAAGACAAAGAAGAAGAGTAGCGGCCGTTGATAAGCGCCCATCTGCGGCGTTAGGTCTGCGGGCGCTTGCTAGCGTACAACCGAGTACGCGTCGCTGTGCGTCCTCGACCTGCCTTGCATCTGGGCACTTCTGAACGGCCTGAGCCAAAACTATTTGTAAGTTTTGCAAGCTTTATTTTGTGGGGTGAGAAAATGGACTACTTTATCATAATAGCCCTCAGCTACGTCATTGGCTCCATCCCCAACGGCCTTATCGTCGGCAAAACGTTCAAGGGCGTCGACATCCGCCAGTTCGGCAGCAAAAACATCGGCGCCACCAACGTCTACAGGGTGCTCGGACCATGGCCGGCCTTCTGGGTCCTCATCACCGACATCGCCAAAGGCGTCGCCGGCGTCTACATCGGCAAAGCCGTCCTCGGCACCCCGCCAGCGGCCCTTCTTGGCGGCATCGCCGCCATCGCCGGCCACAACTGGTCGCTCTTCCTCGGCTTCAAAGGCGGGCGCGGCGTCGCCACCGCCCTCGGCGTCATCGCCGTCCTCATGCCCAAAGTCACCGCCATCGTCTTCGTCGTCTGGGCGGTCATCGTCTTCCTCACCCGCTATGTCTCCCTCGGCTCGATCGTCGCCGCCGCCATCGCCCCGCCCCTCATCTGGTTCTTCGGCGAGCGGACGGAATACCTCTACTTCGGCCTCGTCGCCGCCGCCTTCGTCATCGTTCGCCACCGCCCCAACATCGAGCGCCTCCTCAAGGGCCAGGAGCTCAAGATCAAAGCCGGCAGCTCGGCGCCGGAAAAGAAGGACAGCGACAAACCATGAAAATAGCCGTAATCGGCGCCGGCGGCTGGGGCACCGCCCTCGCCGCCGTCCTCGGCGAAAACAACCACCAGGTAGCGCTCTGGGCCCGCAGCCAGGAGGCCGCCGCCGAACTCGCCGCCACCCGGCGCAACCCGCGCTACCTCCCCGACGCCGTCCTCCCGGCCGGCGTCGCCTGCACCGCCGACCTGGCCGCCGCCGCAGCAGGCGCGGCCATCGTCATCCTCGCCACTCCGTCCCACGCCGTCCGGGGCGCAGCCGCCGCTCTCGCGCCGCAGCTCGCCGCCGGCGCCATCGTCGTCAGCGCCGCCAAAGGGCTCGAAGTCGGCACCCTGAAACGCATGACCGAAGTCATCGCCGAAGAGATACCCGCAGCGGCCACGCGCCTTGTCGCCCTCTCCGGCCCCAACCACGCCGAAGAAGTAGCCCTCCGCCATCCCACCGCCACCGTCGCCGCCTCGCTCTCCCGCCCGGCCGCCGAGGCCGTCCAGGAAGCTCTCATGGCGCCCTACTTCCGCGTCTACACCAACCCCGATATCATCGGCGTCGAGCTCGGCGGCGCCCTCAAAAACATCATCGCCCTCGGCGCCGGCATCGGCGACGGTCTGGGTTTCGGCGACAACGCCAAAGCCGCTCTCATGACCCGCGGCCTTGCCGAAATAACCCGCCTCGGCGTCGCCATGGGCGCCCGGCCGCTCACCTTCGCCGGCTTGGCAGGCATCGGCGACCTCATCGTAACCTGCACCAGCCGCCACAGCCGCAACCGCCGCGCCGGCCTCGCCCTCTCCGCCGGCAAAACGGTGGGGGAGATAGAAGGGGAGAGCGGCATGGTCGTCGAAGGCATCCGTTCCGCCCTTGCCGCCCATCAACTCGCCGGTCACCTGGGGGTCGATATGCCCATCACCGCCGAGATCCACCGCGTCCTTTACGAGGGAGCCGACCCGCGCCAAGCGGTTGCGCGGCTGATGGGGAGGGGGAAAACCCATGAACTCGAAGAAGTCGCCCCCAGTTGGGACGCTTAGACTTTTGCAGACATTGATAAGCCCCCATCTGCGGCGTTGCTCCTCAGAACGCTTGCTTGCGTACATTCCGAGTACGCGGCGCGGCGCGCTCTTCCGGTGCGCCTTGCATCTGGGGGCTTCTGAACGTCTGCTCGCCGGTTAAAGAAAAAAAAGTATAAATAGGACGAGAAGAGTATGGTAGTTACCATACTCTTTTTTGTGTTTCGTCATATTCTTATTGGCATGTCATATATTTGTAATGATTAATCGGGCAATTCCCAGTAAGGACCTGAAGCTTCTGCGGCCCGTCGCGGAAGACGTTTTTCGGGGAGGGGTGACAGGCCAACGGAGCAAACTGTGCTCATACATACGAACATAGGGGGAGGGAAACGAAGACAAATGGAAAAGTTTGACCTGTTCCGGGACATTGCCGAGCGGACCGGCGGCGATATATACGTCGGGGTCGTCGGCCCCGTGCGCACCGGCAAATCCACCTTCATCAAGCGGTTCATGGAGACGATGGTGTTGCCGAACATCACCGATCCTTACGACAAAGAGCGGGCCAAGGACGAACTGCCCCAGTCCGCCGCCGGCAAAACAATCATGACCACCGAGCCCAAGTTCATCCCCAACGAAGCGGTCGAAATCGTCGTCAAAGAAAACGTCAAAGTCCGCGTCAGGGTCGTAGACTGCGTCGGCTACACCGTCGACGGCGCCCTCGGCTACGAGGAAGAGGACGGCCCCCGCATGGTCCTCACCCCCTGGGACGACCAGGAGATACCCTTCCAGCAAGCCGCTGAGATCGGCACCCGCAAAGTGATCGCCGACCATTCCACCATCGGCCTCGTCGTCACCACCGACGGCACCGTCACCGACTTGCCGCGCGAAAATTACATCGCCGCCGAGGAGCGGGTCATCGCCGAACTAAAAGAACTGCAGAAACCGTTCCTCATCATCCTCAACACCGGTCAGCCGACCGCCAAAGAAACCAGGGAGCTCGTCGCCAAGCTCGAAAACAAATACGACGTCCCCGTCATCCCCGCCGACTGCCTCCAGCTCACCACCGACGACGTATACGCCATCCTCCAGGAAGTCCTGTACGAATTCCCCGTCAAGGAAGTCAACATCACCCTGCCGCGCTGGGTCGAAGAACTCGAAGCCGACCACTGGCTGCGGCAGAAGTTCGACGGCGCCGTCCACGACATCGTCCAGTACGTGCGCCGCCTGCGCGACATCGACCGGGCCATCGACGACCTCTCTGGCTACGACTTTGTCGCCGACGTCATCCTCCACGACATGGACCTCGGCAGCGGCATAGCCGTCATCGAGATGACCGCCCGCAGCGAACTCTTCTACCAAGTCCTCGAAGAACTCACCGGCTTCACCGTCAGCGGCGAGCACCACGTCCTCCGTCTCATGCGCGATCTGGCCGTCGCCAAGCGCGAGCACGACAAAATCGCTTCCGCCCTGGAGCAGGTCCGTCAGACCGGCTACGGCATCGTTCCGCCCCAGGTCGACGAGATGGTCCTCGAAGAGCCCGAAATCATCCGCACCGGCAACCGTTTCGGCGTGCGCCTCAAGGCATCCGCGCCCTCGCTCCACATCATCAGGACCGACGTCCAGGCCGAAATCTCGCCCATCATCGGCACCGAAAAACAGAGTGAAGAACTCATCCACTACCTGCTGCGCGAATTCGAAGGCGAACCGGAAAAACTGTGGCGCACCAACCTGTTCGGCAAATCCCTCAACTCCCTCGTGCGCGAAGGCATCCAGAACAAGCTCAACACAATGCCCGAAAACGCCCAGATCAAACTGCGCGAAACGCTCCAGAAAGTGGTCAACGAAGGCAGCGGCGGCTTGATCTGCATAATCTTTTGAGCATAACGGGTCAATTACTTGTCAGACCCGCGATTTATCGGCGGCCGTCAACGGCCGGCCTTTTTTTTGCCCTTTATCCCCTTGTCTTGGTAGTAACCTAATGTTATAATGTCTACGATACGGGGATAATTATCCTTTTGTGCAATACTAAAGGAGGGAAAAAAATGTCCGGCCTTAAGTCGACATTTTACTTGGTGCGGGAAGAAATCCTGCCCGAAGCGATCAAGAAGACCATCAAAGTCAAAGAGCTCTTAAAACGCGGCGAAGCCCGCACTATCAACGAAGCTGTGGAAAAGACGGAGCTCAGCCGCAGCGCTTATTATAAATACAAAGACTACGTCTTCCCCTTTTACGAAGCCAGCAAGGAAAAAATCGTCACCCTTGCTCTGCTTTTAGAACACAAACCCGGCGTCCTGTCCCGCGTCCTCAACACCATTGCCAACGAACGGGGCAGCGTCCTTACAATCAACCAGGGCATCCCCCTCCAGGGCGTAGCCAACGCCACCATCTCCATCGAAACCGTCGAACTGGCCATCGACCTTGAGGCCCTCCTCGACAAACTCAGGATGGTAGACGGCGTCAAGCGCCTGGAAGTGCTGGGACAAGCTTAACAATAGGAGATGACCTCAATGAATGCCAATTCGCACAAGGATACGATCAATGTAGGCATGCTCGGACTAGGCACCGTCGGCACCGGCGTAGCCAAGATCCTCGACGCCAACGCCCACAACATCGCCCAGAAAGTCGGTTCGCCCGTCGTCCTCAAAAAAGTTCTCGTCCGCGACGCTGCCAAACCTCGGCAGATCAAACTTGCCGGCCTCACCACCGACCCGGCCGCCGTCATTGACGACCCCGACATCGACATCGTCGTCGAAGTCATGGGTGGCGAGGAACCGGCCAAGGATTACATTATCCGCGCCCTCCGGGCCGGCAAACACGTCGTCACCGCCAACAAAGACGTAGTGGCCAGACACGGCCGCGACCTCTTCGCCGCAGCCGAGGAAAACAACGTCGACCTGCTCTTCGAAGCCAGCGTCGGCGGCGGCATCCCCATCATCCGGCCGCTCAAGCAGTGCCTGGCTGGCAACCGCATCAGGCAGGTCATGGGCATCGTTAACGGCACCACCAACTACATGCTCACAAAAATGACCGTCGACAAGAGCGACTATAACGCCGTCCTCGCCGAAGCCCAGCAAAAAGGCTACGCCGAGGCCGACCCCACCGCCGACGTCGGCGGCTTCGACGCCGCCCGCAAAATCGCCATCCTCGCCTCCATCGCCTTCGGCACCCGCGTCACCTTGGACGATGTCTACGTTGAAGGCATCACCGGCATCACCCCCCAGGACATCGAATACGCCGGCGAATTCGGCTATGTAATCAAGCTGCTGGCCATCGCCGGCGAAACCGAATGCGGCGTCGACGTCCGCGTCCACCCCGCCTTCATCGCCAAAACCCACCCGCTGGCCTCTGTCAACGACGTCTTCAACGCCATCTTCGTCAAAGGCGACGCCGTCGGCGAAACCATGTTCTATGGCCGGGGAGCGGGGGAGATGCCCACCGCCAGCGCCGTCGTCGCCGACATAATCGACGTCGCCCGCGACATCAAGCATGGTGTCGCCAGCCGCGTCCTCTGCACCTGTTTCGACAGCAAACCCATCTGTCCCATCGCCCAGACCGAAGCGCCCTACTACATCCGCCTGCTCGTCGAGGACAAACCCGGCGTACTTGCGGCTATCGCCGGCGCCTTCGGCTGCCAGCACGTCAGCCTCAACTCCGTAGTTCAGAAACGCAAGGTGGGAGACTGGGCGGAAATCGTCCTCATCACCTATCGCGTATCCGACGCCAACATGCGCCTCGCCCTCAGCACCCTCGGCGGCATGCCGGTCGTCAACAAAATCAGCAGCGTCATCAGAGTGGTCGAGGAATAACGGCCACCCCTCATGGAGGATATATGGAATCGACAATCACGGTACGCGTGCCGGGAACGACAGCCAACTGCGGTCCCGGCTTTGATACGGTAGGCATCGCCTGCACCATCTACAACGACATGACCCTCACCCTCAGCGAACAGCCGGGCTTTACCCTCGCCGTCACCGGCGAAGGCGCCGGCGCCATCCCAGCCAACGAGCGCAACATCGCCTACATGGCCGTCAGCGCCGTTCTGAAGAAAGTCGGCGTCACCAGCCCGGGTATAAGCATAACAATGCACAACAACATCCCGCTGGCCCGTGGCCTCGGTTCGAGCGCCGCCGCCATCGTCGGCGGCCTGGTCGCCGCCAACGCCGCCACCGGCGGCAAACTCGGCAACGACGAACTGCTAGCCATGGCCACCGTACTCGAAGGCCACCCCGACAACGTCGCCCCGGCCATCTTAGGCGGCATCACCGTCAGCTTCACCGCCGGCGGCGTCCCGCAAACCCTCCGTTTCAACCCGCCCGAGCCGCTCAGGCTCGTCGTCGCCGTACCCGATTTCGGCCTCTCCACTAAAGCGGCCCGCCAGGTCTTGCCGAAAGCCGTCCCCTACGCCGACGCCGTCTTCAACGTCAGCCGCGCCGCTCTCCTTATCGGCGCCCTCTGCCAGGGCAAACTCGACTTCCTGCGCAGCGCCCTGGAAGACCGTCTGCACCAGCCCTACCGCGCCAAACTCATCCCCGGCATGGACGAAGTCCTCGCCGCCGCTGTCGAAAACGGCGCCCTCGGCGCAGCCCTCAGCGGCGCCGGCCCCTGCCTTATCGCTTTTGCCCGCCGCGAAGCCGCCGGCGCCATCGGCGGCGCCATGGTCGCCGCCTTTGCCCGCCACGGCGTGAAAGCCAAATCCCTCGACTTAGACATCGACGGCGACGGCGCAAAGATAATTATGGTGCCTTGACAGCGCCCCGAAAAAAGGGTACAATAGGTTTTGTCGTCGGGGCGTAGCGCAGTTTGGTAGCGCGCTTGCTTGGGGTGCAAGAGGTCGTGGGTTCAAGTCCCGCCGCTCCGACCATTTATATCAACATCAACAGGCCTCGCCGTCAGCGGCGGGGCTTTTGCTTTCTCGGTGAAATAAAGTAATTAAGCATATAATTACAACTAGCCAAATCCGCACATACCGGCAGGCCGCACCCTTGCAGCGCTAATATCGACACTCTTATAGGCAGCCGATGAAAGCAGGGCAAGGCTCGGCGGGCAAAACGCCATGACTAGGCAGCCCATTGGGTGTCAATACTATCCATGCAATCAAATATATACCAAAAAGAGGTTCTGCCATGAGTGAGTACATCTACATAACCGCCGCCCTCCTTGCCGCCCTCCACGCCCTCACCTACGCCCGCTGGCTTAGAATGAACGGCAATAAAACAGGCGCCTTCGGCGTCCTTGTCATAATTCTCATATCGCTTATTCTCCCTGTTTATCGGCTGCTTTTGCAGTAGGCGAAATTTCTTTGCCCAGACTGAGGGGAAGAAGGGTTTACCCCCCGGATTATAGAAAATAATACCAGTAAATCGAGGAGGTGTAGACGGTGGATAAAGAAAAAATTATCGCCGAAACCATCGAAAAATACGAACAATTCATCAACCCGGCCGTCGCGCGGCTGTTCCGCTTCATGGGGCTCGCCACCGTCGAGTGGCAGGCCGAAGGCGACATCATCCGCGACCTGGACGGCAAGGAATACATCGACTGCCTGGGCGGCTACGGCGTATTCAGCCTTGGCCACCGGCACCCCAAAGTCGTCGCCGCCGTTAAAGAACAGCTCGACATGATGCCCCTCTCCAGCAAAGTGCTGTTTGACAAGCCGCTGGCCGACCTCAGCGCCGCCCTG
Organism: Sporomusaceae bacterium; assembly: GCA_031460455.1. Taxonomy (NCBI): domain Bacteria; kingdom Bacillati; phylum Bacillota; class Negativicutes; order Selenomonadales; family Sporomusaceae; species Sporomusaceae bacterium. The sequence goes on from JAVKTQ010000001.1 coordinate 196,398, forward strand.
GCGGCGATAACCCCCGGCGACCTCACCTACAGCTTCGTAGTCAACAGCGGCGCCGAGGCCGTCGAAGGCGCCCTAAAGCTCGCCCGCATCCATACCGGCCGGCCCAAGTTCGTCGCCACCGCCGGCGCCTTCCACGGCAAAACCCTCGGCGCCCTCACCGCCACCGGCCGCGAACTCTTCCGCTCGCCGTTTCAGCCGCTTATGAACGGCTTCAGCCACGTTCCCTTCGGCGACACCCTCGCCTTGGACGCGGCCGTCGACGACGAGACCGCCGCCGTAATCCTCGAACCCATCCAGGGCGAGGGCGGCATCATCGTACCCCCGGACGACTACCTGCCTGCCGCCAGGCGTATCTGCGACCGCCACGGCGCCCTCCTCATCTGCGACGAGGTCCAGACAGGCCTCGGCCGCACCGGCGCCATGTTCGCCGTCGACCACCACGGCGTCGTGCCCGACGTCATCACCACCGCCAAAGCCCTTGGCGGCGGCGTAATGCCCATCGGCGCCTTCACTGCCCGTCCGCACCTATGGGACAAATACATAACCGCCCCCTTTCTGCACACCACCACCTTCGGCGGCAACCCCCTGGCCTGCGCCGCCGCCCTTGCCGCCATCGCCGTCACAAAGGAAGAAGACCTGCCGGCGCGCGCCGCCGCAACCGGCGGCTACTTCCTCGCCGCCCTCCGCCGCCTGGCTGCCGCCTTTCCCGAAGTAATCCGCGAAGTCCGCGGACGCGGCCTCATGATCGGCCTCGAACTCACCAAAGAAGGCATCGGCGGCCTGCTCATGTCCGAATTGATAGGCCGCGGCATCCTCGTCGCCTACACCCTCAACAACCCCAAAGTCATCCGCATCGAGCCGCCGCTCGCCATCAGCCGACAACACGTCGACTATGTCCTGGACTCTTTCAAACAGGCGGTCGAAGCCGCCCAGGACATGATAGAGGATCTATAAAGGAGGCGCCCCCATGCCGTACGTTGAAGTATCTCTGCCCGTAAACGCCAGCCGCGAAGCCATTTATCCCATCCTCAAGGAAATGGAAAAATACCCCGACTTCATGGCCGACCTCGTCAGCGTCGAAGTCATCGAACGCGCCGCCAACACCACCGTCACCAAATGGGTCTCCAACGTCGACGGCCGCATCATCAAATGGACCGAACGCGACACCTTCGACGACGCCAACTGCCACATCGCCTACGAGCAAATCGCCGGCGACCTCAAAAAGTTCTCAGGCGAGTGGATCCTCACCCCTGTCGAGGGCGGCGCCACCGAAATAAAACTCACCGTCGACTTCGAATTCGGCATCCCGATGATTGCGGGCCTGCTAAACCCCATCCTGAAGAAGAAAGTGAAGACCAACAGCGAAAATATGCTCAAAGCGATAAAAGACCGTTTGGAACGGCCGTAATTGACTGTTGTTAATTATAAGCATTTTACTTATAATTAATATCAGCAAACAAATAGGAGGGATTTCCGCGGGTGGAATAAACGACAGTCACCAAGCTATATAATACTACTGACATATCGGCTCAAATAAACGGAGGTGGATTCTCCATGAATTCGCTAAAAACAACCTTATTGCTGGCTGCCCTCACCGGCTTGCTGCTGGCCATAGGATACTCCTTCGGAGGCACCAGGGGCATGACCATCATGTTCGTGGTCTCCATCCTCATGAACTTCGTCAGCTTCTGGTACAGCGACAAAATCGTTCTCAACATGTACGGCGCCAGAGAAGTCAACCCCCAGCAAGCCCCTGACCTCATCCGCATGGTCTCCGGTCTGGCCCAGAAAGCCAAACTGCCCATGCCCAAAGTCTACATCATCGACACCGACGTCCCCAACGCCTTCGCCACCGGCCGCGACCCCGAGCATGCCGCCGTCGCCGTGACCACCGGCATCATGCGGGCCCTTAACTACGAAGAACTCGAAGGCGTCGTCGCCCACGAACTCGCCCACGTCAAAAACCGCGACACCCTCATCAGCACCATCGTCGCCACCATCGCCGGCGTCATTACCATGATCGCCCAGATCGCCCAGTGGGCTGCCATCTTCGGCGGCCGCTCCGGCGACGACGAAGAAGGCGGCGGCCTCGGCGGCATACTGGAATTCGTATTCCTCGCCGTGCTCGCCCCCATCGCCGCCACCCTCATCCAGCTCGGCATCTCCCGCGTCCGCGAATTCAAAGCCGACGAAACCGGCGGCTCCGTCAGCGGCAACCCGCTGGCTCTCGCCAGCGCCCTGCAGAAAATCGAAAACTACGCCCAGCATCGCGTCATGAACGAAGCCACGCCCGCCACCTCGCACCTGTTCATCATCAACCCCTTCTCCGGCGTCGGCGGGTGGCTCACCGGCCTCTTCAGCACCCACCCCGCCACCGCCCAGCGGGTGGCGAAATTGCAGGAACAAGCCAAGCGCATGCGCTAAACAGCCCAAAGGCCCCGCGGCCAATACCGTCGCGGGGCCTTTTCTTTGCGGCCGTTCAGAAGCCCCCATCTGCGTCGCACCCGCAAGGGGTAGGCCGCCGTTCTAAGGCGCTGATGCGCCAAGAACGGCGCACTTGCTCCTCAAGTCGCTGGCTAGCGTACGTTCCGAGTACGCTTACGATGCTGTTAAACGTGCCTGTGCAAACCAATCTAACAAACTTGGTCGCAGAGGAAACGGTGCCGCGCCCTTCCGGTGCGCCTAGCATCTAGGGGCTTCTGAACGGCCTTGGCCTTTTCTTTTTTCCCCGGCAGGAATAAACCGGTCGGCAAGGAATCAATATATATCCACATGGAACAGGGAGGTAAAAAAATGAAATTCGTCAGATTTCAGCAAGGTGCGGCCATCCGTTACGGAGTGCTCGAAGGCGAAAACATCCGTATCGTCGAAGGCGACATCTTCGGCAAATGGGCCATAGGCAACCAAATCATCAACCCCGGCACCGTCAAACTGCTGGCGCCATGCGCGCCCTCCAAGGCCGTCTGCATCGGCCTCAACTACCACGGGCACGCCAAAGAAATGAATGCCGAACTGCCCGCCCAGCCGCTCATGTTCCTGAAGCCGTCCTCCGCGCTCACCCATCCTGGCGGCGCCGTGGAATACCCGGCCATCTCCCAGAACCTCCACTTCGAAGCCGAACTGGCCGTCGTCATCGGCAAAGAAGCGCGCAAAGTTCCCGCCGCCGCCGCCCGCGAATACATCCTCGGCTACACCTGCGCCAACGACGTCACCGCCCGTGACATCCAAAAAGGCGACGGCCAGTGGACGCGCGGCAAATCCTTCGACACGTTCCTGCCGCTCGGGCCTTGTATCGCCACCGACATCGACCCCGCCGCCACCGACATCAAGCTCTACCTCAACGGCGAAATCAAGCAAACATCGAACACCCGCGACCTCATCTTCAAAGTCGAGGAACTCGTCGCCTTCGCCAGCCAGGTTATGACCCTCTACCCCGGTGACGTCATCCTCACCGGCACTCCCTCCGGCGTCGGCCCCATGCAGGTCGGCGACACCGTCGTCGTCGAGCTTTCCGGCGTAGGCAGGCTCGAAAATACCATCGTCAAAGGCTGAAAAAGGTCGTAATCGACCGTCAACGCGCACAAACCGCCGGGAAAGCGATATATTATAAATATATATTGACTTTCCCGGCGAATTTGCTACAATTTATCTGGAAATTCGTTTAAGGTGAAGGAGGTATTGGATGAGTTGAACGCCTTAGGTCGGCACATCCTGGCGGAATTTTACGGCTGTGACGCCACCGCCCTCAACGACCCCGCAAAGGTGGAACGCGCCATGGTCGACGCCGCCCTCGAAGCCGGAGCAGAAGTACGCGAAGTAGCCTTTCACAAATTCAGTCCCCAAGGCGTTAGTGGAGTCGTCGTGATATCCGAATCTCATCTGGCAATCCACACCTGGCCCGAACTCGGCTACGCCGCCGTCGACGTATTCACCTGCGGCGACAGGGTCGATCCCTGGGAAGCCTGCCGCTACCTCGTCGATAGCCTCAAAGCGGCCGAAGTGGACGCCACAGAAGTCAAACGCGGCAAATTGACCGGACAGTTGGCGCAAAAAGTATCTTGAGGAGGGATTTTTATTTTACTCCTGGCAAGTAGTAGGAGATTGGCGGAAGACTGACATTCCTGTTGTACGAAGTGTACAGCAGGATATTTTTTTGTTGGGCTCAATTGAAAACTGTAAGAGTCGTTTCAAAAGCTCCAGATGCAAGGCGCACCGGAAGAGCGCGCCGCGACGCGTACTTGAGGCGTACGCTAGCAAGCGCTCTGAGGAGCAACGCAGCAGATGGATTTTTGAAATGGCGACACCGTTTTGACAAGAGTATATCCTCTCCATATAATGGTAGTGTGGGAATAGCACCCCCCACTTCGCAGCACACTACGCATAAAGATAGGAGGGGACATACATACATGGACAAAACACTCTCATGGCTCCAAGAAATCAGTGAAGTCGCCGGCCCGTCCGGCTACGAACAACGGGTCAAAGCCCTGTTGGCCGCGCGCCTCGCGGGAAAAGCCGAAGTATCCTACGACCGCATCGGCAGCATCATCTTCAAAAAACAAGGCACAGCCGAAGCGCCCCGCATCATGCTCGCCAGCCACATGGACGAAATCGGCTTCATGGTCAAACACATCACCAAAGACGGCTACCTCAAATTCACCACCCTCGGTGGCTGGTGGGAACAGGTCATGCTCGGCCAGCGGGTAACCGTCATGACCGCCAAAGGCGACCTCCACGGCGTCATCGGCAGCAAGCCGCCCCACATCCTCACCCCCGACGAGCGGAAAAAAGTCGTCCAGAAAAAAGAAATGTACATCGACATCGGCGCCGCCGACGAAAAAGACGCCAAAGAACGGTTCGGCGTCCGCCCCGGCGACGCTGTCGCCCCCTACAGCACCTTCACCCCCCTCGCCGACGAAAAATACCTCATGGCCAAAGCCTGGGACAACCGGATCGGCTGCGCCGTCATGACCGACGTCATCGAAGCCCTCCACAACGAAATCCACCCCAACACCGTCTACGGCGTCGGCACAGTCCAGGAAGAAGTCGGCCTGCGCGGCGCCAAAACAAGCGCCAGCGTCATCGACCCCCACTTCGCCTTCGCCGTCGACACCTGCGTAGCCGGCGACACCCCCGGCGTCAGCGACGACCAGGCCTCCAGCCGCCTCGGCAAAGGCGTCGCCATCTCCATCTACGACGCCAGCCTCATCCCGCTGCCCAAGCTTCGGGACTTCGCCGTCGCCATAGCCGAAGAAAACAACATCCCCTACCAGCTCGAATTCACCGAAGGCGGCGGCACCGACGCAGGGCGCATCCACATCCACGGCCAGGGCGTCCCCAGCCTCGTCCTCAGCCTGCCCACCCGCTACATCCACAGCCACAACAGCGTCATCCACCGCGACGACTACGACGCCGCCGTCCGGCTCGTCGTCGCCATCCTCAAAAAACTCGACATCGCCAAATACGAGGAACTGATAAAATGAGCGGCCTGCTGCCCTACAAAGGCGTCTGGCCGAAGCTTGACGGCGAAGTATTCGTCGCTCCCGGCGCTCAGGTCATCGGCAACGTCGCCATCGGCCAGGGCAGCGGCATCTGGTTCAACAGCGTCGTCCGCGGCGACGACGCCCCCATCGCCATCGGCCGCTACACCAACATCCAGGACGGCTCCGTCGTCCACGTCCAGGACGCCGCCCGCCCCACGCGCATCGGCGACTACGTCACCGTAGGCCACAACGTCATCCTCCACGGCTGCACCGTCGGCGACAACTGCCTCATCGGCATGGGCGCCATCATCCTCACCGGCGCCGTCATCGGCGACAACTGCATCATCGGCGCCGGCTCGCTCGTCACCGAAGGCAAAACAATCCCCGCCGGCTCGCTCGCCGTCGGCTCGCCCGCCCGCGTCATCCGCGCCGTCAGTGACCAGGACATCGCCACGATCCGCGAGTCCGCCCGCCACTACTGCGAAAAAGCAAAAGACTATACCACAATCAATACTAGATAAAAAGGGGAGAGGACCAAATGGAAAAAACACTCGTACTCGTCAAACCCGACGGCGTCGCCAAAGGCCTGACCGGCGAAATCATCGCCCGCTTCGAGCGGCGCGGCCTCACCGTAGCCGCCCTCAAAATGCTCAAACTCTCCAAAACCAAAGCCGAAATCCACTACGCCGAACACAAAGAACGCCCCTTCTTCGGCGAACTTGTCGCCTTCATCACCTCCGCGCCCATCGTCGCCATGGTCATCAGCGGCGAAAACGCCGTCAAAGTCGTCCGTACCATGATGGGGCCCACCAACCCCGTCGACGCCGCTCCCGGCACCGTCCGCGGCGACTTCGCCCTCAGCATCGGCCAAAACATCATCCACGGCTCCGACAGCCCGGCCAGCGCCGCGCGCGAAATCGAAATCTACTTCACCCCCGACGAAATCGTCCAGTAACAGGGGGCACGAAATGAAAATTTACACCAAAACCGGCGACAAAGGCGAAACCTCGCTCTACAGCGGCGAACGCGTACCCAAAGACAGCCCGCGGGTCGAAGCCTACGGCACCATCGACGAACTCGACTCCGCCCTCGGCCTCGCCCGCGCCCTGTGCGCCAAAGAAGAAGTCCGCGCCGCCGTCTACGACCTCCAGAAACTCCTCTGGGCCGTCATGGCCGAAGTCGCCACAACAGGCGACCAGCCGCGCGTCACCGCCGCCGAAATAGCCGCCTTAGAGGCAACCATCGACAAATTCGACGCCGCCCTGCCGCCCCTCACCGCCTTCATCATCCCCGGCGACACCCCCGGCGGCGCGGCCCTCGACCTCGCCCGCACCGTTGCCCGGCGGGCCGAACGCCAGCTATGGCGGGTAGCCCGCGAGGAACCAGTCGGCGAACATATCCTTATCCTCGTAAACCGCCTGTCAGACCTGTGCTTTACCCTCGCCCGGGCGGAAATGGCCGGCAAACGGTGACCTAAAATGCCCATCTACGAATTCAAGTGCAATCAATGCAAAGCCAAATTCGAACAGCTCTGCCGCCACGACTGGCAGGGCGCCGTCTCCTGCCCGGCCTGCGGCGGCACAAACCTCGCCAAAGCCCTGTCCGCCTTCAGCTCGCCAGGCAGCGGCGGCGGCAAAAGCTGCGGCGGTTGCGCCGGCGGCAACTGCGCCACCTGCAAGTAGCGCCCGCAGGGCAGACAACGCGGTTGGAGCCTTATCGACAGCCGCGGCAAATAGTTGTCACAGGAACGCCCCCTACGTCATAAACTTATAGCGAGTATGTTGGGGAAGGGGCGAGGAGCAGTGAAGCTGAAAGTCTACTCAATGTCCGTGCCGCGGCCACTGCGGAGATTTTTGCGGATTTTTTGTAAAAATGGCTAAATACGGCAATACTAATAACCGCCTAAAGCAGGCGGTTATTCATTTCCTGCCTGCCTGCGACCGTCACCCGGCCATATTCTTTCCCAATCCAAAAGCAGGAATATTTGCATTTGACAGAGAATTAAGAGTACCGCATTTACTCGCGCCGCACTACCGTGTGGGACAGGAACTATACCAGCAGGGGGGACTTGATTTGAAAGAGTACAAAACCGACAAAATCCGGAATGTGGGCATCTTCGCTCATGGTGGCGCCGGCAAGACTTCACTCGCGGAAGCGCTCCTTTACAGCACCGGGGCTGTAAACCGTCTCGGCAAGGTAGACGACGGCACGGCCACCACCGACTTCGAGCCCGAGGAAGTCAAACGCAAAGTAACGATCAGCACCGGTCTGGCCCCTTGCGAATGGCGCGACCATAAAATAAATTTCCTCGACACGCCGGGTTACGCCGACTTCGTCGCCGAAGTCAAAGGCACGCTGCGGGCCGTAGACGCCGCGCTGATCGTCCTCTGCGCCGCCTCCGGGGTCGAGGTCGGGACCGAAAACGTCTGGAAATACGCCGAAGAAGACGGCGTGCCCCGCTTTGCCTTTATCAACAAAATGGACCGTGAAAACGCCGACTTCTACGCCACCCTCGACCAGATGAAAGAAAAATTCGGCAACAACATCTTCCCCATCCAGATACCCATCGGTGCCCAAGACAGCTTCAAAGGCATCATCGACCTCGTCAAAATGAAAGCCTACACCCCGGCCAACGCCCAGGGCACCCAGTACACCGAAGGCGCCATCCCCGCCGACCTCCAGGACAAAGCCGACGAAGCCAGGCTCGCCATGATCGAAGCGGCGGCCGAAGCCGACGACGACCTCCTCGCCAAATACCTCGAAGGCGAAGAACTCAGCGACGAAGAAATCCGCACCGGCCTTGTAAAAGGCGCGGCCCAGGGCAAATTCTGCCCTGTCCTGTGCGGCGCGGCCTATAAAAACATCGGCGCCCAGCAGCTCCTCGACGCCGTCATCGCCTACGCCCCCTCGCCGGAAAACACCGTCGCCAAAGGCCATCATCCCACCACCAAGGACCCCGTCGAACGCAAAACCGGCGACCCCTTCGCCGCCCTCGTCTTCAAAACGACCGCCGACCCCTTCGTCGGCCGTCTCAGCTACATCCGCGTCTTCTCCGGCCAGCTCAAGCCCGACTCCACCCTCTACAACGCCAGCCGCGAAAAAAGCGAGCGCATCGGCAACATCTTCACCATGCGCGGCAAAACCCAGGACACCCTCACCGTAGCCAACACCGGCGACATCGTCGTCGTTGCCAAGATGGCCGAGACCAAGACCGGCGACACAATCTGCGAAAAAGACAAACCCGTCATCTTCGAGCCCATCGCCTACCCCAAACCCATGTTCACCCTGGCCGTCGAAGCCAAAAACAAGGGCGACGAAGACAAAATCGGCAACGCCCTCGCCCGCATGGCTGACGAAGACCCCACCTTCACCCTCGAAAAGAACCTCGAAACCCACCAGCTCCTCGCCAGCGGCATAAGCGACATGCACATCGACGTCATCGCCGAGCGCATGAAACGTAAATTCGGCGTCGACGTCAAACTCAGCGACCCGCGCATCCCCTACCGCGAATCCATCCGTTCCAGCGTCAAAGTCGAATACAAACACAAAAAACAAAGCGGCGGCCACGGCCAATACGGCCACGTATGGCTCCAGCTCGACCCGCTGACCACCGGCGCCGGCTTCGAATTCGCCGAATCCATCTTCGGCGGCGCCGTCCCCCGCCAATATTTCCCGGCCGTCGAAAAAGGCGTCCGCGAAGCCATGGCCAACGGCATCATCGCCGGCTACCCCGTCACCGACATGAAAGTCACCCTCGTCGACGGCTCTTATCACGACGTCGACTCCTCGGAAATGGCCTTCAAAATCGCCGCCTCCGGCGCCATCAAAAAAGGCGCCCTCCAGGCCAAACCCATCCTCCTCGAGCCTGTCTACGGCGTCGAAGTCATCGTTCCCGAATCCTACATGGGCGACATCATTGGCGACTTCAACAGCCGCCGCGGCCGCATCCTCGGCATGGAGCCGATAGGCGGGGGCCTCGGCGTAGTCCGCGCCCAGGCGCCGCTCACCGAAGTCGTCCGCTACTCCATCGACCTCCGCTCCATGACCCAGGGGCGCGGCAAATTCGACATGTCCTTCGACCACTACGAAGAAGTCCCGCAGCGCATCGCCGAAGGCATCATCGCCGCCTACAAAAAAGACAAAGAAGACGAAGAATAACCAACGCAAAAACGCCGCCAATCACTGGCGGCGTTCTCTTTTCTTGTCGGGGCGGTTGAGTGACAACCACGTCAACTACCAGCGATGCCAGGGGCGATGCCGGTGATGATGCCAGGGCCGGTGCCAGTGCCCCCGGTAATAGCCATGGTGACCGCGGTACCACCAGTAATTGTGGCCGACGATGATAACCGTCCGGCTAGGAACGTAGCGCACCTGTTCGCTTTCCTGCTGCAGCGTGAACTTATAATCGCCGGGGTGCCAGCCATCCCGGCCGATAAATATCGCGGCCGGATCGGACTCGGCGCCGTCCAGCGACAAATTGAACGCCACATAACTGCCGCCGTCGATAAACATGTCGATAGCAGCCGTGTCGCCGAGATTGGTGAACTGGAAAGTTACCTTATCCCGATCGCCGCTCACCCGGAAAAAATCGTCGCCCCCCTTAGACTTCCCGAAAGTATCCCGGAACGCGCCGTCGGTGCGGATAGTGCCGCTGAACACATGCCTGCTCCCGTCGGTACTCGTCCGCAGATGCAAACCATCTCTATCCTGCCAGATAAAAAAGCCAGTATTGCGTCCCGGATCGAACGCCTCCGGCCTGTCCTCCAGATTGGGCGAATAAGCCGCCGCAAACCCTGTAAATCCGAGCGCCGCCAGCAGCACCAAAACAAAAACCGTCATCCGTTTCATCATATCCGCTCCCTTCAACAAATACAGAATATAACAATAATATGACAAGAATATGACAAAAACGCCCACCTGCGCTTGCCCTCAGGCAACGCAAAAACGCCGCCAGCATATCTGGCGGCGTCTCTTTTCTTTGGCAGGGGCGGCTGGATTCGAACCAACGCATGACGGAGTCAAAGTCCGTTGCCTTACCACTTGGCGACGCCCCTATATGAAGTTCCTTTAAATCCAATATACCACGGCAGTACGGTACGCCGCAACTCTTGCGGAGAACGCAGGCTGTGCGCCGGAGCTGCGGCTGAACGCGCCGTAAGGCTCGGGCCGACACAGCCGTACCGTCGCCAACGGACATCCGTGTCCGATGGCTCCTCGCCCGGCCGTCCATGGCCGGGCGTACGTTCGCGTTACCGGCTTCCTTCGCCAACGGCGCGGTAACAGCCTCCGCAACGGCGCATACGCCTGCGTTCTCCGCCGCCTCCGTCGCCACTGATTCAAGGTTATTTTGCTTACGATGTTCTCGTGAGGGTCTTATTCTTGGTTGGTCAGGGCGACAGGAATTAAACCTGCGGTCTCCGGCTCGACCCCAAGTGCACCATTTCCACCAAAAAGTTGAAATTATTGTATATTATAGGTACAAATAATATAATGAATTTGTTAAATAAAAGCAAATTATGCAATATAAAGGCGGTTGTTATGGTGAAATATGCTACACCTCGTATAATGGCAATTGACCTCGACAAAGATGCGATTACAAAACTAAAAGAAGATGGCTTCAACCTCTATAAGGGGACTTATGGATATAGGTATGAAACTGAAAAAAATGCAACCGTTGAATGTTTCCCAAACCACAAGTTGCAGCTATTGCATGAGATGGAGATCGCTATCGTCGATCTTAGTACACATAGTACAGGTCCTCAGACAATCCATGTAGGTAAAAGTCAGCAGGCAGAAAGAGAAGCCCTTATCTCTCCATATGGACAAAATTATTTTGATCCTACTTTTTTAGCAGCTAAATCTCATCAAGATTCGCTACAAAGTGTTCTTGATTCAGGAGGGGTAGTTATTGTTTTTGCTTCCCCCAAAAGAGAAGAAAAGTACTATACCGCGACTTATGAGAATGATTCGCGTGAGCGCGAATCTTCTTTTGAGATTTGTAATTATGAGTTTATAAACGAAAATATTTACATTAACGAATGCCTATTTGGAAAGGAAGTATACCCTGACGAGAAAGCTGACAGAAATAGGGAAATGGCGTCGTCGATTTCCGCTGGTTGTAACGACATTTCCTATGAATGTACATTCTATCTTGGAGATCAGGATATCTCTTTATTTAAAAACAAAGCAGGTAAAACAGTAGGTTTCTTACGGGTAAAGGATGTGAAAGGGAAACTCTGCCTGATGTTTGTCTTGCCACAATTTAGTGACAAGTACCGAGTTCTAAAGAATCTCTTTACTAATGTAATTCCCGATTTAAATCCAGATCTATTTCCTGACTTTGCCAAGAATAATTGGATGAACGATGATGAGTATCTTTTTCCAGAAGAAAAAGCGTTACTGTCTGAAAAAGCTCTAGTTGAAATGGAGTATAAGGATAAACTTGCTGGATACGAAAAACAAGTTGGCGATGTAAGGAGAAAATATGCGTTTTTATCTAACATTCTTTCAGTTGAAGGCTTCGACGATTACTTAGTCGATAATGTTGAAACAACATTGAATTATATAGGATATGAAAATGTCGTTAACATGGATACTGATAAGGAAAGGAAGGGAAACAAGCGAGAAGATTTACAAATCAGAGAAAAGGACAGACTGTCTATTATCGAGGTGAAGGGGCTAAAGAGCATTCCTTCAGAAAACGATTGTCGCGAAGTACAAAAATATGTAACTCGAGCTTTGAGAAGTGAAGACAGACCTCCAATTGTTCATGGTATTTTTATTGCTAACCACAAAAGGATATTACCTCCTTTAGAGAGAGATAATCCAGCTTTCACTCAGCCTCAAATTGAAGATGCTCTTGGAGAGAGATACACTCTTGTTTCGACCTGGGAACTGTTTCAAGCTACAAGACTACTACAAGAAGGGATACTGTCTTTTAACGATATCGACTTGGCGTTACATACTCCAGGCTTATTCCGGGCTATTCCTCCGTCCGCGACTTCAATAGGAAAAATTGAAGCACTTTACCAGGATACTGTTGCTTGTGTGATATTAGCCGCAGAACATATCAATAAAGGAGACGAACTGATAATAAAGAGCGGCAATGAATACTTCAAGCAAACGGTTAATGAAATGCGAGTTGATGACAAGCCTGTCAAGACAGCACAGCGAGGTGATAAGGTGTCAATCAAGATGAATCAGCCTATTAGAAAGTCAGCACAAATATACCTGAAATAGGAAAAGACCCTCACGATACGACTCGTGAGGGTCTTTACTTTCCATGGTCGGGGCGACAGGATTTGAACCTGCGACCTTTCGGTCCCGAACCGAACGCGCTACCAAACTGCGCTACGCCCCGTCATTCAACGTTTCTTAGTATACACCAAGGCGACGGAGAAAGTCAACTAGATACGCCTGGAAAGAAGGGACGAAAAATATAAAAAATATGGCCAATTGTTGGACAGGATTTTTCCTATTTTGGGCGAATGATTCAAATTACCACTCTAAAAGCGGGGGTCGATTGCATGAGGCGAACGAAAAAGGTTGTATTCACCGTGATAATTGCCCTGCTCATCGCCACTGCCGCCGCCCTGGCCGCGCCGTCCCCGCTTCTCAAACAGGGAATGAGCGGTGACGACATATACAAGCTTCAGATAAAATTGCTGGAGATCGGCTACTACGAAGACACCCCCGACGGCACATTCGGATCGCGGACCAAGGCCGCCGTCCAGGAATTCCAGCTCGACATCGGCATAGCCGCCGACGGCGTCGTTGGCCCCGCCACCCTGGCCGCCCTGCGCGACTACAAACCCGCCGCCGGACAGGCGAGCCGCGCCCCTGGCGACACCCGCAAGGGCCAGCAACTCGTCGCCTTCGCCAAACAATTCATCGGCGTCCCCTACGTCTGGGCCGGCCGTTCGCCGGGCGGCTTCGACTGCTCGGGCTTCATCTCTTACGTCTACGGCAATTTCGGCGTCCAACTGCCGCGGATGGCCGACGGCCAGTTCGAAGTCGGCGCCCCCGTCAGCCGCCGCGACCTAACATACGGCGACCTCGTCTTCTTCAGCACCTACGAACCCGGCCCGTCTCACGTCGGCATCTACATCGGCGGCGGCAAATTCATCCACGCCAGCTCCGGCGCCGCCGAAGTCGTCATAACCCCGATGGGCAAGCAGTATTATCTCGAACGTTATCTCGGCGCAAGACGCGTAATTAGATAGGCAATACCAAAACCGGGGTAATCCCCCGGTTTTTTTGTCGTCCATTTTCTGCACAGCATTTTTAGAAGGCCGAATAGGGTGGGGGAGGGCTATTTCTATTCATCCATTACCACGAAACTAAGCGTCGGCTCCAGCCACACCTCGAACGTCCGCTGCCAGGGCAGGCGGCTCTTCACCGTCAGCCCGTTCACCACATACCGCTTCCCGTCGGCGCTCGGCACCGGCAAAGACCGTCCCGCCAGCCCCTCGCGCAGCAACGCATTGGCCCGATCGGCCATCAGGCCGCTTATCCAGCCGTCGACCCGCGGCAGGTGTCCGCCGAGATTATAAGGATCGACCTTGAACTTCTTCAGCCGGCCGTTCACATACGGCTGGACATCCTTCTGATAATACCAGTCGTCCAGCATCCGGCTCGTCAGAAACTCCAGCTGGTGCTTATACAGCGCCAGCGATGCTTTCTCCTGGCCCTCGCGCTCCAGCGCCGCGGTGAAAATCGCCGCCTGGGTCACCGCCGTCCCCACCGAATTGCTCGTCGTGTTCCAGCCCGCATATGCGGCCAACCGCGTCAGATCGACACCTTCCTTAATGAGGTGGGGCAGCAGCGTCTCCTCGGCAAAGAAATGCTCGCTGAGATCCACCACCGCCACGCGGTGGCCGGCCGCCATCAGCTCGCCGACGGAGCGGGCGGCCGACGCCAGCAGCCCCGGGCCCGTCCTGGCGGTGCCGACATGGACGTAAAGAACGAAATCGGCATCTTCCGCCCGAAGGGCCGGCACGCCGCCGATCAGGCCGACCTTCTCGGCGATTGTGCGCGCCACCGAATGCGGCATATACGGCATCACCATCCCCGGCGCCCCCGCATGGGAATACTGCACAAATACCCGCGGCCGGTACGCGGCCGACAGCGACGCCACCCGTCCCAGCAGCGTCAGCGCCACCTCGTCCGTCCCGCGCGTTATAAACACCCGCTCCGCCAGAACGGGACGATGGCTGACATAATAATTCAGGCGGCTCTTCAGCATATTCGGCAGCCCGAAGGGGAAGCCGTCGTCCTGGCCGATCACCAGCCCGGACAGCACGCCCTCCTCGGCCATCGCCACCAGGCGGAAATTAAGCTGCGTGTTGGCCTCGTACAACGAAAGATAACGGTTGACCACCGCCGGCGGAATCTGGGCCGACACCCGCGCCAGCTTATCCCTGTCCAGCGGGTTCTCGAACGTCAGCACCACGTCCTTGAGGACCGAATACTCCAGCATCTTTTTCTGATAGCGGGCCGAATCGGCATTGTCGGCGACCAGCAGGCGGGGAATAATACTGAAAGCATAAATCTTCAGCCGCGGGTTTTGCCTGTGCAGTTGCGCCAGCGCCCCTAAAGTCGCCTCGGCGTCGGCCGCCGTGCCTTCGCCCAGCCGCGATGCCAGCAGCCCCCCGTGCAGCAGCATATCCACCGACACGATCGCCGCGTCGGCGGTCGGCGCCTTGTCGCGCAGCCAGTCGCGCAGGCCGGCGCGGTCAGCCGGTGTACGGTACTTGTCCAACAGCTCCGGCGGCGGCAGCACGAGGCGGATGCCGGCCAGCCTTGCCAACTGCTCCACGAACTGCGTGCACGGCGGACGGCTGTCGAGCGGCACCAGCAGCACCGTCATAGCGACTGGCGCCGACGCGGGCAGGACCACCGGCTGCGCGGTGCGGATATGGCCGAAATTGAACTGCAGCGCCGCCGCCGCGGCGGCAGCCGCCAGGATAATCGTCAGGCAGCACAGGAAACGTCTGAACATAAATCACCTCAGAACATGCTTAGCCTACAAGGATTTCGACCCCGTCGTCCGAAATCCTGTAAACGCGGGAATTTCTCACGGGAACTTGACAGAAGCTATCAATATTTTGTATAAATGTGGTAAGATATAAAAGATGAATGGTAACAAAAAATGCGGATAATCACCGGAACCGCCAAAGGGCTCAAACTCAAAACCCCTCGCGGCCAAGACGTCAGGCCCACCACCGACCGGGTAAAAGAATCGCTGTTCGCCATCCTGGCCGACCGCGTCGCGGGTGCGGCCGTAGCCGATCTTTTCGCCGGCACCGGCAACCTCGGTCTCGAAGCCCTCAGCCGGGGTGCGGCCGCCGCCGTCTTCGTCGACGCCAGCCCCGCCAGCATCGCCCTCATCCGCGACAACGCCGCCAAGGCCAGGCTTGCCGAGCGGGCCGAAATCCACCGCAAGGACGCCCTCGCCGCCGTCGGGCACTTCGCGCGCTCAGGCCGCACCTTCGACCTCATCTTCTGCGACCCGCCCTACAACAAGGGCCTGGCCGCAGCCATCATAGAGAAACTCGACGCCGGCAACATCCTCAGGCCAGGTGGCGTCGCCATAATCGAACACTCGCGCCACGAGCCTCTGCCAGCCGGACTGGTCAACCTCACAGTCAGCCGCACCGAACGCTACGGGGAAACATTGCTCACATTTCTCGAACACACCACCTGAATGGAGGGCTCAGCAGTGCGTATCGCAGTATGCCCCGGCAGTTTCGACCCAGTGACTAACGGCCACCTCGACATCTTCGCCAGGGCCAGCAGCATCTTTGACAAAATCGTCGTCGCCGTATTCCACAACCCCAACAAAAAGCCGTTCTTCACCATGGAAGAGCGCGTCGAAATGCTGCGGGTAGCCACCGCCCACATCCCCAACGTGCAAGTCGACTGCTTTTCCGGACTGGTCTACGAATACGTGCGTCGCCAGAACTCAACCATCATCGTCCGCGGCCTCAGAGCCCTGTCAGACTTCGAATACGAATTCCAACGCGCGCTGCTCATTAAAAAAATTGACCCCCAGATGGAAACAGTATTCATGATGACCACCGCCGACTACTCCTTCGTCAGCTCAACCGGCGTCAAAGAACTTGCCAGATTCGGCGGCGACATCGCCGGGCTTGTCCCGGACGCCGTAGCGGCGAAGATTATCGAGCGGCTTAACCAGGACTGAACCCCAAGGCAGGGGAGGAGGAGAATGGCATGACAGTAGAAGAGATCTTGGAAGAAATGGAAGGCTTACTCCTGGAAGCGTCGCGGGTGCCCTTCACCAACAAACGGGTCATCGACGAAGACGACCTCGGCCGCCTGATCGACGAACTCAGAGAAGTGCTGCCCGGCGAACTGATGGAAGCCAACCGCATCATCAGCGAACGGCAGCGCATCATGGAAGACGCCCAGAAAGAAGCCCAGGGAATCGTCGACCAGGGGAAAAACTACATCCACCGTCTCACCGACGAAAACGCCATAGCCCGCCAGGCCCAGGAACAGGCCAACGAAATCCTCCAGCAGGCCCAAAAAGAATCGCGCGACCTGCGTAGCGATGCCGTGGCCTACGCCGACGACGTCTTCTCCTACCTCGAAGAAAACCTCGTCAAAGCGCTCGAAGTAGTTCGCCAGAGTCACGGCAAGATTCACCAGGCCAAAAAGGACTAGCCGCCCCCAGGGCGACAGCCAGAACGATAACACACTTCGGGAGCCGCGCGCTCCCTATTTTTTTATCAGCACCCGCACCCCGCGGCCGACGTGACACGCCAGCGACAGCGCCACCAACAGCGCCGTGAACAGCAGCGCCACATACCCCATCTGCTCGAAGCGGGTCAGCCAGAACACCGGCGACCAGCCTCCCCCCGGCATCACCGCCACCGGCACACTGAGCGCCGCCGGCATAACTCCCCCCGCGTCCATCATCAGCAGCGTGATTAACGCCGCCAGCACGGCGTGCAGCGCTCGGCCGAAAATATACGGCGTAATCCTGATACCCGACTCGATAACGATACTGGCCACCTGACCGTGGACCGACAACCCGCTCCAGGCGATGATCGCCCCGGCCACCGCCACCTTCTCCACCAACGGGGCGTCGGCCTGGCTCGCTGCCATCGTGCCGATATCGATCTCGAAAAAACCGCTCACCAGCGACGGAGCAAGATTAGTGCTGAAGCCCACGGAGCTCAGCACCCAGGCGAACGCCGCCTCCAGGACGCCCGTCACCCCCATCACCGACACGATCCGCAGAAATACCGAAAAAACGATAATAAACCCGCCGATTAAGAGAATAGTATTCATCGAAGACTTCACCGCGTCGCCCAAAAGCTGCCCCATCGACCGTTTATCCTCCTGCCTGGCGCCATACAAAGCCCTAAACGCGCGGAGCACGATATTGCCGGGCGGCGTCGCCGCGTCGGGAGAATGCCGGTCGCGACCGCGGGCATGGAAACGGAAAACAATGCCCACGAGAAAACTCGACAAATAGTGCGCCAGCGCGATCGTCGCCCCCAGCTCAGGCATCGCGAACATCCCTACAGCCACCGCCCCGAACATAAACAGCGGATCGGCCGTATTCGTGAACGACAGCAGCCGTTCAGCCTCAACAGCCGTACACAGCTGATTCTTGCGGAACTTGCTCGTAATCACCGCATCCATCGGATACCCCGACGCCAGCCCCATGCTCAGCGCGAAAGCCCCGACCCCCGGCACGTTGAACACCGGGCGCATCAGCGGTTCCAGCAGCACGCCGATAAAATGCACCACCCCGAGCCCCATGAGAATCTCCGACAAAATAAAAAAAGGCAACAAAGCGGGGAAAACGACGTTCCACCACAGATTCAGCCCCATAATCGCCGAATCGAAAGCGTCTTTGGGGTACTGCACCATAGCCACAGTCACGAAAACCGTGGCGAAAGCCATAAAAAACGTCAGCAAGCGGGAACGGTAACGCCGCCCTTTTCCCCACAAGCCCATGCGAACCCTCCTCCTCAACCCCGGCGTCTGCTAATATATATATTGGGGCGGGAGAGGTAATATACCCCGACACACAGCCGTAGACAGGAGGCACACATGACCCGACCGACCATCGGCCTCGCCCTGGGCTCAGGCGGCCTGAGAGGCTTGGCCCACATCGGCGTCCTCAAAGTCCTCGAGCGCGAAGAAATTCCCGTAAACTACATAGCCGGCTGCAGTATCGGCAGCCTCATAGGCTCCCTCTACGCCGCCGGCCTGGACAGCGAAACAATATTCAAACTGGCGAAAAACCTCAAGCGCCGGCATTGGATCGACTTCGTCATCCCCAAAATGGGCCTCGTCTCCGGAGACCGGACCCTCGAAACAGTACAGCTCCTCACCCAGCGCAAACACTTCGAACAACTCGCCATCCCCCTTGCCGTCGTCGCCGCCGACCTCAACACCGGCCAGGAAGTCATCTTCCGCACCGGCGAAGTGGCCCACGCCGTCAGAGCAAGCATATCCGTTCCCGGCGTCTTTGTCCCATACAACTACGACGGGCGGCTCCTCGTCGACGGCGCCGTCGTCAACCCCACCCCCATGGACATCGTCCACGACATGGGCGCCGACATCGTCATCGCCGTCGACCTAGTACCCACCGGCGACGTCGCCGCCTTCGCCAACATCTTCGACGTCATAATCCAGACCATCGACATCGTCGAGCGGCAGCTCTTCAAACAGCGCGAACACTACTGCGACCTGCTCGTCAAGCCCGACGTCGGCCACATCTCCCCCAGCTCCTTCGACAGCCTCGACGAATGCGTCGACCTTGGCGCCAAAGCCATGGAAGCCGGCTTGCCCCAGCTCAGACAACTCCTGGCGGACAAACAACATACAGCGGCGACTGGCGGAAATCCCGCCCCCCGCGCCGCCACTCCGGAATAGGCATCCCCAGACTGTAAACATCCGTCGCCAGCGAATCCAGAGCCAGCATCCCCTGCAGCGGCGTCAGCTCCGACCCGTAAAGCTCGCGGCCATGGAGAAAATGCGTCGTCTTCGTCACCACCGGCACAGTTGCCCGCCGCGCCACCGTCCGCAGCAAGCTACGTCCGCGCTCGCCGAACGCCAGCACCCGTGCGTACAGCGGCCCGCTCTCATCCCAGGCCGCCACCTCCGCCCGGCGGGTCAGCAGCAGCGCGTGCACCATCATCCTCTGCAAACGGGTCAAAGAATACCGCTTACTCTTGAGGATCGACCAAAGCTCCTCCAGGCTGCCCGCGCCACCGGCCGCCTTCAGCTTAAACTCCAGGCCCTCGGAAACATCGGGAAGCTCAGCCAGCTCGGCCACACTCGCCCGGCGCAGCGCCGCCAGCAAAACCAGCGCCAGATCGCCCCACGCCACCGGGCCGCGGCCCGCCGCCAGGCAGCGTTCGGCCACCTCCCGGCAAGCGACAGGCAAGGCCCCATAGGCCTCCTCCGACCGGCCGCCCAGCAGCGCCCAGCGGACCGCCGTCGCGCTCGCGATCTCCCCGGCCACAACCCGGTCGTGATAATGCGCCGCGCGGCGGGCGACAGGGCAGGGGACAATAGCAGGCGCGTAGCGCCCGATAGCGCGCAAATACTCCACCGCCAGAATATTGTTCGGCGAAGCCACCATCGCCGGCGGCAGACCGCTGGCGGCGGCCAGCGAGCGCCCCAACGCCGCCGCATACGTCTCGCCCGCATCCAGCCGCTCGCGCATCACCGTCCGCACCGCCTCATCATCAATCGCCGCCGCCAGGCGCCGCAGCGCCCCGAGATCAGGATGCTCCGCCCCGAAGCTAAGCCTGTCCACCACCCCGAGAGAAGCGAGGAGGCGGACCGCGCCGGCCGCAAAAAACTGGGCGCTGCGCACCGCGAACGCCGCCGGCAGCTCCAGCACCACATCCACGCCCCCGAGCACCGCCATCTCCGCGCGGGTCCACTTATCGAACAGCGCCGGCTCGCCGCGCTGCACGAAATTGCCGCTCATCACCGCCACAATCGCCGCATCGCCGGCCTGGCGGCGCGTCTCCTCCACATGAAAGCGATGCCCGTTGTGGAACGGATTATACTCAGCCACAATACCGACCGCGCGCATACCCGGACACCTCCGAAAACATCGTAATTGCCACAGCCTTCGCCCTGCGGCGCGCCAAATCCTTCCACCAGGACAATACATATTTTTGATAATAGTTTCACAAAAAGGCAGGGAAAATAATACTGGTGTCGAAGAAACTAACTGAATATGTAGTCTGGTGGTCAGACCAGATATGACGAAACAGCACTGGAGGAATTGTCATGATAATCCTAGTGGTCAATTGCGGAAGCTCGTCGATCAAATACCAGCTTTTCAACATGGCCGACGAGTCGGTATTGGCCAAGGGCTTGGTAGAGCGCATCGGACTGGAAGGTGCACTTTTGACCCATCAGCCCGCCGGCAAAGAAAAAGTAGTCCTTACCGCTGACATCAAAAACCACAGCATCGGCATCAAAATGGTCCTCGAAGCCCTCACCAATCCCGCCCACGGCGTTCTCAAAAGCATGTCCGAAATCAACGCCATCGGCCACCGTGTCGTCCACGGCGCCGAAAAATTCGCCGACTCCGTCCTCATCACCCCCCAAGTCATGGACGCCCTCGAAGAATGCATCGACCTGGCCCCCCTCCACAACCCGCCCAACATCCTCGGCATCAACGCCTGCACCGAACTCATGCCGAAAACTCCCCAGGTCGGCGTCTTCGACACCGCCTTCCACCAAACCATGCCCAAACACGCCTTCCTCTACGGATTGCCCTACGAAGCCTACGAAAAATACGGCGTCCGCCGCTACGGCTTCCACGGCACCTCGCACCGCTTCGTCTCCCAGAAGGCCGGCGAAATGATGGGCGAGCACATGACAAACCTGCGGATCATCACCTGCCACCTCGGCAACGGCGCCAGCCTTGCCGCCGTCAAAAACGGCAAATCCGTAGACACCAGCATGGGCTTCACCCCCCTCGAAGGCCTCGTCATGGGCACGCGCTGCGGCGAAATCGACCCGGCGATCATCACCTACCTCATGAAAAAAGAAGGCCTGACCCCCGACCAAATCGACACCTACCTCAACAAAAAATCCGGCGTCCTCGGCCTCTCCGGCATCTCCAGCGACTTCAGGGACATCGAGGAAGCCGCCAACGAAGGCAACGAGCGGGCCCAACTGGCCCTCGACGTCTTCGCCTATAAAGTCCGCAAATACATCGGCGGCTACGCCGCCGCCATGGGCGGCGTCGACGCCATCGTCTTCACCGCCGGCCTCGGCGAAAACTCCATCTCCATGCGCGACAAGATCTGCCTCGGCCTCGAATACCTCGGCACCCGCATCGACCCCGTCAAAAACAACATCCGCGGCAAAGCCGCCGAAATCAGCGTCGACGGTGCCAAAGTCAAAATATTCGTCATCCCCACCAATGAAGAGTTGGTTATTGCCAAAGACACAGAGCAAATCTGCGCCAACCTGGTTTAAGTTACCAAACATAGTGGCCGTTGATAAGCCCCCATCTGCGTTGTTGTTCCTGCGGGCGCTTGCTAGCGTACGTCGAGTACGCGTCGCTCGCGTCCTCGGAGCCGCCTAGCATCTGGGGGCTTCTGAACGGCCTGCAAAATGAAACTACCGAAGAGAAACAGGATAGGGGAGGGGAGACCCTCCTCTTTTCATCCTAATCTATAATGAAGAAAACCCGTTTTCTTCCCCTCGAAAATACGTTGTCCAGCGGCGAAAACGGCCGGCGACGGGAATAATAACCGATAACAAGCCGATTTCTTGACAAACCCCGGTCCTATCGCTATAATTAATGAGGGTTAGGGTGGAAAATGATGAAAATAAACATCGCGCAGCTTCGACAAGCGATTGGCGCCAGCCAATCATTTAGTTTTCATACCCCCGTCGAAGACCTTGCCGGCGCAGCCGGCGAACTCTGGCTTACCGGCCGGATCGAAGTCACCGGGGAAGCAGTCAACACCGGCCGCCTGCTCGCCGTCTCAGGCGTCATCAAAGGCGCCGGCGGGTTAAACTGCAACCGCTGCCTGGCCGACTTCACCCGCGAAGCGGTCATCCCCTTCAGCGAAACCTTTCGCGAAGCAGGCTCCGCCGCCACCGACCCGGACGCGCTCGTCTACCAAGGCGACGAAATCGACATCGCCGAAATAGTGCGCGAAGCTATCATCGTCGCCGAGCCCCTCAAAGCGCTCTGCGACGCAGAATGCCGCGGCCTGTGCCCCACCTGCGGCGTAAACCGCAACGAAACGCCCTGCGACTGCGTCACCACCAGCATCGACCCGCGTCTCGCGGCGCTGGAAAAATTACTACCGAAAAAATAGCGCATCCCAAAACGATGCAAAGACACGAACGGCGGCCCTTTAGCCCGCCCGCAAGGAGGTGGATACGGACCATGGCAGTACCCAAGCGCAAAATGTCCAAAGCCCGTCGCGACAAGCGCCGCGCCAACTGGAAACTCACCGCTCCCGGCTACGTCGAGTGCCCCCAGTGCCATCAGATGAAAATGCCGCACCGCGTGTGCCCCGAATGCGGTTACTACAAAGGCAAGGAAGTAGTCAAAGTCGCCGAGTAACCCCCGCATAAAAAGGTTCCGAATGAGCAAGATAAAAGGCAAAATGCCATTTTTATCTTGCTTTGTTTTTTTCTTGCAAAACACAAAAACCCTCGCTATACTAGTAATAGGTTATAATACTTGCTGATAAAAAAGGTGATAATGTGACACGCCCCGAGAAAAAGCTCAGGCATGAAGCCCTGCTGGAAAAACTGCAAACCAGCCCCTTTATGACCGACGAAGCGCTGTCGGAAGCGATGGGGGTCAGTGTCCAGACCATCAGGCTTGACCGCCTGGCGCTCGGCATACCCGAGCTGAGGGAAAGGACCAAACAGATGGCCGAGGCGGCGCGCACCAAGCTCAAAGCCATCGGCACCGGTGACGTCATCGGCGAACTCGTCGACCTTGAGCTCGGCCGGTCCGGCATCTCCGTCATGACCGTCGGCGACAGCATGGTCATGGAAAAAACCCATGTCGCGGGCGGC
This sequence comes from Sporomusaceae bacterium, assembly GCA_031460455.1. Classification (NCBI taxonomy): domain Bacteria; kingdom Bacillati; phylum Bacillota; class Negativicutes; order Selenomonadales; family Sporomusaceae; species Sporomusaceae bacterium. The sequence continues at coordinate 219,938 of JAVKTQ010000001.1, forward strand.
CACTACATCTTCGCCCAGGCCAACTCCCTCGCCCTTGCCGTCCTCGACGCGCCGGCGGCCGTCACCGGCGTCGCCAACATCAAGTACAAAATCCCCGTAGCATCAGGCGAAAAGCTCATCGCCAAAGCCGAAGTCGTCAAAAAAAGAGGCAATAAATATTTTGTTTGGGTAAAGACTAGGAACGAAAAACAGGAAGTATTCCGCTCAAAATTCATAATGGTCTCACTAGACAATGAGGGGAGATAAAATGAAGGTTGCCATTGATGCAATGGGTGGGGACTTTGCACCAGAGGAAATCGTTCGCGGCGCCATCGACGCCGCCCGTGAATACCGCTGCCAAATCGTCCTTGTAGGCGACGAAGCGAAGCTAATCCCCCTGCTCGACAACGCCGGCAACTGGCGGGACATCGGCATAAGCGTCCACCACGCCAGCCAGGTCATCGAAATGACCGACCATCCGGGCGCCGCCGTCCGCAAAAAGAAAGACGCCTCGGTAGTAGTAGCCACCCGTCTCGTCAAACAAGGCGAATGCGACGTCGTCATATCGGCCGGTAGCACCGGTGCGGCCGTAGCCGCCGCCCACTTCGGCCTCGGCCGCATAGCGGGCATCGAACGCCCGACCATCGCCACGCCCATGCCCAACCTCTCAGGCACCACCGTCCTTCTGGACTCCGGCGCCAACACCGACTCCAAACCCAAGCACCTCCTCCAGAGCGCCGTCATGGGCTCCATATACGCCGAATACGTCCTCGGCATCAAAAAACCCCGCGTCGGCCTCCTCAACATCGGCGAAGAAGAAACCAAGGGCAACGACCAAGCCCTCGCCACATACCCGCTCCTGCAGCACGCCAAAACACTCAACTTCATCGGCAACGTCGAAGGGCGCGACATACCCAAAGGCGGCGTCGACGTAGTCGTCTGCGACGGCTTCGTCGGCAACATCGTCCTCAAATTCGGCGAAGGACTGGCCAGCGCCATCCTTCAGCTCGTCAAAGACGCCATCAAAAACGCCGGATTCCTGGCCAAAGCGGCCTCGCTCCTCGTTCTCCCGGCCCTGCGCGGCCTCAAGAAAAAACTCGACTACGCCGAATACGGCGGCGCGCCGCTGCTCGGCGTCGACGGCGGATTCATAATCTGCCACGGCAGCTCCAAAGCCAAAGCCATAAAAAACGCCGTGCGGGTCGCCAAAGAATTCGCCGAAAAGAAAGTAGTCGAACACATCCGCGAAAACATTGCGAAGGAGGGCAATATCGCCAATGAAGACTGAAATGGGAGTAGGAATACTTGGCCTGGGAACCTATGTGCCGGAAAGAATACTGACAAATAAAGACCTCGAAAAAATGGTCGACACCTCCGACGAATGGATCGTCGAACGCACCGGCATCCGCGAACGGCGCATCGCCGCACCCGATCAGGCCACCTCCGACCTTGCTACCATTGCGGCCGAGCGGGCCCTGGCCGAAGCCAAAACCAGCCCCGACGAAATCGAACTCATCATTGCCTGTACCGCCACCCCCGATATGTTCTTCCCCTCGGTCGCCTGCCTCGTCCAGGCCAACCTGCGAGCTACGGGTGCCGCAGCCTTCGACCTGGCCGCAGGCTGCTCCGGCTTCATGTACGGCCTGGCCACCGGCGCCCAGTTCATAAAAACCGGCCTTTATAAAAAAATCCTCGTCATCGGCGCGGAAACCCTCAGCCGCATCATGGACTACACCGACCGCAACACCTGCGTCCTCTTCGGCGACGGCGCCGCCGCCGTCGTCCTCGGCGAATGCCAGCCCGGCTGCGGCGTCATCGGCATCAACATCGGCGCCGACGGCGCCGGCGGCGACCTCCTCAAGCTGCCTGCCGGCGGCTCCCGCCTGCCCGCAACCGCCGAAACCGTCGCCAACCGCCAGCACTTCGTTCATATGAACGGCAACGAGGTATTTAAATGGGCCGTCAAAGCAGTTGGCGAATCGGCCTTCAAGGCGCTGGAATCGGCCGGCGTCGACGCCAGCCAGATCGATTGGCTCATTCCTCATCAGGCCAACATCCGCATCATCCAATCGGCCGCCAAACGCCTTAAGATGCCGATGGATAAAGTCATCGTCAACATCGACCGCTACGGCAATACCTCGGCCGCTTCCATCGGCATCGCCTTGCGCGAGGCGATCGACGACGGCCGCATCAAAGAAGGCGACATCATCGTGGCCGTCGGCTTCGGCGCCGGCCTGACCTACGCCTCCTGCGTCATAAAGTGGTGCAAGGAGGATAAAACTATTGCTTAAAAGCAGGCTCTGCGAGCTACTGCGCATCGAATACCCCATCCTGCAGGGAGGCATGGCCTGGGTAGCAACCGCCGAACTTGCCGCCGCCGTCTCGAATGCCGGCGGGCTCGGCCTCATCGGCGCCGGCCACATGCCCCCCGAACCCCTGCGCGCGGAGATCCGCAAAGCCAAGGCGCTTACCTCCAAACCCTTCGGCGTCAACATCATGCTCATGTCGCCGTTTGTCAGAGAAGTAATGCAGGTCATGCTTGACGAAAAAATCCCCGTCATTACCACCGGGGCCGGCAACCCAGCCGAATACATCGGCGCTCTCAAAGAAAACGGCACCCGCGTCATCCCCGTCGTCGCCTCGGTAGCCCTCGCCCGCAGACTTGAGCGCACCGGCGTCGACGCCGTCATCGCCGAAGGCCTGGAGAGCGGCGGCCATGTCGGCGAAGTAACCACCATGACCCTCGTCCCCCAGGTCGCCGACGCCGTAAAACTGCCCGTCATCGCCGCCGGCGGCATAGGCGACGCCCGCGGCGTCATCGCCGCTTTCGCCCTCGGGGCCGAAGGCGTCCAGATCGGCACCCGCTTCGTCGCCTCACAGGAATGTACCGCTCACCCCGACTACAAAGCAGTCGTCATCAGGGCCAAAGAACGCTCCACCGTCGTCACCGGCCTCTCCGGCGGCCACCCCGTGCGCGTCCTCGACAACAAGCTCGCCAAAGAATTCGCCGCCCTCGACCGGCGCGGCGCCCCCATAGAAGAATTCGACCGCCTCGGCGCCGGCAAGCTCAAAGCCGCCGCCGTAGACGGCGACATCGAGAACGGCTCGGTCATGATCGGCCAGGTAGCCGGCATGATAACCGAAATCAAACCCGTCGCCGCCATCATCGACGAAATCATCGGCGACATCCCGCGCGTGCTCGCCGGTCTCAACCGGCTGTAAACCATACCAAACCCACCGGCAAAGGGGGACACAAACAATGACGAAAACGGCCTTTGTCTTTCCCGGCCAAGGCTCCCAGACCGTAGGCATGGGCAAAGACCTCCACGACCTATACCCCGTGGCCCGCGCCACCTTCGCGGAAGCCGACGCCGCCCTCGGCTTCTCCATCACCGACCTCTGCTTCGGCGGCCCCGAAGAAGAACTGCGCAAAACCTTCAACACCCAGCCAGCCATCCTCACCGTCAGCGTCGCCTGCCACCGTGTCCTCGCCGAAAAAGGCCTCGCCCCGGCCATCGTCGCCGGCCACAGCCTCGGCGAATACTCGGCCCTCGTCGCCGCCGGCGCCCTCAGCTTTCCCGACGCCGTCCGCCTCGTCCGCAAACGCGGCCAATTCATGCAGGAAGCCGTACCCCTGGGCGAAGGAAGCATGGCCGCCGTCCTCGGCCTAGAGCGCCACGAAATCATCGCCATCTGCCAAAAAACCGAACAGCAGACCGGCCCCGTCCAGGCCGTCAACTTCAACTGCCCCGGCCAGGTAGTCATCGCCGGCGCCGCCGCTGCCGTCGACGCAGCCGGCGAAGCCCTCAAACAGGCCGGCGCCAAACGGGTCATTCCACTGCCGGTCAGCGCCCCCTTCCACAGCACCCTCATGAAACCGGCCGCCGAAAAACTCGCCGCCGAACTCGACAAAATAACCGTCGCCGACGCCGCCATCCCCGTCGTCGCCAACGTCGACGGCCGCATAGTCACAAAAAGCGACGCCATCAAAGCCTCGCTCGTCCGCCAGGCGGCCAGCCCCGTCCTGTGGGAAGACTGCGTTGCCGCCATCGCCGCCTTCGGTTCCGCCATATTCGTCGAAGTCGGTCCAGGCAAGGTACTTACCGGTTTTACCAAGAAGATTGCCAAGGACGCCGTCACCTTGAATGTCGAAGATGACGCATCCCTGCAAAAAACCCTTGATTATTTCAAGGAGGTTCGCTAAAATGCTTTTAGATGGGAAAGTGGCAATTGTAACCGGCGCTTCCAGAGGCATAGGACGGGCCACCGCCCTCAGGCTCGCTCAGGAAGGCGCAAAAGTAGTCGTTAACTACGCCGGCAACCTCGCCGCCGCCGAAAAAACGGTCGACGACATCAAACAAGCCGGCGGCGACGCCATCCTCTTCCAGGCCGACGTGGCCGACCCCCAGGCTGCCGGCGAACTCGTCAAAGCAGCCACCGCCGCCTTCGGGCGCATCGACATCCTCGTCAACAACGCCGGCATCACCCGCGACAACCTCCTCGTCTTCATGAAAGAAGACGACTGGGACGCCGTCATGAACACCAACCTCAAAGGCGTGTTCAACTGCACAAAAGCCGTCGCCAAAACCATGATCAAACAACGCGCCGGCAGAATCATCAACCTGACCTCGGTCGTCGGCATCATGGGCAACGCCGGCCAGACCAACTACGCCGCCGCCAAGGCCGGCGTCATCGGCTTCACCAAATCGGCGGCCAAAGAACTCGCCGCCAGAGGCATAACCGTCAACGCCGTCGCCCCCGGATACATAACCACCGACATGTCGGCAGCCATCCCCGAGCAGGCCAAAGCCGACCTTGCCCAGAAGATACCGCTCAGTCGCCTGGGTAAGCCGGAAGATGTCGCGGACGCCGTGTTATTTTTGGCATCCGAAGCGGCAAACTATATTACCGGCCAAACAATAAACGTTGACGGCGGCATGGTAATGTAACCTGACTACCCAGGATGTTCCGGAAGGAGGTGAACAATATGACGACTTTTGACAAAGTAAAAGAAATCGTTGTCGAACAACTCGGCGTAGACGAAGCCGACGTTACTATGGATTCCACCTTTATCGACGACCTGGGTGCGGATTCGCTCGATATCGTCGAGCTGATCATGGCCTTTGAAGAGGAATTCAACATCGAGATTCCCGACGAAGCCGCCGAAAAAATCAAGACGGTTAGAGACGCTGTGGAGTACATAGACAAGGAAAAGCAGGGTTAAAAAATTACCTAAAAGAAGAAAGTCCCGTGGAATATGTTTCGCGGGACTTTCTTGAGGGTAATTGTCCGGCGAATGGAGGAGTTGTTTCTTGAAACTTCCTGAACTAAGGATAGGGAACCTGGTTGCGCGCGTGCCCATCATCCAAGGCGGCATGGCCATCAGGATATCCACAGCCCGGCTGGCGGCCGCCGTAGGCGAAGCGGGCGGCATCGGCCTCATCGCAGCATCCGGCATGACACTGGACGAACTGCGCTACGAAATCCGTCTCGCCCGGTCGCTCACCCCCAAAGGACTCATCGGCATCAACGCCATGGTCGCAGCGAGGGTATTTCCCGACCTTGTCCGCACAGCCATCGAAGAAGGCATCGACGTCGTCGTCGCCGGCGCCGGCTTTTCCCGTGACATGTTCGGTATCGGCAAAGAAACCGGCACACCCATCGTCCCGATCGTCTCCAGCGCCAAACTGGCCAAAATATCCGAATCGCTCGGCGCCTCGGCCGTCGTCGTAGAAGGCAAAGAAGCCGGCGGGCACCTCGGCACCGACCGTTCCATGAAAGAAATCGTCCCCGAAGTCAGGGCCGCCGTCAAAATACCCGTCATCGCCGCCGGTGGCATCATCCACGGCAGCGACATCGTCGAAGCGCTCAAGCTCGGCGCAAACGGCGTGCAGATGGGCACCCGCTTCATGGCCAGCGAAGAATCCAACGCCGCCCCCGCCCTTAAGGAATTCTACCTCAAAGCCAAACCGGAAGACGTCGTCCTCATCAAAAGTCCGGTCGGTCTGCCCGGGCGGGCCGTAAAAAACCCCTATGCCGAGAAAATACTTGAAGGTACAGTCGCCGTTCCAGACTCCTGCGACGCATGCCTCAAACACTGCGAACGCAACTTCTGCATCATCAAAGCCCTTATCAGGGCCCAGCAAGGTGATACGGAAACAGGTCTGGTATTTACCGGCGAGTACATTCATAAAATAGACGCCATTCTGCCTGTCAAAGAAATATTCGCCCGCCTTCTCAAAGAAGCCGAAGATACTAATGACTAACGTGAGGTGAAACCCGTGAAAAAGCGAGTCGTAATAACCGGTATGGGAACGGTATCGCCGGTCGGCAACAACCTCGATGAATTCTGGAGCGCCCTTCTGGCCGGCAAATCGGGGATATCGAAAGTCACCCAGTTCGACGCCAGCGAATACGCCACCCAGATCGCCGGCGAAGTCAAAGGCTTCGATCCGGGCAGCTATATGGACAAAAAAGAAGCCCGCCGTATGGACCGCTTCACCCAATTCGCCATCGCCTGCACCCGGATGGCCCTCGACCACGCCAAACTCGACCTCACCGCAATTGACCGCGACCGCGCCGGCACCATTATCGGCACCGGCATCGGCGGCATGGAAACCCTGCACGACCAGTACAAAGTCCTCTTCGATAAAGGGCCCAACCGCGTCAGCCCCTTCTTCGTCCCGATGATGATCGCCAACATGGCCTCCGGCCTCACCTCGATCACCTACGGGCTCCAGGGCCCCTGCCTGTGTGTCGTCACCGCCTGCGCCACCGGCACCAACTCCATCGGCGAAGCCTTCAAAATCATCCAGCGCGGCGACGCCGACATCATGGTCTGCGGCGGCACCGAAGCCACCATCTCGCCGGCCGCCATGGCCGGATTCAGCTCCATGAAAGCCATGTCCACCCGCAACGACGAACCCGAAAAAGCCTCCCGGCCCTTCGAAAGCGGCCGTGACGGCTTCATCATGGGCGAAGGCTGCGGCGTCGTAATCCTCGAAGACCTCGACCACGCCAAAGCACGCGGCGCCAAAATCTACGCCGAACTCGCCGGCTACGGCACCAACGCCGACGCCTACCACATCACCGCCCCGGCCCCCGAAGGCGCCCAGCAGGCCAAAGTCATGGCCAAAGCCATCGCCGACGCCGGCCTCAAACCCGAGGACGTCGACTACGTCAACGCCCACGGCACCTCGACCCCCCTCAACGACAAAAACGAAACCCTCGCCATAAAATCGCTCTTCGGCGACCACGCCAAAAAACTCGCCGTCAGCTCCACCAAATCCATGACCGGCCACCTCCTCGGCGCCGCCGGCGGCATCGAATGCATCGCCTGCGCCCTCACCGTAGCGAACGACATCATCCACCCCACCGTCAACTACGACAACCCCGACCCCGAACTCGACCTCGACTACGTCCCCAACAAAGCCCGCAAACAGGTCGTCAACGTCGCCATCTCCAACTCCTTCGGCTTCGGCGGCCACAACGCCACCATCCTCGTCAAAAAGTACGTCGGCTAATATCATGGACAGCCGGCAGGAGAGCGGCACACTGGACGACCTCGGCCATAAACTCGGCCAGACCTTCGCCGACCCGGACCTCTTGAAGCAGGCTCTCATCCACACCTCCTACGCCAACGAACGCAAAACAGGCAGCCTCGCCCATAACCAGCGGCTGGAATTCCTCGGCGACGCCGTCCTCGACCTCGTCATCAGCGAACACCTCTACCGCCGCTTTGCCGACCTCCCCGAAGGCGAGCTCACAAAAGCGCGGGCCGCCGTCGTCTGCGAGCCCACCCTTGCCAGAAGGGCCAAAGAACTCGGCATCGGCCGCCACCTCCTCCTCGGCAGGGGGGAAGCAGCCTCGGGTGGCAGAGAACGCGACTCCATCCTTGCCGACGCCTTCGAAGCAATCGTCGGCGCCGTATACCTCGACCGCGGCTTCGCCGCCGCCAGTGACTGCGTACTCACCCTGCTCGCCGGCGAACTCGACGCCCTGGCCGGCGGCGACTTCGGGCGCGACCACAAAACCATCCTCCAGGAAATCGCCCAGAAGAACGGCGACACCAGAATCAGCTACGAAGTCATCGGCGAAAGCGGACCCGACCACAGCAAAACCTTCACAGTCGCCGTCAGCGTCAATGACGTCCGTCTCGGCACCGGCACCGGCAGGAGCAAAAAAGAAGCCGAACAAAGCGCCGCCGGCCGGGCGGTCGAACAACTGGGCGCCACCGACTAAAACCGTCAGAAGGATGTTTAAAAGCTCCACCGGGGACTTTTAAACATCCTTTTTGCCTTCAACCGCACCAAGCGCATATTCTTCAGGATGTGAAACAATGAAACACCGCATCATCCCCGTCTTCATCCCCCATCACGGCTGCCCCCACCGGTGCGTCTTCTGCGACCAGCGCACCATCACCGGCGTAGCCCGGCCGCCCGGCGGGGCGGAAGTAGCCGCCCTCATCCGCGAGTGCCTTGCCGCCCCGCGCCCTGACGGCGCCTGGGAAATCGCCTTCTACGGCGGCTCCTTCACCTGCCTGCCCGCCGCCCGCCAGACCGAGCTCCTCGCCCCCGCCAAAGCCGCCCTCGACCGCGGCGAAATAAGCGCCATCCGCCTTTCCACCCGCCCCGACGCCATCGACCGCCAAACCCTCGACCGCCTGATCGCCCACGGCGTCGGCACCGTCGAACTCGGCGCCCAATCCCTCGACGACGCCGTCCTCGCCGCCGCCGCCCGCGGCCACACCGCCGCCCACACCGCCGCCGCCGCCGCCGCCCTCAGGGCCGCCGGCCTCAAATGCGGCCTTCAGCTCATGCCCGGCCTCCCCGGCGAAGACTGGCCCAGCCTCATCGCCACCACCATCCGTACCCTCGCGCTCGCCCCCGACTTCATCCGCATCTACCCCGCCGTCGTCCTCGCCGGCACCGAACTTGCCGCCCTGGCCGCCGCCGGCGTCTACCGGCCGCTCGCGCTCGAAGCCGCCGTCGCCCGCGCCGCCTACATCAAAAACACCTGCGAAAATAACGGCATCCCCGCCATCAGAGTAGGTCTCCAGGCCAGTGCCGAACTCAGCGGCGGCGCCGTCCTCGCCGGCCCGTACCACCCCGCCTTCGGCGCCATGGTCGAAGCCTACCTCTTCAAAATCCTCATCGCCGGCCTCCTGGAGCAAACCGGCCGCCCCCGGCCGGACGCCATCCTCATCCGCCACCACCCCCGCGACGCCTCGGCAGTGCGGGGCATCAACAACGCCAACCTCCTCGGCTGGGCAAAAACCTATCGCCTAGCCGGCTGCCGGCTCGTCCCCGACTGGCCGCGGCGCGGCGAAATCGCCGTCGTACAACGCAATCTGACATATATACTAAATAAAGCGATGATATTTAGCACTTAAAAAATACCAAAGAAGGAATTTTTAGGAAACATGGCGAATAGGTTATACCCAACGAAGCTCCAACCGCAAGGAGGTTATAGCATGGAAGTACTCAAAGTTTCCGCGCAGTCGAACCCCAAATCAGTAGCAGGCGCCCTCGCTGCCGTTCTCAGAGAGAGAGGCACGGCCGAAGTGCAGGCAGTAGGGGCGGGAGCGGTCAACCAAGCCATCAAGGCTGTTGCCATCGCTCGCGGCTTTGTCGCGCCCAACGGCATCGACCTCATCACAATTCCCGCCTTCACCGAAATCTCCATCGACGGCGAAGAGCGCACCGCAATCCGGTTCATCGTCGAGCCGCGTTGAGCGGAAAGGATGTCTAAGAGGTTCATCGTCACGATGAGCCTCTTTTTATTTTGCGGACGCCGCATATCGCCCGGCGCAGAACAGGGTTTTTCGATAATATGTCGTATATACAATAAGACGTGGTAAAAACTTGGTATAGATACTACATCTAGTAGTAAGGGTGGTTTTGGGCTTGTTGCTCCGTAAACTTGAAGCCTATGGCTTCAAATCATTCGCCGAGAAAACCGAAATGGAATTCAAGACCGGCATCACCGCCATCGTAGGCCCCAACGGCAGCGGCAAAAGCAACATCTCCGACGCCGTCCGCTGGGTCCTCGGCGAACAGAACATCCGCAACCTCCGCGGCAACAAAATGGAGGATGTCATATTCTCCGGCAGCGCCAAACGGCGGCCGCTGGGGGTCGCCGAAGTATCACTCGTCTTCGACAACGCCGACGGCCTCCTGCCGCTCGAATTCAACGAAGTCACCATCACCCGGCGCGTCTTCCGCTCCGGCGACGGCGAATACTTCATCAACAAAGCCCCCTGCCGCCTCAAAGACATCCACGACCTCCTCCTCGAAGCCGGCCTCAGCCGTGAATCCATGACCGTCATCAGCCAGAACAAAATCGACGAAGTCCTCAACAGCAAGCCCGAAGAACGGCGCCTGCTCTTTGAGGAAGCCGCCGGCATCGTCAAATACAAGAACCGCAAAAAAGAAGCCCTGCGCAAGCTCGAGGACACCGAGCAAAACCTCACCCGCGTCCTCGACATCACCGCCGAAATCGAAACCCAGCTCGGCCCCATGGCCGAAAGCGCCGAGCGCACCGCCCGTTACAACGAACTCGCCGCCGAGCAGACCGCCTGCCAGGTCACCCTGCTCCTCCACAGACTCACCCAGGCCGAAAAAAACCTTGAATCCGTCACCCTCGAACAAGCCGCCCTCACCGACGAAGACATCGCCGTTGGCACCAGGCTGTCTGTCGCCGAAACCGACAAAGAAAAATACATCGACAACCTCGCCGCCCTCGACGAAAGCCTGCGCGACGCCGAAAGCGCCCTCGCCCAGACCGCCACCGAGCTCGAACGCCTCGACGGCAAAACCGCCGTCCTCAACGAACGCATCGGCCAGGAGCAGAAAAGCCGCGACCGCGTCATCCAGGACATTAGCCGCCTCGAAACCGAAAAAGAGGAAACCCGCGCCCGCCTCCAGGAATGGCAGGCCAGCCACACCGGCAAAAACGCCCAGGCCGAAGAACTCCGCGCCGCCCTCGCCGGCCAGGACCAGGCCCTTCAGCAGGCCGCCGCCGCCATCGACGCCGCCCAGAGCAAAATCAACGCCGCCAAAGACGAAACCTTCGGCCACCTCCAGGAGCTCGTCACCCAGAAAAACGCCCTCCGCACCCTCGAACGCGACCAGGAAAGCCAAAAACTGCGCGAAGGGCAGCTCATAAAAGAACGGGAAAGCTTCGCCGGCCAGTTCCAGGAAACCACCCAGTCCTTAGGCAGCGTCCAGTGGGAGAAACAGGCCCTCGACCAGGACCTCGCCGCCACCGACACCACCGTCGCCGGCCTCGCCGACCGCAAACGCCAGCAAGACGCCGCCTTCAGCGACAACAAAGCCGCCGAAGCCCGCCTCACCGGCGAAATCGGCCAACTCGCCTCCCGCCTCAAAGTCCTCAGCGACATGCAGGAAGAATACGAAGGCTTCGGCCGCGGCCCCAAAAGCGTCCTCAAAAGCGACCGCCCCTGGCGGCAGGGCGTCCATGGCGCCGTCGCCGAAATCATCACCGTCCGCGATCCCCACATCGTCGCCATCGAAACCGCCCTCGGCGGCGCCCTCCAGCACATCATCGTCGCCAGCGACGACACCGCTAAAGCCGCCGTCGAGCACCTCAAAAACCACAACCTCGGCCGGGCCACCTTCCTGCCTTTGAGCACCATCAAGCCAGCCCGCCCCAGAGACGCCGAAACAGCGGCCGCCCACGCCCAAGGCTCAGTCGGCTTCGCCGCCGGTCTCGTCGAATGCGAGCCGCGCTTCAGGCCGATAATCGACTACCTCCTCGCCCGCACCATCGTCGCCGCCGACATCGACGCCGCCCTCCGCATCGCCCGCGGCGCCGCCTTCGGCGTCAAAATCGTCACCCTCGACGGCCAGCTCATAAACCCCGGCGGCAGCATCACCGGCGGCAGCGTCGGCCGGCGCGAAGCCAGCTTCCTTGGCCGCAGCGGCGAAATCGCCGCCCTCAAAGAAACCATGGCCGCCCGCGAAACCGACCTCGTCGCCCGTCGCCGCCAGACAGCCCAGCTCCAGGCCGACATCGCCGCCCTCGACGAAAAAATCGCCGCCGCCCACGGCCGCCGCCGCACCCTCGAAGTCCGCCAGGCCGAACTCACCGTCCACGCCGAAAAAACCGGCCAGGAAATCAAACGTCTCGACCTCGCCCTCGTCACCATCGATGGCGAGCTCGCCGCCAGCCGCGGCGAAGCCGCTGCCATCGCCGCCAAAATGGCCGACGTCGCCGCCGCCATCGCCCTCATGGAAGAACGCGACAACGAGCACAAACGCCTCATCGCCGGCTGGCAGGAAGACCTCAAAAAGCTCCAGGCCGACCGCGAAACCATTTCCGGCGCGCTCACCGACAGCAAAATAAAACTCTCCGCCTTAGAGCAGGAAGTAAATGCGATCGCCGTAAACTGCGAACAATATAAACAAGCCGAAAGCCGCATCAATCGCCAGATCGACGCCCAGCGCGGCGACATCGAAAGAATAGCGCAGGAGATCGCCCGCGCCGAAGCCGACCTCGCCGGCGTCGTCCAAGCCAAAGAAACCCTCGCCGCCGACAAAGCCGCCCAGGAGAAAACCCGCGACACCGTTCTCAAAGACAAGCTCGGCATCCTCGCCAAACAGCAGAAACTCGAACGCGAAGTCAAAGACCTGCGCCGCCGCCAGAACGCCAGCCAGGCCCGCCTCCACGAACTCGACCTCCTCGCCGCCAAACACGGCTACGAAGTCGCCAGCTGCACCGAGCAGCTCCGCGACCACTTCAGCCTCGACCGCGAGCAGGCCCAGGCCGTCTTCCGCGACGACGACCCCGCAATCCTCGCCGCCCGCGTCGACGAACTCGCCCTCGACATCGAAGCCCTCGGGCCCATCAACCCCGCGGCCATCGAAGAATACGCCCGCCTTCAGGAACGCTACACCTTCCTCCGCACCCAGTACGACGACCTCACCGCCGCCAAAGACTACCTCCTCACCATCCTCAAAGACATCGACGCCACCATGGCCAAACAATTCAAAGCCGCCTTCGCCCAGATCAACGAACACTTCGGCGAACTCTTCGTCCGCCTCTTCGGCGGCGGGAAAGCCCAGCTCATCCTCGCCGACCCCAACGACATCCTCGGCACCGGCATCGAAATCGTCGTCCAGCCGCCCGGCAAAAAGCAGCAAAACCTCGCCCTCCTCTCCGGCGGCGAGCGGGCCCTCACCGTCATCGCCCTCCTGTTCGCCTTCCTGTCGTACCGGCCCACGCCCTTTTGCGTCCTCGACGAAATCGACGCCGCCCTCGACGAAGCCAACGTCCAGCGCTTCAGTGAATTTTTACAGGACTACGCCCGCAGCACCCAGTTCATCGTCGTCACCCACCGCAAAGGCACCATGGAAGCCGCCGACGTCATGCACGGCGTCACCATGGAAGAATCGGGCGTATCCAAACTCATCTCCGTCAAATTTATGGACAAGGCAGGTTAACGCACCATGGGCTTCTTCGACCGCCTTAAAGAAGGCCTCACCAAAACCCGTAAAGGCTTCACCGAAAAAATCGAGCAGCTCGTCAGCGGCTACGCCACCATCGACGACGAATTCCTCGACGACCTCGAAGCCGTCCTCATCGCCGCCGACGTCGGCGTCAAAACCGTCGCCGCCCTCATCGCCGACATCAAAGCCGGCGTCAAAGCCAAACAGATAAACAGCCCCGACGACCTCGTCCCCTTCCTCAAAACCCGTATCGCCGCCATCCTCGCGGCAGGGGAGGGCGCCCCCCGCCAAGCCGAAACCGGCCCCACCGTCGTCATGGTCGTCGGCGTCAACGGCGTCGGCAAAACCACCACCATCGCCAAACTCGGCCACTACTACCGCGAACAGGGCCGCCGCGTCCTCCTCGCCGCCGGCGACACCTTCCGCGCCGCCGCCAGCGAACAGCTCGAAATCTGGGGCGGCCGCATCGGCGCCGAAGTCATCCGCCACAAAGAAGGCTCCGACCCCGCCGCCGTCGCCTTCGACGCCGTCCAGGCCGCCAAAGCCAGGAACGCCGACCTCCTCATCGTCGACACCGCCGGCCGCCTCCACACCAAATCCAACCTCATGGAAGAACTCAAAAAAGTCCACCGCGTCATCGCTCGCGAACTGCCCGGCGCTCCCCACGAAGTCCTCCTCGTCCTCGACGCCACCACCGGCCAGAACGCCCTCAGCCAGGCGCGGCTCTTCAAAGAAGCCGTCGAAATCAGCGGCCTCGTCCTCACCAAACTCGACGGCACCGCCAAAGGCGGCGTCATCGTCGCCGTCAAAAGCGAATTAGGCGTGCCGGTCAAATGGATCGGCGTAGGCGAGAAAATGGAAGACCTCAGGCCATTTGTAGCCTCAGATTTCGCGGACGCTCTCTTCGGCTCCAAATAATATAGGGCGACCGCCCATAAGCGCCCATCTGCGGCGTTGCTCCTCGGCTGCCATCCTCAGCGTACGTCCGTGTACGCTTCCGGTGTCATCCTCCGGTGCGCCTTGCATCTGGGCACTTCTGAACGGTCGACGGCGCAAGAATACGAGAAAACGAATAAACGAAGCACCGGGTTTATCCCGGTGCTTTTTGTTTGCATTATATGCATTTAGGTACTTGCAATAGATTTTAATTTACCTGCCCGCGGCTATCTTCAGCAGCGCCGCGCGGTTGTGGCAGTATTCCAGCTCTGCCGCCATCACCGCCGCCTTCACCCGGTCGAGCCGGCCTGTCTCGCCGCCCGCGCCGGCGGTCGCGAGGCGATGCCACAAAGCCTGGAGCAGCCGCGTCGCCCCCGGCAAGCCGTGGAGATAAAACACCTTCTTGAAAATCAGATTCACGAAAAAATGCTCCAGCAGGATATCCGCCGGGGCGAGCGCCGCCACTCCGGCGGCCTCCGCCGCATCCAGGCGGTCGTAGTTTCCGCGGATCAGCCGGTCGACCTCCCGGCCAACGGATGGGGAAGAGGGGAGGGAGGCCAGCGATGCCGCCGTCGCCGCCAGGAAATCCAGCCGCGCCGCCACAGTCAGGCCGCGGCACTGCATAATATCGATGAAATGATGCTCAAGCTCGAAATAATACCCCAGCACGCTATGGAGCGGCTGCTGGCCGGGGAAAACCTCGGCCGTGTAGCCGTCCGCTTCAAGCGGGATAGGCGGCTCCTCGGCGCGGACCACATTGAGCGGCTCCGTCCTCTCCGCCAGCCGCAGCACCTCCGGGCAACTGAAGCTCAGCGTCACCTCCACGCCCCGCGCCGTCCGCATCGGGTAACGGGGAAAAAGGCGGCACACCCCGTCCAGGTGCTCGTGCCCCGCCTCGCGGTGAAGCAGACACAGGTTGTCCTCCCGCAAAAACCAGCAGCCGCCGCCCAACCGCTTGGCGATCGCCGCATACTCCCCGGCGGCCCTCTTTCCCGTCAGCGGCGTAAAAGCCGCCTGAAATTCCACCTCGCGGCCCGTCCGCGCAAAAAAATCGCGGTTGCGTTTATAGCCAGCCTCGTCCACCGTCACCAGCCAGTCGTTGCGGCAGCACGTGCCGCAGCAGGCGCAGGTGAAGTGGGGCACAAAATCAAGATAAATATACATTCTCTTCTCCTTGGTACTTGGGGACCGCCCATAAGGCTCCATCTGCGTTGTTAGGGCTGCGCGTGCTTGCTAGCGTACGCCCAAGTACGCGTCGCTGCGCATGCTCGCCCTGCCTAGCATCTGGGGCCTTCTGAACGGTCCCGGCATTTCATTGTTTTTGGATCCGTAGGGGAGAGGGGGGTGAATTTATAGTTGTCTCGGTAGTAATTCTCCAGTTATAGCATAATAAATTAGGTCTACTGCCATTTCATAGTTTTCATAGAAATCTTCACTATCGAGTTCAGGAACCCAAGATGTTCCAGTTCGAGACTCAGGGTGAACAATTTGTATGCGTTTTTCGTAAACGTCTTGCAACATGTAGACATAGCCAGGGGCATGCTTAAATACTTCATAGATGTGCTCAAGAACAGGTTTTATTTCGAAAGTCCTTAATTTGGCCCGATCTTTACTAATCAATTTAAGGCATCCTTCAATACCAAAAAAAAGATTTGCACATGCGTCTTCGCCGTATATCCGCCTAGGGTCATTCCAAAGAGTCTGTGCCTTTAATAAAAGGAAGCATGTTCTTACAACTAACCGATTTGACTCTTTAAAAGAGTTATATATATTATGTATTTTTTCAGGTTTATTGACTGTAGACGAAAACTCGTAAGGAACCGAAATCTGATAACTGTTTTTATACCCCCAAAACTCTTTAGCGCTTAGTCTTGCTAGCATACACGTAACTGCTTGGGCGCGACGCAATGCATTTTCAGAAAATCTTGTCTCATTATTCATAACTAAATCGTACGGTACATCGTAACACTCATCGGACGGTTGAAATGTTAATGTTCCAATTTCAGTTGAGAGTGCTAAAGATGATAATACTCTTACCTCTTGACGAGTCATGTGCACGAACCAATTTGGGAAAGGCGTTTCTTTGGACTTCGTAATTAATATTGGCTCATAGCCCCAAAACGTATATATCCCTTTTGATGTTTCAACGGTACGTCCGTAATAATAACCACCGCTTGAAAGGAACTTACGAATCCGAATAAACTGCCCCTTCATGTTGAAATATTGCCCATACATTTTTCCTAGCCGCTTTCTGCGTTCTATTCCAATATTATTTCCAAGTCCTAATGATAACGCATAGGCACATTTCGTAAGAATGAAAGGATGCTCATATAGTGAGTCCATAATTGAATCGTGAGGTAGTAGCAACTCCCTCTTTATAGTCTCGATTACGTTAGAGGAGTTTTTTGTAGGGTTATGTTCCAAAACATCCAAAATCAGGTCAATAGCTTCGATATCCGCAGATACTTTAAATGAGGTCATGCTATCGCCCCCCTTTGATATGAGCCTTTTCGACACTTTTCCGACATAACCTGCAATATGACCTTGCAAAGAGTACGCAACTCATCCAAAGACCCAGCTTTCACAAAAAATTTTTAGCGCTGATATGTCTTTCCCTGTCAACCTTCAACCCTTGACAGTCGCCGCATTTTCCTCTATACTAATCAGGTGTAAAGGTATTCACCTTGTCAGCGAGGTTAAACGACATGCTCGATAAGGTACTCAGGATAGCCGAATTGTACGACTTCTACGGCGCGCTGCTTACCGACAAGCAGCAGCGCTGCATCGAAATGCACTACCTCGGCGACGACTCGCTCGCCGAGATCGCCGAGGAATTCCAGGTCTCCCGCCAGGCCGTCCACGACATTCTCCGCCGCGGCGAACAGCTGCTCGCCGAATACGAGGAAAAGCTCGGCCTCGTCGAGCGCCACCGCCGCGACCTGGCCGTCATCGCCCAGGTGCGCGCCAGCCTCGAAGCCCTGCCGGCGGAAGCCCGCAGCCTGCCCGAGACGCGGCAGGCTCTCGATCTTCTCCACCAACTGACCGACCGCTGAAAGGAGGCCCCTCATGGTATTCGAAGGCTTGGCCGATAAACTGCAGCAGACATTCAAAAAGCTCAGGGGCCGTGGCAAACTGTCCGAGTCCGACGTCAGCGATGCCCTCCGCGAGGTGCGCATGGCCCTCCTGGAGGCCGACGTCAACTTCAAAGTCGTCAAAGACTTCGTCGCCAAAGTCAAGGAACGGGCCGTCGGCCACGAAGTGCTCGAAAGCCTCACCCCCGCCCAGCAGGTCATCAAAATCGTCAACGACGAGCTCACCGCCCTTATGGGCGGCACCCAGAGCCGTATCGCCATCTCGCCCAAGCCGCCCACCATCGTCATGCTCGTCGGCCTCCAGGGCGCAGGTAAAACCACCACTGCCGGCAAACTCGCCCTCCTGCTCAAAAAGCAGAACAAGCGCCCCCTGCTCGTCGCGGCCGACGTCTACCGTCCGGCGGCCATCAAGCAGCTCGAAGTGCTGGGCGAAAAGCTCGAAATACCCGTCTTCACCCTCGGCGACCAGGAAAAGCCCGTCGTCATCGCCAAGAAAGCCATCGAACACGCCCAGGCCTACGCCAACGACATTGTCCTCATCGACACCGCCGGCCGCCTCCACATCAACGCCGAGCTCATGGACGAGCTCAAAGCCGTCAAACAGACCGTCCGGCCGCACGAAATCCTCCTCGTCGTCGACGCCATGACCGGCCAGGACGCCGTCACCGTCGCCGAAAGCTTCAACAACGACCTCGGCCTCGACGGCGTCATCCTCACCAAACTCGACGGCGACGCCCGCGGCGGCGCGGCCCTGTCCGTCAAAGCCGTCACCGGCTGCCCGATCAAGTTCGCCGGCATGGGCGAGAAGCTCGAAGCCCTGGAGCCCTTCCACCCCGACCGCATGGCCTCACGCATCCTCGGCATGGGCGACGTCCTCAGCTTCATCGAGAAAGCCGAGCAGGCCATCGACTTCGACAAGGCCCAGGCGCTGGAGAAAAAACTCCGCAAAGAAGAATTCACCCTCGACGACTTCCTCGATCAGCTCCAGCAGGTCCGCAAACTCGGCTCCATCGACCAGATCCTCGGCATGATCCCCGGCATGGGCGGCCTCACCAAAAAGCTGCAGGGCGCCGAATTCGACGAAAAGCAGCTCACACAAGTCGAAGCCATCATCCGCTCCATGACAAAGAAAGAGCGCCGCGACCCCAACATCATCAACGGCAGCCGCCGCAAGCGCATCGCTGCCGGCAGCGGCACCCGCGTCCAGGACGTCAACCGACTTCTAAAACAGTTCGCCGACGCGCGCAAGATGATGAAGCAGCTCCAGCAGCACCAGAAAAGCGGCAAAAAAGGCGGCTTCAAACTGCCTTTCATGCGATAAAACCCAGCTAATTGGTTATTTTATAAAGGAGGTGAATTGTAAAATGGCGGTCAAA
The DNA here is from genome assembly GCA_031460455.1 of Sporomusaceae bacterium. NCBI lineage: Bacteria > Bacillati > Bacillota > Negativicutes > Selenomonadales > Sporomusaceae > Sporomusaceae bacterium. The sequence goes on from JAVKTQ010000001.1 coordinate 238,790, forward strand.
ATTCGACTCAAACGTATGGGTGCCAAGAAAAGCCCCTTCTACCGCGTAGTCGTCGCCGACGCCCGTTCCCCGCGGGACGGCAGGTTCATCGAAGCCCTCGGCCACTACGACTCCACCACCGAGCCGGCCATCATCAAAATCGATGAGGAAAAGGCCATCGAGTGGCTGCAGAAAGGCGCGCAACCCACCGATACCGTAAAAGATCTCTTCGGCCAGGCCGGTATCATGAAAAAGTGGGATGAAGTCAAGCGCTCCAAGAAAGAGGCGTGATAACTAATGAAAGAACTGATAGAAGTTATCGCCAAATCCCTCGTCAAAAACCCCGGTCAGGTAAGCGTCACGGCCACTGACGACAAAGGCGTCACCGTCTACGAGATCAGGGTCGCGCCGGAAGACATGGGCAAGGTCATCGGCAAACAGGGCCGCATCGCCAAAGCGCTGCGCACCGTCGTCAAAGCCGCGGCCACCCGTGACAACCAGCGGGTCATGGTGGAAATCATCTGAAAAGGTGCTGAACAGAATGGAAAGCATGACTTTGAAATGCCCGGTGTCCGTCAAAGCCAAAGTCACCGAGCAGCTCAAGGGCCAGATGGCGGCCGAGATCCAGGACGCCATCCAAAAAGCCGATATGGAGCTGCAACAGATCGAATTCCACGCCAAGCGCGTCCTGACCGAGCAGGCCAGGGTTGACGCCCAGGGACTCACCATGCTGCGCCAGCAGATCGACGCCGAGAAGGCCAAGCGGGTCGAATTCAAGACCCACATGACCGAAAAGCTCAAGGAAACGGCGGCCCTCGAAATCGGCGCGGAAATCGTCCAGGGCACCATGGAAAGAACGATCACGGTCAGCGTCGGCGACAACCTGCATGAAATAATGGCTGCCGAGATTTTGCTCGAAGACGGCAAAATCATCGCTTTTCGCTCTTAGCCATGACTGACGCGAAACTCATAGCAATAGGCAAGGCAGTTGCCCCGCACGGCGTGCGGGGTGACGTTCGTGTTGTCCCGCTGACCGATTTCCCCGACCGCTTCCGGTCGATGAAGAAAGTCCAGTTCGAGGACGGCCGTACCCTCGACATCGAGAGCGTCAAATACCACAACCAGTACATCCACATAAAATTCCGCGGCATCGACGACCGCGACGCCGCCCAAACCCTAAAAGGCAAGCTGCTCATGGTCGGCCGCGCCGACCTTGTCAAGCTGCCTGAAGGCCACTATTACATCTTCGACATCATCGGCCTCAGCGTCTTCGACGAAGCCGGCGTCAGCCTAGGCACCGTCACCGACGTCCTGCCCACCGGCGCCAACGACGTCTACATCACCGAACGGGAGGGCCAAAAACCCCTCCTCATCCCCGCCATCAAGGACGTCGTTAAAGAGATCGACATCCCCGGCGGCAAGATGACAGTAAGATTGCAGGAAGAATGGGATTGACATGCGCATCGACATTGTCTCGCTCTTCCCCGAGATGTTCGCCGGCCCGCTCGGCCACAGCATCATCAAACGGGCCTGCGACGCCGGCCACCTGACCATCGGCGTCACCAACCCCCGCGACTTCGCCTTCGACAAGCATCGCATCGTCGACGACTACCCCTTCGGCGGCGGCTCGGGCATGGTCATGAAGCCCGATCCGCTGTTCCTGGCGGTCGAAAGCCTCACCGGCGACGACAGCGGGCGGCGGCGCGTCATCCTGCTCTGTCCGGGCGGCAGCCGCTTCGACCAGACCAAGGTGCGCGAACTCGCCGGCTACGACCACCTCGTCCTCGTCTGCGGGCACTACGAAGGCGTCGACGAGCGGGTCAAAGAGCATCTCGTCGACGAAGCAATCTCCATCGGCGACTATGTCCTCACCGGCGGCGAACTGCCGGCAATGGTCATCGCCGATGCCGTCGCCCGCATGATCCCCGGCGTCCTCGGCGCGTCCGACGCCGCCGAGCACGACTCCTTCGCCGGCGGCCTCCTAGAATACCCGCAATACACGCGGCCCCGCGAATTCAGAGGCTGGGAAGTCCCCGAGATACTTGTCTCCGGCGACCACGCCAAAATCGCCCGCTGGCGCCGCAAGGAATCGCTCAGGCGGACCCTGGCCGTCCGGCCCGACCTCTTGGACGAAATCGAGCTCGAAGGCATGGACGCCGTCCTGCTGAAAGAAATCCTCGCCGAGCGGGAGGGAGGCTGACATGGCCGCCCCCGTATACATTGGCCTCGTCCATTACCCCATATATAACAAGAACGGCGAAACGGTCGCCACCGCCATCACCAACTTCGATATCCACGACATCGCCCGCACCGCGCGGACCTACGATGTCGCCCGCTACTTCGTCATCCACCCCCACGACAGCCAGGCCGACCTGGCGCGCGACATCCTCGCCTACTGGCGGGACGGCTATGGCGGCGAATACAACCCCGACCGGCGCGAAGCCCTGTCGGTGCTGGACATCGTCCCCGACATCCCTGCAGCCGTCGCGGCAATAACCGCCGAAACCGGGCGGCCCCCCGTCATCGTCACCACCGACGCCCGCCGCTACGCCAACACCGTCAGCTACGTCGGCCTCCGCGCCCGACTTCAGGATGACGACCGGCCGTGCCTGCTGCTCTTCGGCACCGGCTGGGGCATCGACAAGCAAGTGATGGCCAGCTTCGACCACATCCTCGAACCCATCTGGGGCCGGGGCGAATACAACCATCTGCCCGTCAGGGCCGCGGTCGCCATCATCCTCGACCGCCTGCTCGGCGCCGCCTGGTGGGATAACGGCGGCCAAAGGGAATAATTGTTGTCAATTCGGCAAACATATGTTATAATCCACTGTGTAAAACGGACGGTCCGCTGCCCGCTGCGGCATGAACGTCTAGTATGAGGAGGAACCCCCTTGGACATTATCAAAGCACTCGAACAGGAACAAATGCGCAGCGACATCCCGGTATTCAATCCCGGCGACACCGTCCGCGTCCACGTAAAAGTCGTGGAAGGCACCCGTGAGCGTATTCAGGTTTTCGAAGGCGCCGTCATTAGGCGTCAGGGCAGCGGTGCCCGCGAAACCTTCACCGTCCGCCGCATCTCTTACGGCGTCGGCGTAGAACGCACCTTTCCCGTCCACTCGCCGCGCGTCGAGAAAATCGAAGTGGCGCGCCGCGGCGTCGTACGCAGGGCCAAGCTCTACTACCTGCGCAACCTGACCGGTAAAGCGGCCAGAATCAAGGAAAAACGCTAGCGAAAATGGGACTGGCAGCAGTCCCTTTTTCTTCATCCCCTGGCTTCCGCCCACACCCCTAAACTTGGCGAAAGCCAGGTTTTCCAATCGGCAGGGAGGTATACCGTTGAAAACTTCTCTCGGCGAAGAAATCAAGGATTGGGTAATATCAATCCTGATTGCCGTAGTCCTGGCCTTCTTCATCCGCTATTTCATCGTCGAACTTTACATGGTCGAGGGACCGTCGATGCGTCCGACCCTCGTGAACGGCGAACGGCTGGTCGTCAATAAATTCCTCTACCGCTTCAAAACCCCCGAGCGGGGCGAAATCGTCGTCTTCCGCTACCCGCGCGACCCCAGCCGCGACTTTATCAAGCGCGTCATCGGCGTGCCGGGCGACACTATTGAAATCAAGGAAGGCCGGGTGTTTCTCAACGGCCAGCTGCAGAACGAGACCTATATACTCGAAAAAACCAGGGGCTCGTTCGCGATGGTTACCGTGCCGGCAGGCCACATTTTTGTAATGGGCGACAACCGCAACAACTCGGAAGACAGCCGGTTTCGCGACGTTGGGTTTGTGAGCAACGAGCTGATAAAAGGCAAGGCAGTGTTCGTCTTCTGGCCGATGGAACACCTTAAATCCCTACCCTAAACCATCTGACATTGGCGTGCATTCTCTGGCATTTTCTCGTACACTAGCTGACATTTTTTTCGAACATCCACCCTGACAATTCTTTGACATGGGTTGTGAAGTATAAGACAATGCATATCAACTGGTTTCCCGGCCACATGGCCAAAGCCCAGCGGATGATCCGCGAACAACTCAAACTGGTGGACGTGGCTATCGAGCTGCTGGACGCCCGCATCCCGGCCGCCAGCGCCAACCCGGTCATAGACGAGGTGGTCGGCGACAAGCCGCGGGTGGTAGTGCTTAATAAGGCTGACCTGGCCGATCCGGATGGGACGGAGCGGTGGTTGGCCTTTTTCCGCGCCCAGGGCCGGGAGGGAATCGCGGTGGAATCGCTGGGCGGCGGCGGCACGAAACAGCTCGCCACGAGGGTGGAGAAGGCGGCGGCGCCGATGCTGGCCAGACTGGCCGCCAAAGGCATCAGGCCGCGGGCGGTGCGGGCGATGATTCTCGGTATCCCGAATGTCGGCAAGTCGTCGCTGATTAACCGCCTGCTGGGTACGGCGACGGCGCGGACAGGCGACAAACCGGGCGTCACCCGCGGGCAGCAGTGGCTGAAGATCGGCCGCAATCTCGAACTCCTGGATACGCCCGGTGTGCTGTGGCCCAAGCTCGAAGACCAGGAGGCGGCCTTCCGCCTGGCGGTGACCGGCGCGATCAGCGACGAGGTCTTCGACCGGGAGAAGGTGGTGGCGCTGCTGCTGAACATGCTGCGCAACGATTACCCCGACCGGCTGGCCGCCCGTTACAACCTGACCGGGTCGCTGCCGGAGGACGGGCTGGAACTGTTGGCGCTTGTCGGGACGAGGCGCGGCTGCCTGAGAAGCGGCGGCGTCGTCGACTACGAGAAGGCTGGCCGGATCGTGCTGAGCGAGTTCCGCGACGGCAAGCTGGGGCGGTTCACACTCGATCTGCCGCCCGAATTAGGGTAGAATGAAGGAAGCCGGCTCTGCGAGCCGGCTTTTTTATCGGCAACCGGTCGGCAGGATTTGGGTTGAAGGCCAAGAATACTATTAGGACATATATTTTTCGCCGTTCGGAGGGAGAGCCGTGGCTAACGGTCGGATGACGGTGGCTGAGGCGGCGGCGATGCTGGCCGTCGATGAAGTTGCCCCTGAGACGCTAGATATGCTGTGCGCCGATCCGCGGGCGGCCGTGGCCAGGCTGGTGGCCCGCTGGCGACGCCGGCGGGAGGCTGCGGCCGCGGAGGAACGCCGCCTCGATAAGCTTTTTATGTACGAACGGGCGCTCTATGGGCAGGGCCGGATGCTGGTGGCGGGCGTGGACGAAGCCGGCCGGGGGCCGCTTGCCGGCCCGGTGGTGATTGGGGCTGTTATCCTGCCGCCCGCGTGCCGCCTGCCGGGGCTCGACGATTCGAAGAAGCTGACGGCGGCGGAGCGGGAAGACCTGTATGAGCGCATCAAGGCGTCGGCGGTGGCGGTGAGCCATGTTGTCGTAGGTGTGGAGGATATCGACCGCATCAATATTTACCAGGCGACCGTCCAGGGCATGTACGCGGCCGTGGCCGGCCTGGAACCCGCCCCGGAGGCGGTGCTGGTGGATGCGGTGCCGCTGAAGTTTCTTGCCGTGCCTCACCAGGCGATCATCGACGGCGACGCGCTGAGCGCGTCGATCGCCGCCGCTTCGGTAATCGCCAAGGTGGAGCGCGACCGGATTATGGCCGCCCTCGACGCGGAGTATCCCGGCTACGGGTTTGCCCGCCACAAGGGCTACGGCACGCCGGAGCATCTCGCGGCCCTGCGCAGAGTCGGTCCGTGCGCCATCCACCGGCGGAGTTTCGCGCCGGTAAGAGGGGAGGGGAGTCTATTTGATGAAGATTAATGCCGGTTTGCCGGTCGACCCGGCTGCGACCGCCTCGATCAGCGGCCAGGCCGAAGCGACGAACGGGCCGGCGGCGTCTTCGCAGGCGGCTCTCCGCAGCACGGTCGAACTGATTGCGGACGGCAACATCAAAATGCTTCTCGACGCCCTCGGCAAGACGCTGGGGGAGTTTAACAAGCTTGCGGGGGAACTGCCTGCGGAGGCGGCCAAGGAGGCGCAGAACCTCGGCCGCGCCGCGATGGGGGCGGATACTGTCGTGCAGCGCGGTTTGGCGGCGATGGTGCGCGGGGCGCGGAGCGGCGGGGAAACGACGGCCGCTTTCGCGCAGACGATGGCCGATGCGGCGCTTTTGAGCAAGGCTTTTCCGGAAGGCCTCATGCCGGAGACGGCGGCGGCGGCGACGGTCTTTGCCCGCGCCCTCGGCGAGAGCGGCGATTTGACCGCTCGGCTGATGACGCTGGTTCGCCAGCTGATCGCAACTCCGGAGGACGAGACGACGCCGCTCGCGCTGGCCAAGGCGCTGCTGGCCGAGCTTCCTGAGGATATCAAGGCGCCGGCCGTGCGGGCGCAAATCGAAAAGGCGGCCGCGGCGCTCAGCCGCTCGATCCCGGATACGGTGCGCCAGGCGGCGGCTCTCCACAGCCTGCCTGAGCTTCAGGAGGCGCTGGTGTGGCAGAAGGTCGCCGACAGCCTGCCGTGGCTGAAGATGCCGACGGAGACGCTGGAGCAGGCGAGCCGGACGCTGCGGGAAATGGCTGGCGCGATTAATTCGTCCAAGCAATCGGCCGCAGATACGCCGGGCGGGCAGAAGGTCCTGGTGATCACCATGCCGGTGTTTTTTGCGGACGGGCGCGCTTATCCGGCGTATATTCATATTTCCCGCGACCGGGAGCAGGCGGATAATCCCGCGGCGCCGGTGCGGGAGACGTGGCTGAGGATGTGCGTTGCCACCGATAACCTTGGGGTGGTGGATATGGTTTTTCACCTCCGCGGCGAGCAGCAGCTAAGCATTCGCGTGACGTTCTCGAACCGCGAGGCCGGCGAGGAGTTCCGCGGCGTGCTGCCCGAGCTGCGCGGCGCACTGGCGGAGTCCGAGCTGACGGTGGCGGATATCGCCGTTGTGGCCACAACCGAAAAGTAAGCGCCGAGGTGACATATGGCCGAAACCGACAAGCCCCGCAAGGAAGCGGTGGCTATCCGATACGACAGCAAGGAAGACAAGGCCCCCAAGGTCGTCGCCAAGGGGGCGGGGCTCGTTGCCGAGCAGATATTGGCCACGGCCGAGAAGCATACTGTTCCTGTTTACCGCAATAGAACACTCACATCCATGCTGATGGCGGTGGACCTGGACCGGGAGATTCCGCCCGAGATGTATAAGGCGGTGGCCGAAGTGCTGGCTTATGTGTACCGTCTTGACCAGAAGCGGCGCAGACGGTAAACTGGAGGGCTATTATGCGACGGATATTGCTGGAGAACGTCACTTCGGGGATGAAGCTGGCCAAACCTCTTTACACGGCGGATGGCAAGATATTGCTCAATGCCGGGCTGGAGATGAAGGACCGCTACATCGGGCGGCTGCGCGCCCTCGACGTGACGTATGTGTATATCGAGGACGACCTGACGGCCGATATCGACGTTCCCGATGTGGTCAGCGAACAGGCTCGCGTCGAGGCGGTGGCGAGTGCCAAGCAGGTGATGGAGCAGATTAAGCTAGGCCGCAAGGTCGACGCCAGCGAGGCGAAGAAGGTCGCCAATACGCTGGTTGACGAGTTGTGCCGCAATCACGGCACGCTGGTCAATTTCATCGATATGCGGACCAAGGCCGATTATCTTTTCAACCATTCGGTCAATGTGTGCATTTTGTCGACGCTGACGGGCATCAGCCTGGGCTTCGACGAGCTGCGCCTGCGCGATCTGGGCGTGGGGGCGCTGCTCCACGACACCGGCAAACTGATGGTGCCGCCGGAGATACTGAGCAAGACCGAGCGGCTGACCCTCGCCGAGCTTGAGGAGGTGCGCCGGCATGCCGAATACGGCTTCGATATCCTCCGCAAGAACCCCGATGTCAGCCTGATGTCGGCCCACTGCGCTTTCCAGCATCACGAACGCTTCGACGGCAGCGGCTACCCCCGCGGCCTCAAGGGCAACGAGATCCATCAGTTCGCTCAGATCGTCGCCCTGGCGGACGTGTACGACGCGCTGACTTCCGATGTCATATACCGCAAGGCGGTGCCTGTCTATGAGGCGCTGGCGATCATCACCAAGGCGGCCGGCATGTATTTCGATCCCGAGCTTGTCGACCATTTCGCCGGCAATATCGCCCCGTACCCGATCGGGTCGGTGGTGAGGCTGAGCAATAACCACATCGGCGTGGTGGTGGACATGTCGCGCGAGAGCAAGACCAAGCCGGTGGTGCGGGTGATCGCCGACGCGCAGAAGCAGCGGATGAACAAGATCGTGGAGATCGACCTGTCGAAGAACAGCCAGCTGTATATCGCCGACGTGGCCGAAAGGTAGGGCGGCGATGGAGCATATCCGCACCGGCAACGCGGGAGAACTGGCGGCCGCCGAACATCTGAAGGCGGCGGGCTACGCCATCCTGGCCCTGAAGTACCGTGCCCGGCCGGGGGAGGTCGATATCGTGGCCTCCCAGGGCGGGACACTGGTGTTCGCCGAGGTGAAGACGCGGCGGAGCGGGGCGTACGGCACGCCGGCGGAAGCGGTGACGCGCCGCAAGCAGGGCAAGCTGATGGCGACAGCACTTTGCTATATGAAGCAGCACGGATTATATGATAAGCCGATGAGGTTTGATGTTATCGAGGTAATGATGACTGGCCGCGAGGCGAGTATTAATCATATTATCAACGCGTTTGGACGCTGAGAAGCCTCATCTGCGGCGCGAGGAGAGGGGCGATGAAGGCAAGTTTATAACCAATTAACATGGATATTTCGCTTGAATTCTTTTTGGAGTGTGTAAATATGTCGAGTATTACAGAAATTCAAAAGAAAAGATTCCTGTTCTTAAAAAAACTTTATGAGGTCACAGGTGGAGATCAACATTATTTTATCAACATGTCCAAAATTGGTAATGATTTAGGCTATTCAATAAATGACACTGAGTTGGTATTTCAGTATCTGTATGGACAAGGTTTAGCGAAACTTCAAGCAAAAGGCGGCATAATCTCGATCACGCATAATGGAGTGGTTGAAGTCGAAAAAGCGCTGACTAATCCAGAGGAATCTACACATTATTTCCCCTCAGTAGTCAATATAATTAATATTAAAGAAATGTCCGGCTCACAAATACAGCAAGGAACTTGCAATAGTATACAAGAAGTCAATTATAATCTTTTAGACATTGAAAATATAAAAATTGCCATTGGTGATATAAAGTCACGGATAGATAGTCTTAGTATGAACATAAGCGATTATCAAGAAGCAAAAACTCAAATAGCAACTGTTGAAGCTCAGCTAACTTCAAGGAACCCAAATCCGGCAATAGTAAGTGAATGTGTGAAGACCTTGCGGAGTTTACTAGAAGGGGCTATTGGAAGTGTACTTGCAGCCGAAATTTTGCAACCTTTACTCAAACATATTTGTAATTGACTCAACAGTAAGGTTGCGAGGACTAGCATTGGCGGAAGGCGCAAACAAGTGGCGAGGTTGTGGAGGGTGAATACGCGCCGTTGGCGAAGCGGAGAGCGCCGCCGCACGCGAGTCCATGGACGGACGAGCGAGGAGTCCTCTGCCACGGACGGCAGTGGACGACGGTGCTCGCGGGCGCGCGGAGCGAGCTTACGGCGCGTTCGCCCGGAACATGGGAGCCGCGGTTTGCGGCTGGAGCCGGGGGATAGGCGCCGTCATAGCTCAAGCGCCGCTGTTTTGCGCCTTTTGCCGGGATGCAACCAGAAAAACATACACTCAAAAGACAACCTCCGCGTTATCGCGGGGGTTTTTCGTTTTCCATCCAGTGTTTGGCAGCCGCACGGGGGTAACCGCGCCCATAGGATTGACATAGGATAATATGACTCTGGATAAAGGAGGAATGGGCATGGGTCGTGGCTTTGGCGGTTGCGGCGGAGGCGGCAGCGGGATCGTTGTTGTGGTCATAATTATAATCTTGCTGCTGCTGTTCCTGGGAGAAGAAGACAGCATCTCGATCTAACGGGGCTAGTGAACATGTAGGTGTAAGACGGCGTCCGCCGTGAGTAACTACTTACCGCAAAAAAGCTTTTCCCCCTACCAATATTGCAGCGAGCCCCCCGAGTATGCCGCGGCTTGTGCCGTGGCTGCCCGGGGGGCTCGCTGCATTTGTATCCTCAAGGGTTTCTTTTCATGTGGGTTCCAGTTTTCGCACCCTTTTCGGCCTTGGATTTCTTTTTCTGGCCGTCTTTGTTGCCGCCCATCAGCATCACCTCCGGGGTTAATATTTACCAATAACCGCCGAGAAATACCGCGCAAACGGCAAAGGATGAACGGAACGGCGTTTATGCAGGGAGGGTTTTGGGGGGCGGCTGTAGAATTTACCTATTCAGGCGCCTTTTCGGGTCGCCAGCGAAAAGTAGGAGGTAAAACTGTGCTCGTTATCGCGGAAAAACCTGTTAAACGGATGGCCGTTTTTATTGCCGCACTGTTTATGGCAGCCGTATTCCTGACACTCGCCCCCGCCGGCACGGCCAGCGCGGCGCCCGCCGACGGCATCGGCTATGTCGACATGGTATTACTGATGTCCCATCACCCGGATGCGGTGAAGGTAGATGAGACGCTGAAGACCGCCGCCGAGGAGGCGGAGAAGGAGTTTGCCGCCAAGTCGGCCGGCATGAGCGACATCGATAAGCAGGTGTTGATGAATCAGATCCAGATGCGGCTTGACGTCCAAGGGGCCGAGCAGATGGAGGCGCTCAGGGCCAAGGTTGCCCAGGCGGTCGGCGAGGTCGCGGCCCAGAAGGGCCTGCATGTGGTTTTTGACAAGGGCCTGGCCATCTACGGCGGCGAGGACATCACCGCCGCGGTCGGCAAGAAGCTGGCCGGCCAGTAGCATACATAATGCCGTGCAGCCCCCGCTATTTGCGGGGGCTTTTTACTGCCGGTTTGACAGGCTTGGCGGAAACCGGCCGGGCAAGGAAGGATATGGTCGTTTTTCCTCGAAATGTAAATAAAAATGGCAGTCTGTCGCTTATCGCCGCCGGTATGGGGGTGTGCGCGTCTGACGGAGAAGCCAATCCATGAAGGCCACGGAGAGGTAGGCCCAGATCGTGGTCGCCGCGGTGACGGGCAGGAACAAGCCATCCGGGATTATGATAAGGCCGTGGGCGGCGCCGACGAAATACAGGAGGAAGAGGGCGGCGGCCGCCAGGGCCTTGCGGAGGAGACCGGGCCGCGCATAGTACATATACAGGGCGGCGGCGGCGCCGGGGACGGTGTAGACGGCCAGGACGAGAAGATAGCGGCTGTCGACAGGGTCGGGCAGTATCGCGGCGCTGAAGGAAAGATGGCCGGAGACCATGAGCGCCCATACGATGGTGACGATGTAGAGCGGGAAGAGCCCGATGAAGATACAGCCATAGAGGACGGCAGAGCTGATGCCTCTCAGAAGAAGGGCGGCGTTAAGGTTTTTCGCGAGTTGGAAGTAGAGGAAGAGCCCGATGACGGTCATCCAGGTGCGATACCAGTTGTGGCTGTATATGCCCAGGGCGAGGAAGAGTTCTTCCACAAGGCCGTAGGCGGCGGCCAGCAGGAGCGACCAGCGGAAGTCGAGGCCTAAGATGGCGACGAGCAGCGCGGTGGCGGCGACGGAGAACTGGGAGAAGAGGTTGCCGGCGAGTACGCGGTCGAAGGGGTCGGGGCTTGTCTGGAGGAGCATCGGGTAGTAGGTGTAGGCTTTGCCAAAAATGAGGATCATCGTTTCGAAGCTGAGCACAACGCCGGCGAGGATGAAGTACAGGCCGAATGCCAGCCGGCGGTTGCGGGCCAGGAGGAAGGCGGCGGCCAGTTCGCCGACGGTGGTGAGGCCAAGGAGTATATACCAGAGGGTGTAAGTCCAGAAGTGGTCCAAGGGTTTTCACCCCTTAAGCCTGTTGTCGCTTTGATATTATTTCCGCTTGCGGTTGATAGATGCTCTTTCCAAGGCAATTATCAGCCTGTGACGGATAATGGGTTAACGATGATGATGGCGGGAGGTACGCGGCTATGTCTTACGCGCAGGTGTACGGCGCGGCGACGCTGGGCATCAACGGCGCCCTCGTGACGGTGGAGGTGGATATCGCGAACGGGTTGCCGGGGCTCGATATCGTCGGCCTGCCGGACGCGGCGGTGAAGGAATCGAAGGAGCGGGTGCGGGCGGCGATTAAAAACGCCGGGCTGGAGTTTCCCGTGCGCCGGGTGACGGTGAATCTCGCGCCGGCCGATATGCGCAAGGACGGCTCGGGCCTCGATCTGCCGATCGCCATCGGGGTACTGGCGGCCAGCGGGCAGGTGGACCCGGAGAGCTGCCGGCAGAGTGTGTTTGTCGGCGAGCTGTCACTGGAGGGACGGCTGAGAGGGATCGCCGGTATTTTGCCGATGGCGATGGATATCGCCGCTCGTGGGCTGGGGGCGGTTTTCGTCGCGCCCGACAACGCCCAGGAGGCGCTTTTTGCCGGACAGCTGACCGTTTTTGCGCCGGCGACGCTGGAGGAGACGGTGGCCCATCTGCGGGTCGAGCGCCCGCTGACCGGGGTGGCATGGGCGGGGCGTCCGCCGGCCGCGGGCGGGCCGAACGACGATATGGCGGAGGTGCAGGGCCAGGCGGCGGCTAAGCGGGCTCTGGAGATCGCCGCCGCCGGCGGGCATAATGTGCTGATGGTGGGGCCGCCAGGCTCGGGTAAGACGATGCTGGCCCGCCGTCTGCCGTCGATCCTGCCGCCGCTTACCGACGCCGAGGCGCTGGAGGTGACGAAGATCTACAGCATCGCCGGTTTGCTGCGCGCCGGGGGCGGCCTGGCGGCCCACCGGCCGTTCAGGAGCCCGCATCATACGGTGTCTGACGCGGGAATGATCGGCGGCGGGCGGGTGCCGCGACCGGGGGAGGCGACGCTGAGCCATCACGGGGTGCTGTTTCTTGACGAGTTGCCCGAGTTTCCCCGCATGGTGCTGGAGGTGCTCCGCCAGCCGATGGAGGACGGCGAGGTGACGATTTCAAGGGTGAACGCGACGCTGTCCTATCCGGCGAAGTTTATGATGGTGGCGGCGATGAATCCCTGCCCGTGCGGCTACTTCGGCGACAGCAGCCGCCAGTGCAGCTGCACGCCGGGCGATATCCGCCGTTATTTGAAGAAGATTTCCGGCCCGCTGCTGGACCGCATCGATATCAATATCGCGGTGCCGCGGCTGGAGTACGGGGAGATCGCCGGCGATTCGCCGGCCGAGTCGTCGGCGGCTGTCAGGGAGAGGGTGGAGCGGGCGCGGGCGGTGCAGCAGCGGCGTCTTGCCCGCTACGGGCTGGGGGCCAACGCGCAGATGGGCCACCGCCACGTGAAGGCTACCTGCCTGCTGGAGGATACGGCGCAGAGCCTGCTGAAGCAGGCGTTTGAGCGGCTGAATCTGAGCGCCCGCGGCTACGACCGGGTGCTGAAGGTGGCGCGGACGGTCGCCGACCTGGCCGGGGAGGAGAAGATTTCCGCCCAGGCGGTGGCCGAGGCGGTGCACCTGCGCATAATGTGAAGGAAAGTTTGTTGCGTTAGCTGACGAAACGCAACGCCTGGAAGAGATGTGTCCGATTGTCGTCGACGCCAGGGCACTATTTATTCGCGGTGATATAGAGGCTTATACCGGAAATTTGATGAAAAAGGTTGTCCCTTCATGCGAACTGTTCACATCGATTTTCGCGTGATGGCGCTCGGCAATGCGGTAGCATACCGACAGTCCCAGTCCGGTGCCGTTTTCTTTGGTGGTAAGAAAGGGAGTGCCGATTTTCTTAATGATGTGCTTGGGAATTCCTCGGCCAGTATCTTGCAATGCAAGGATGACGCGACCACCTTCGAAGCTGGTTGAGATGGTCACTGTGCCGCCCGCCGGAGACGCTTCGAGGGCGTTACGGGTTAGGTTAAGGACAAGTTGCCGCAATTCCTTTTCATCGAAGTTGATGTCGGGCAGGGGACTGGTTTTAAGTTCGACGGAGCAGCCGGACAGCAGGGCATCGGCCTGTAGGAGGGGGAAGAAGGCGGTAAGCAAATCATTCAGACTGCCGCGTTTGAATTCGGCAATCTTGTTTTTGGCCAACGAGAGATAATCACTGATGATGGCGTTGGCCCGATCCAATTCATCAATCATAATGCTAAGCTGTTCGCCGTGCTCGGTATATTCTTTTTTGCGCTGCATGATTTGTAAGTAGCCACGTACCGTTGTGAGCGGATTGCGAACCTCGTGGCCAATCGCTGCCGCTATCTCGCCTACCGTGTTTAGTCGATCCAGCCGCAATAGGTCTGCCTCAGTTTTCTTGCGATCAGTGATATCTTGAACAATTGATAGGAGCGATTCGATTCGGCCGTTTTCGTTATATTCAGGGGTAATTTGATTGAGCATATCCCGGACGGCGCCTTGCTTGTCTGGAAATTGAACCTCAAAAACCACGGCAGTACCAGATTGCAGTGCTTCGGTCATATGCCTATGAAACAATTCACAATACTCCTGAGGGATACCAATCTCCGGCAAAGTCTTACCGATTATGGCGCTGTCGTAGCCAAAATCGCGCAATCCCTGGGGGGAAACATAGCGGATGCGAAAATCCGTACCGTATTGCACGATGTACGTCGGGATGTTCTCAACAAGCATCCGGTAGGCTCGCTCGCTGTGTTTAAGTTCCCTAGTCCGCTCTTTGACAAGACCTTCGAGGTTTTCTTTGTGCCGACGAAGCTCATCCTCCATCTGTTTGCGGTCGGTGATATCCACATTAATCCCAACGAGCCCGTGCATCTGGCCGCGCTCGTCGGTTATCGGGGCGGCATATGCACGGATTACTCTGCTGCTGCCGTCAAAGCGGCGAATAGTTAGCTCTACCGGTTCGGTGGGGTGGCCTGTCTGCAATACCTTTACGAAAGGGTAGTCTTTGAGCGAAAGTCTCTTGCCGCTATCGGCATACCAGGCGACGTATTCGGTATACTCGTCGATGCTTTTACAAAGGGGCGCGTCGCCAGACCAAATGATATCAGCCGCCTTGTTTTTTTGGATGATCCTGCCGTTCTGATCGGCTACCCACACACCTACAGGCAGATTATCCGGGATAGCTGCTAACCTGGCCCGTTCTACAGCCAGTGAGTTGGCGAGTTCCGCCAATTCGTCAAGTTGCCCCCTCAGTTTCAGCGAAGGGATAATGTGGTTCAATTTACGAAGTAGCCACTTCTGTATGTTGTTTCCTAAACCCAAGGTCAATCACTCCAACACATAATTTTTATGAGTTGTCCATCAATTTTGACAATTTTCGTAATTGACAGCATCTTCCTGCAAAACTAAAAGAAAAATCATTATTTCCACCCCAGCGGGGGCAGTGGCGATGCATCTGCGAAATAATTTGAAGGAGAGTGTGATGGGCGTGTAGGCTGGGGCGGGGATAAATGAGGCTGGGAATAACCGGGGGAGGGGAAGGTATGGCTGTTTCCGACCGATCGTGGCGAGCGCCTGAGTACACCGTTGTAGTGCTGGTCAGTTTTATTGTGCTGCAAACGCTGCTTGTTATCATGCACGAGTTTATTCACAGCACCGTCGCGTGGCTGCTCGGGCATATGAACAGCCCCTTCGGCATCGTCTGGGGCAATCCCCTGACTTTGACCGGATGGGATGAAGGAGTGGAGTATTCCAGACTGTTCGCGGCCGGGCACCGACATGCCGCCGCCGCGATCGGGGCGAGTCCCCTGGTGGTGCATGCGGCGATTGTGGCCGCCGGATTCAGGCTTATGAAGGCTGGACGTCCGGAGAACAGGTGGCTTTTTCACGTTCTTTTCTGGTTCGTCATAGCGAATTTTATGGAGCTTTTCGCTTATATCACTATGGCATCGTTCGTGCCGGGCGGGGATGTAGGTATCTTCAACCTGGGCCTGATGGTTTCGCCATGGTTTCTTTTTGTCGGCGGGTCGCTGACAATCGCCGCCGGCCTGAAGGTACTGTACGAGCAAGTCTTGCCCCGTATGTACGCCATTTTTGCCCGCGGGAACCGGTCGCTGGAATGGACGATTTTGCAACTGACCGGCTGCGCGCTTTTCTTGTGGGGCAGCGGGCTGAGGGTCGCGGTTTACAGATACCCTGATCCCCAATGGCTTTTCGGCCTCATCGGCGTTGCCGCTTTTTGCCTGACAACGGTTTTGTACAGGCCTAGGTGAACAGGCCGCCGTATATGCCGGCGCGGGGGCGGAGTGCGCCAGCAGCTGCAAATGTTGTTCGTTGAGGACCGTTAGCCGTGGATAATGAAGGTAGTTTGCAAAATAGTACTAATTCACAGGGGTTACTATTATGTAAGTCGTAAATGTTAATTAACTTACGACTAGCAAAATAAGACATTATACGGCAATAAACGACATTGACGGGAGGAACGCGTCGGGGCTGGTGAAGCGCGAGGGTAAAGGTTGGGCAGTGATTTCCTGGAAATATGTGGATATTATTACGGCCTGGACAGTGTAGCTGGCGGCCGGTTTAATGCATTTGGCTGTTTGGATATTGATTTTTTACGGACAGGGGTTATACTTAAAATTGGTATTTATGTATTTTTCAGATAAAAAGAGGTGGCGTCAGTGTCGGAAATGTTGACGAAGTTATGCGGGGCGGCGGAGATTGTTCCTAAACTAGTTACCGGCAGGATCGGGATGGTTGTATGCGACAAGGAGAAATGGCTGGTGTGCAATTCGATTGCCGAGCTGGCCAAACAGGTTGTGGCCGGCGATCCCGTGAAGCCCGGCTCGGCGGCCCATAAGGCGATGGAAAAGCGTGAACGGGTTGTCGTGGAGGTGGCTAAGGAGGTTTACGGCATTCCGTATATCGCAATAAGTATGCCGGTGATCGAGGACGGGGCCGTGGTGGGCGCTGTGGCTATCCACGAGTCGCTGGAACGCCGGGAGACGCTGCTGAATGCGGCCAGGCAGCTTTCCGGCTCGGCGGGCGAGCTTTCCGGCTCGATCGAGTCGATTCTCGCCCAGGCCGAGGAGCTGGCGGCAAGCGGCCGCTGCCTGAAGGATATGTCGGTGGAGGCTACCCGCCAGGTGGGGGATACCGATAAGGTGGTCGGCTTTATCAAGGATGTGGCCAGCCAGACGAATCTGCTCGGCCTTAACGCCGCGATCGAGGCGGCGCGGGTCGGCGAGCTGGGGCGCGGCTTCGGCGTGGTGGCCGAGGAGGTGCGCAAGCTGGCGGTGAACAGCGCCGGTTCGGCGACGCAGATTACAAGTATTTTAGCCGAGATCCGCGATTCGATCGCCAAGATCGCGTCCGAGATTTCGCAGATCGAGGCGGTGGCCGAGCATCAGGCGGAGACTATCCAGCGGCTGACGGCCCATAGCCAGGCGCTGGCGGCGATGTCTGATCAGATGGCGGGTATGGCAGCCAATTTGGGAAGCGAGAGTAAGTAAAAATAAAACCCCGCTGTTGGCGGGGTTTTTGTTTTTACTCTACGATAGCAAGGCGCGGATTCGGTTTGTAGCTGCGGCCTGCTTTGGCGCAGTGCCGGCCGTCGACCATGACGATGTCGGCGGTGAAGTTGACGTTGTCGGCGAAGAGGCTGGCGCCGACGGCGTAGATGTCGGCAGGGACGCGGGCTGCTTCGAATTCGGCGATGCGGTCGGCGTTGAAGCCGCCGGAGACCATGATTTTGATGTGCGGGTAGCCGGCTTCGTCGAGGGCGCGGCGGACGTTGGCGACGAGGGGGGCGCAGACGCCGGTGGGACGGAAGGCGCCCATTTGCGGCAGGACGGAGGCGTCGACGAGGGTGTCGCTGGTGTCGAGGCGGACGGCGAAGAGTTTGCCGTCCATGGCGCGGGCGACGGCCAGGGAGGTGGCGACGCAGTCGTTGTCGTAGTCGACGAGGGCGACGCGGCTGACGGCGGGGTCGATGTGGCGGTCGAAGGCGCGGGTGGCGGCTACGGTGTCGCCGCCGTAGGTGGCGATGAGGGCGTGGGGGATGGTGCCGATGGCTTTGGCGCCCCAGTAGAGGCCGTTGGCGGGGGTGGAGACGCCGGCGGCGCCGCCGATGTGGGCTGCGTAGCCATCGCCGGTTTGGGTGCCCCAGGGGTCGAAGCGGGAGGAGAAGAAGAACAGCGGTTTGCCGGCGGCGGCATTGGCGCAGCGGCGGGTGTTTGTGGCGACTTTGGTCTGGCGGGCGAGGACGCCGAGGTAGACGGTTTCGAGGTGGGAGAAGTCGGCGAGGTCGCCTTCGATGGTCATGACAGTTTCCCAGGGGGCGATGTCGTCGCCATCGTAGAGGGCTTTTATGACGAGGTTTTCGGGGTTGTGGGCGCATTTTTTGATGATGGCGATTGCTTCGTCGACGCCGCAGATGACGGCGTGTTGACGCTGGAAGATCTGCATGGTGACGCGGGGGTGGCGGTTGGCGGCGAGGAGGATGTCGCGGGTGCGGTTGAAGTAGCAGTCGCTGTAAAGGCCGCTTTTTATTTCCTCGGCCGGGAAGGTGAATTTGTCGGGGGAGAGACGCTGTTTCATAAGGGAGACCTCCGCAGGGTTTTTCGGGTGCTTTTTTCCGTTATTGGGCAAATTTGTTTAATACATATACCCATGATACAATAAAATTGTATTTACCAGCAAGAGGAGGGCGGCAATGAATTTTAACCCGCGGTTATTGAATATCGGCAGCGAGGCGCAGGCGCGCGCCGAATTGGCTAGGCTGGGGTGCGATCCGGTCGGGATTAATATTATGTCCGCGAAGGCGGTTTTTAAGATAGTGAGACTGGAGAAGGTGCCGGCGAAGGCCGCGAATCTGCTGAAGCAGACGTTCCTGGCCAAGGGTGGCGAGGTGGCGCTGACGCGGGGGACGGCCGATCTGAGCGTGGCGGAGAGCGATGTGCTGATTTGCGCTACGCTGAAGCAGTACCGCCTGGCGCTGGCCCAGCTGAAGCTTCAGCCGTGGGGGCTGCCGAAGGTGGCGGCGGCGGTTGAGGCGGCGCTGGCGGCGGAGGCTTTTCCGGCGCGGCGGTATGAGTGGCCGGGACGCGAGCTGGCGATAGGGCCGGGTCGGACGGTGATTATGGGGATTTTGAATGTTACGCCGGATTCGTTTTCGGACGGCGGCCGGTTTAATCGCCTGGACGATGCGCTTCGCCACGCGGAGGCGATGCTGGCCGACGGCGCGGATGTGATCGATATCGGCGCGGAGTCGACCCGCCCGTATGGGGGAGCGGTGCAGGTGAGCGCCGCGGAGGAGATGGAGCGCCTGCTGCCGGTGGTGGAGCGGGTGCTGGCGGTGTCGCCGCTGCCGGTGTCGGTGGATACGTATAAGGCGGCGGTGGCGGCGGAGGCGCTGCGGCTGGGGGCGCATATGGTGAACGATGTGTGGGGGCTGCAGCGCGACCCTGATATGGCGGCGGTGTGCGCGCGCTATGGGGCGCCGGTGGTTGTGATGCATAATCAGGAGGGGACGGCGTATGACGGCGATGTGATGGCGGCGGTGTGCGCTTTTTTGCGCCGCAGCGTGGCTGTGGCGACGGAGGCGGGCGTGGCGGCGGATAAGGTTATCGTCGATCCGGGGATCGGGTTCGGCAAAACGCCGGCCCATAATCTGGCGGTGCTGAACCGCCTGGACGAGCTGAAGGTTTTGGGGTGCCCGGTGCTGCTGGGGACGTCGCGCAAGCGGTTTATCGGCGAGGCGTTGGGCGGGCTGCCGCCCGGCGACCGCGTGGCGGGGACGGCGGCGACGGTGGCGTGCGGGATTATGCGCGGGGCGCATATCGTGAGGGTGCACGATGTGAAGGAGATGGCCAAGGTGGCCAGGATGACCGATGTTATTATGAAGGAGGCAATGGACAATGGGTAAGATTACGCTGCAGAATATGATGTTTTACGGTTATCACGGGGTGTACGAGCACGAGCGCGAGATGGGCCAGCGGTTCGCGGTGGACGCGGAGATGAAGCTGGATATGACGAAGGCCGGCGAGACGGACGAGCTGGCGCATTCGCTGGATTATGTGGGTGCGTACGAGGTTATCAGGTCTGTGCTGGAAAATAACAAGTTCAATTTGATCGAGGCTTTGGCGACGCGGATCGCGGATGCGCTGCTGAAGGGGCCGGTGACGGAGGCGACGGTGAGGGTGCGCAAGCCGGGGGTGACGCTGCCGGGGCATCTGGATTTCGTCCAGGTGGAAGTGACGCGGAGCCGCAAGCCGTGATTTGCCTGGGGTTGGGTTCGAACTTGGGAGACCGGGAGGGAAATATCGCCGCGGCTGTCGCGCGCCTGGCCGCGTGGCCGGGGGTGACGGTGGAGCGAGTGTCGTCGCTTTATGAGACGGCGCCGGTGGGATATACGGATCAGCCGGATTTCCTGAACGCGGTTATTTCCGTGCGGACGACGCTGACGCCGCAGGAACTGCTGACGGCCTGCCTGGCGGTGGAGAGGGAGCTTGGCCGCGAGCGAAAGATCCGCTGGGGGCCGCGGACGGTGGACATCGATGTGCTGTTTTACGATGATGTGGTGCTGGCTACGGAGGTGTTGACGCTGCCGCATCCGCGCTTTCACGAGCGTTGTTTCGTGCTGGCGCCGCTGGCGGAGATCGCGGGCGACGCGCCGGTGTACGCCGGCAAGACGGCCGCCGAGCTGGCGGCGGCGTGCTGCGGCGACGGCGCGGTGAGGCTGTTTGGGAAGCTGGAGCGGGGAGGCTGAGATATGAAAGAAGGCCGCAAGGTTTTGTTCATCAGCGCGCCCATCGGGGCCGGGCATGTGCGGGCGGCCCAGGCGGTGGGGGCGGCTTTGCGGCGTCTGGCCCCGGCTGTGGCGACCGAGTATGCGAATGTGTTCGATTTTTTCAGCCCGCGTCTGGGGAAGGCGATCCTCGGCGGGTATCTGAAAGTGCTGGATATTTTCCCGCAGGCGTACGGCGCGGCTTACGGCTGGGGCAACAGCAGCCGCCTGGCGCTGGCCGGGCGGGCGGCGGTGAGCGGTTTTCTGGCCGGGCGGATGGAGAAGTATCTCGCCGCATCAAGGCCGGATTTGATTGTGGTGAGCCATGCGACGCCGGCCGGGCTGGTGGCGCATTTAGCGGGGCAGGGCCGCCTTGCCGTGCCGACGGTGGCGGTGGTGACGGATTTTGTGGTCCACCGTCTGTGGGTGTACCCGGAGCTTGGCATGTATTGCGTGGCCCATGAGGGGATGCGCGATTATCTGGCAGCAGCCGGTGTGGCGCGTGACCGGAGCGTGGCGACCGGCATCCCGGTGGACGGACGGTTTGCGTCGCCGCTGGACAAAGGCGCGGCGCGGGAGGCGCTGGGGCTGCGGGCGGACGCGCCGGTGGCGCTGATCATGGGCGGCGGCGCGGGGGTGATGCCGATGACGGAGATCGTGGCGACGTTCGAAGCGCTGCGGCGGCCGCTGCAGCTTATCGCCGTGGCCGGCAGGAACGAGGCGCTGCGGCGGCAGCTGGCGGCGGAGGCGGCGGGGCTCAGGCACTGCACATTGCAGGCGCTGGGGTTTGTCGACAATGTCGATGTGTTGATGGCGGCGGCCGACGTGCTGGTGTCGAAGCCGGGCGGGCTGACGGCTGCCGAGGCGCTGTCGCGAGGGCTGCCGCTGGTTATCTATCGGCCGATACCTGGACAGGAGGAGGCGAATACCGCTTTTCTGACCGCGCACGGCGCGGCGGTGAAGGTGGATTCGGCGTTGGCGCTCGCCGACCTGGCCTACGGTCTGCTCGACGGCCGGTCGGAAGAGTTGGCTTCTCTCGGGTCGGCGGCTCTCAACCTTGGTAGGCCGGGGGCGGCGGAGGCCGTGGGACGGCTGATTCTCGACCGGTTGGTCAAATAGAGCCTTGACTGATAATTTTTTCCTGGTTATAATTAGGCCAATGTATTTTATGTGCGGAGGAGCGGATGGTGGAGAGGTATTATCAGGCGGCTTTGACTATGGTTCACGGTCTGGGGAATTCCCGGCTCAATTCGCTTGTCGCCTTTTTTGGTAGCGCCCGGCAGGCCTGGTTGGCTTCGCGGCGCGATTTGTTTTTGTGCGGCTGCTTCGATGAGGCCATCGGTAATAATTTACTTGACCTGCGGGAAAAGATAGATATACACAAAATGGCTGAAGCCTGGGAGCAGAAGGGCATCGGCGTTGTGTGCGCAACTGACGCCGATTTCCCGGACAGGCTGCGGCGGATTTTCGACCCGCCGCAGGTGCTGTATTACCGCGGCCGCCTGCCTGCTGACGAGCTGTTGATCGCCATCGTCGGCGCCCGCAAGGCGTCGGCGTACGGCCGGAACGCGGCGGCGTCGCTGGCGTCCGGCCTGGCCTCCGCGGGAGCGGGGGTGGTGAGCGGCGCGGCCCGCGGCGTCGACAGCGCGGCCCACGACGGTGCTCTTGGCGCTGGCGGTTATACTGTGGCGGTGCTGGGCTGCGGCGTGGATGTGGTTTATCCGCCGGAGAACGGTAAATTGCTGGCGCGGATCGCCGAACAGGGGGCGATCGTGTCGGAGTACTGGCCGGGAACCGACCCCCTGCCGCATCACTTCCCGGTGCGCAACCGGATAATCAGCGGTTTGGCCCGTGGCGTCGCGGTGGTGGAGGCGGCCGAGAAGAGCGGCTCGCTGATTACGGCCGACTGGGCTTTGGAGCAGGGCCGCGATGTGTTCGCCGTGCCTGGCAGTATTTTTTCCGCAACCAGCGCGGGCGCGAACAGGCTGATCAAGCAGGGGGCCAAGCCGGTGACGACGGCGGCCGATATTCTCGAGGAGTACGGGCTGGCCTGCGGCGACGGCAAGAAGAGGCCGCCGCGGCCGGAGCCGGCCGGCGACGAGGGGCGGGTATGGGCCGCCTTGAGCTGCGATACGCCGCTGACTGTGGATGAATTGATCATGAGGGTCGGGTTGCCGGCCCCGGTTATTACATATATATTATTGCAGCTCGAGCTGAAAGATATGGCAGCCGAGTTCGGCGGACGACGTTACGTCCGCCTGCCTGGGAGGGAAATGGGTGAGTAAAGCGCTGGTCGTAGTCGAATCGCCGGCAAAAGCAAAGACGATCGAGAAGTTTCTCGGCAAGAACTACACTGTAAGGGCGTCGATGGGGCACCTCCGCGATCTGCCCAAAAGTCAATTCGGTGTGGATATCGAGCATGATTTCGCCCCCAAATATATCAATATCCGCGGCAAGGGCGACCTGATCAAGAATTTGAAAGAAGAGGCCAAAAAGGCCGGCGCTGTTTACCTGGCAACCGACCCTGACCGGGAAGGCGAGGCGATCGCCTGGCATCTGGCCCACCTCCTGGGCATCGGCGAGCAGAAGGCCTGCCGGATCGAGTTCAACGAGATCACCAAGCCGGCCATCCAGAAGGCGGTCAAGCATCCGCGTCCCATCGATCTCTCACGGGTGGACGCCCAGCAGGCCCGCCGCATCCTCGACCGCATCGTGGGCTATAAGCTGAGCCCGCTGTTGTGGCGCAAGGTCCGCAAGGGCCTGAGCGCAGGCAGGGTGCAGTCGGTGGCGGTGCGCCTCATCTGCGACCGCGAGCGGGAGATCCAGGCGTTCGTGTCGGAAGAGTACTGGACGGTGACCGCCAAGCTCAGAACGAAGCCGAAGGGCGGTCTGTTCGACGCCGAGTTGGTGGCGGTGGACGGAAAGAAGCCGGAGATCGGCAGCGAGGCTGCCGCCGGCAAGATAACCGGCGAGATGGAGAAGGCGGATTACCGCGTCCGCGAGGTCAAGAAGCGGGAGCGCCGCCGCAACCCGGCGCCGCCGTTCATCACGAGCAGCCTGCAGCAGGATGCCGCCCGCCGCCTGGGCTTCACGGCCCGCAAGACGATGCTGCTCGCCCAGCAGCTTTATGAAGGCATCGAGATTACCGGCGTCGGACCGGTGGGCCTGGTGACGTATATCCGCACCGATTCGACGCGGGTGGCGACCTCCGCCCAGGAGGAGGCGCGCAGCTATGTCACCGCTAAGCACGGGCGCGATTATCTGCCCGACAAGCCGCCGATCTACAGCACGAAAAAGAACGCCCAGGACGCCCACGAGGCGATCAGGCCGACCAGCCTGGAGCTGAGCCCTGACGCGGTGCAGGGCAGCCTCAGCCGCGACCAGCTGCGCCTTTACGCTCTTATCTGGGAACGGTTCGTCGCCAGCCAGATGGCGCCGGCCGTATACGACACGCTGACGGTGGAGATCGCCGCCGGCCGCTTCGGCCTGCGGGCCTCCGGCTCGATCCTGAAGTTCCCCGGTTATCTCGCCGTGTACGGCGACAGCCGCGACGAGGCCGAGAAGGACGCCCTGCTGCCCGAGGTGGCGGAGGGCCAGGAGCTCAAGCTGCAAAAGTTGCAGCCCAAACAGCATTTCACCGAGCCGCCGCCGCGCTATACGGAGGCTTCGCTGGTGAAGGTGCTGGAGGAGAAGGGCATCGGCCGGCCGAGCACTTACGCCCCGATCATCGAGACGATCCAGGAACGGGGCTATGTGCTGAAGGCCGAGAAGAAGTTTGCGCCGACCGAGCTGGGCTTTGTGGTGGTCGATCTTTTGAAGGAGCATTTCCCCGATATCGTGGACGCCGATTTTACCGCCGAGATGGAGGACCGCCTCGACGGCATCGCCGATGAGAAGGTTTCGCGCGCCAAGGTTTTGAAGGAGTTTTACGACCCGTTCGCCGCCACGCTGACGAGCGCCGACGAGAAGATCGGCAATGTCGAGCTGCCGGTGGAGGTGTCGGATGTGCCGTGCCCCAATTGCGGCCGCATGCTGGTCGTGAAGCACGGCCGGTTCGGCAATTTCCTCGCTTGTCCGGGTTTCCCGGAGTGCCGGACGACCAAGCCGATCCTCAAGGATACCGGGGTGAAGTGCCCGCTGTGCGAGGGGGCGGTCGTGGAGCGCCGCACAAAACGGGGCAAGGTGTTTTTCGGCTGCGCCAATTATCCCGAGTGCCAGTTCACTACCTGGGATACGCCGCTCAAGGATACGTGCGAGACGTGCGGTTCTTTCAAGGTGCGCCATAATTTCAAGGGTGGCCGCTTTATGGTGATGTGCGGCAACGCTAATTGCCCGACCCGCGTCAAGGCGGAAGCGGCGGCAGCGGCGAAAAAGACGGCCAAGCCGACCAAGTCGGCCAAGACGAGCGCCAAACGGAAAGCAGGCAAGAAACGTGGCTAAGGTAATCGTCATCGGCGCCGGCCTGGCCGGCAGCGAGGCCGCCTGGCAGATCGCCGCGGCGGGGGTTGATGTCGAGCTTTACGAGATGCGCCCCAAGGTGCTGAGCCCGGCCCACCACGGCGGCCTGTTCGCCGAACTGGTGTGCAGCAATTCGCTGCGGGCGGCGGCGATCGAGAACGCCGTCGGCCTGCTGAAGGAAGAGATGCGGCGCCAGGAGTCGCTGATAATGCGGGCCGCGGACGCCTGCCGCGTCCCGGCCGGCGGCGCGCTGGCCGTCGACCGCGACGCTTTCAGCGCTTATGTGACGCGGGCGCTGACCGACCATCCGCGGGTGCGGGTGGTGACCGAGGAGGTGACGGCGCTGCCTGCGGACCGTCCGCTGGTCGTGGCGAGCGGGCCGCTGACTTCGCCGGCCCTGGCGGCGGCGATCGGCGCGCTGACCGGCGAGGAGTATCTGTATTTCTACGATGCCGCCGCGCCGATCGTGAGCGGCGATTCGCTCGATATGGACGTGATTTTCCGCGCTTCGCGCTACGGGAAGGGCGACGACGATTATCTCAACTGCCCGCTGACGAAGGAAGAGTACGAGGCGTTCTGGCGCGAGCTGACCAATGCCGCTACGGCGCCGGTGAAGGAGTTCGAGAAGACGGTGTTTTTCGAGGGCTGCATGCCGGTGGAGGCGATGGCCGCCCGTGGCGTCGACACGCTCCGTTTCGGGCCGCTGAAGCCGGTGGGGTTGCGCGATCCCAGGACGGGCGCGCTGCCTTATGCCGTCGTCCAGCTTCGCCAGGACAACGCCGCGGCGACGCTCTATAATATGGTGGGCTTCCAGACTCATTTGAAATGGCCGGAGCAGGAGCGGGTTTTCCGCCTGATCCCCGGCCTGGGGCGCGCCGAGTTCGTCCGCTTCGGGGTGATGCACCGCAACACTTATCTCAATTCGCCGCGCATCCTGGCGCCGACGCTGGCGATGCGGACGGCGCCCGGCCTGTTTTTCGCCGGCCAGATCACCGGGGTGGAGGGGTATGTGGAATCGGCCGCCGCCGGCCTGGTGGCGGGCACGAACGCCGCCCGCCTGGCGAAGGGCCTGGAGCCGGTCGTTTTCCCGCCGGCAACCGCGCATGGCGCGTTGTGCCGCTATATCACCACCGCCGACCCGGCGAATTTCCAGCCGATGAACGTCAATTTCGGCATTATGCCGCCGCTTGAGGTGCGTATCCGCGACAAAAAGGCGAAGAACAGAACGATCGCCGAGCGGGCTTTGTGCGAATTGAGTGAATTTATTGGAATAGTCGGAAAATAATTTTCAAAAAAACTTGCGGCATTATTGCATAATTCAGACTAGTATGCTACTATAAATTAGTGATTTTTCTTTGCGGAAAATCGACAATTAAGCGTGGTAACTATGGAAACAGCAACATTTTACCTGACGGATTTCTTCCGCTATCTCCGGGTGCAGAAGAATGCATCGCCTCATACCGTAAAAAGCTACCGGGCCGATCTTGACCATTTTCTCGTTTTCGCCGCCGCTAAGCTGGGGATGGACGAAGTACCGCTGGCCGCTGTCACGCCGATTCTGATACGGGCTTATCTCGCCAACCTCAAGGATGAGGATTACGCACGGCGTTCCATTGCCCGCAAGATGGCTGCACTGCGGTCCTTTTTTCGTCATTTGTGCCGGGAGGCGATACTGCAGGAGAACCCGTTCAGCGCGGTGAGGACTCCCAAGCTGGAGAAAAAATTGCCGAGTTTCCTCGATCCGGCAGAGATGCTCGCTTTGCTCGAGCTGCCTGACAAGAGCAGCCTCGGACGCCGCGACGCCGCCATCCTTGA
The DNA here is from genome assembly GCA_031460455.1 of Sporomusaceae bacterium. Classification (NCBI taxonomy): domain Bacteria; kingdom Bacillati; phylum Bacillota; class Negativicutes; order Selenomonadales; family Sporomusaceae; species Sporomusaceae bacterium. The sequence continues at coordinate 265,650 of JAVKTQ010000001.1, forward strand.
GCTGTTGTACGCGACCGGCATGCGGGTCAGCGAGCTGGCCGGCCTGGCGGTGCGGGACGTTGATGCTGACAGCGGCTACGCCCTGGTGTACGGCAAGGGGGCGAAGGAGAGGGTGGTGCCGGTGGGCCGCAAGGCGCTGGCCGCCGTCAAGCTGTATCTCGACCTGGCCCGCCCGCGGCTTTTGGCGGCGGGGCAGCCCCACAACACTCTGTTTGTCAACAGTCGCGGCGGACCGCTTACCGACCGGAGCGTGCGCCGCGTGGTCGATAAGTATGTGGAGGCGCTGGCGCTTGCCAAGCATGTCAGCCCGCATACCATCCGCCATACATTCGCGACTCATTTACTGAACAACGGCGCCGATCTCCGTTCGGTCCAGGAGCTGCTGGGCCACGTCAATCTGTCGACAACCCAGCTTTATACCCATGTTACCAAGGAGAGGCTCAAGTCAGTCTATTCGCAGGCGCATCCGCGCGCATAGGAGGAATGCCCGTGTTTCATGCTACGACCATCGTAGCCGCGCGCCGCGACGGCAAAACGGCCATCGCCGGCGACGGCCAGGTTACTTTCGGCCAGAATACCGTCATGAAGCACAACGCCAAGAAGGTCCGCCGCCTTTACCACGGCAAGGTGCTGGCGGGGTTCGCCGGTTCGGTGGCCGACGCGTTTACGCTGTTTACGAAATTCGAGCAGAAGCTTGAGGAATACAACGGCAACATGATGAGAGCGGCGGTCGAGCTTGCCAAGGAATGGCGACTGGACCGCGTGCTGCGCCGCCTGGAGGCGCTGCTGATTGTCGCCGATGCCGATAATATGCTGATAATCTCCGGCAATGGCGAGGTCATCGAGCCCGACGACGCCGTGACGGCGATCGGTTCGGGAGGGCCTTACGCGTTGGCTGCGGCCCGCGCCCTTATGGCCCACTCGGCCCTGACGGCGCCCGAGGTAGCCCGCGAGGCACTTGCCATTGCCGCCGATATCTGCGTATATACCAACAACCACATCACGGTGGAAGAATTGTAGAGAAGGGGGGAATATCTTGACTGAACTGACGCCAAGACAGATCGTCGCCGAACTCGACAAGTTCATCGTCGGCCAGCGGCAGGCGAAGAAGTCGGTCGCGGTCGCCCTGCGCAACCGCTGGCGCAGCAAGCAGCTCTCAGCGGATCTGAAAGAGGAGATTATCCCTAAGAATATATTGATGATCGGCCCTACGGGGGTGGGCAAAACCGAGATCGCCCGCCGGCTGGCCAAACTGGTCAACGCGCCGTTTATCAAGGTGGAAGCGACGAAGTTCACGGAGATCGGCTATGTCGGCCGCGATGTGGAGTCGATGGTCCGCGATCTGGTGGAGACCGCCATCCGTATGGTGAAGCAGGAGCGAATGGCTGAGGTGGCCGAGAAGGCACGGGAATTGGCCGACGAGCGCATTCTCGATTATTTCCTGCCTGCGGCGAAGAAGGATACGGCCCGCAATCCGTTCGAGCTGCTTTTTTCCGGCGGTCTCGGTCAGCAGCCGGCCACGCCGGCCGCTCCGGAGGAACCGGCCCCGAACACGGCCCGCGACTGGTGGCGCGCCCGCCTTGAACGCGGCGAACTGGAGGAGGAGTTGATCGAGATTACGGTCGAGGACAGCTCACATCCGATGATGGGGATGTTCGCCGGCACGGGCGCGGAAGAAATGGGCATAAATATTCAGGATATGCTGGGAAATCTAATGCCCAAAAAGCAAAAACGGCGCAAGGTAACGGTTTCCGTAGCCCGCAAGATATTTACCCACGAGGAAGCCCAGAAGCTCATCGATATGGATGAGGTTAACGCTTCGGCGGTGACGCTGGCGGAAAACTACGGGATAATTTTCCTCGACGAGATCGACAAGATCGCCGGCCGCGGCAAAAGCGCCGGTCCCGATGTTTCCCGCGAGGGGGTGCAGCGGGATATCCTGCCGATCGTGGAAGGGTCGACGGTGGTAACAAAATACGGGCCGGTGAAGACCGACCATGTTCTCTTCATCGCCGCCGGCGCCTTCCATATTTCCAAGCCTTCCGATCTCATCCCGGAGCTGCAGGGCAGGTTCCCGATAAGGGTGGAACTGGCCAGCCTTTCGAAGGAGGATCTCAAGCAGATCCTGACCGAACCGGCCAACGCGCTGCTCAAACAATACACTTCTTTACTGGCGACGGAAGGGATTGCCATCGACTTTGGCGAAGATGCTATCGATGAGCTTGCCGAGATCGCCTGCAAGGTGAACGCCCAGACGGAGAATATCGGCGCGCGGCGGCTGCACACTATCCTGGAGAAGCTGCTCGAGGATCTGGCCTTCGAAGCCCCCGATATCGCCGCCGGCAAGGTGCTAATCGACCGCGCTTATGTGAAAGGCAAGCTGGATGCGATTGTCGTCAATCAAGATTTGAGCCAGTTTATTCTTTAGGGGAGAGATACAACCGAGAATTAAGGCTGGTTTAAAAGCTCCAGACTATTAAACAGCCGACTAGAGAAAAAAGTCTAGCGAAAGGCAGGATTGATCACAGTGTCGTCAATGTTGGACCGTACCCGGAAAATTAATCGTTTGCTGCAAAAATCCGACAAAGTCAAATATGAAGAGATTTCTTCTGTTCTGAGCCAGGTTATGAGTTCGAATGTGTATATCGTCAGCAGGGAAGGCGCAGTGCTGGGCTTCGCGCTCATCGACCAGTTCGAGTGCGAGATCATGAGGGAGCGGGTTTTGTCCAAAGGGCTGTTCCCCGACCGGTATGTGGAGTTTTTGCTCAAGATCCAGGAGACTTCGCCCAACCTGCGTCTGGAGAACGGGTTGTGCGCTTTTGCCGAGAATACGAGCTGCATCGCCAATGACAAGTTTACGACGATCATCCCCATCCACGGCGGCGGCGAGCGCATCGGTACGCTTATTGTCGCCAAGTTCGACCGGGAGTTTAACGATGACGATCTTATCCTGGCCGAGTACGGCGCGACGGTCGTCGGGATGGAGATTCTCCGCGACCGCAGCGAGAAGATCGAGGAGGAGGCCCGCAAGAAGGCGACGGTGCAGGTTGCGCTGGGCACGCTGTCGTATTCGGAGCTGGAGGCCGTGATGCATATCCTCGGCGAGCTGGAGGGCAACGAGGGCCTGCTGGTGGCGAGCAAGATCGCCGACCGCGTGGGCATAACCCGCTCGGTGATCGTGAACGCGCTCAGGAAGTTCGAGAGCGCGGGCGTGATCGAGTCGAAGTCGCTGGGGATGAAGGGCACGTATATCAAGGTGCTGAACGAGCGCCTGCTCGATGAGCTGAAGAAGCTGAAGAAGTAGGGGAGGCCCGCCAAACGGCGGGCCTTTTTATGTGCCTGCGCGCTTAATATATCAGGGCTTTGCGACGAATTATATGGTGACGGTCGGGCAAGAGGTAGGAGGTTTTCGCGCTTTGCCAGGTTTTTCCCCTCGGCCGTAAGACTGTTGCAGTTGTCGGATTATGGCGGTTGACGGGTAGTTATTGACGAATTTCATAAATTTACATGGAAATTTAATCGTTTAAGCGACATAATAGCGTTATTTGTGAAAGGATTTTCCTGAATTATGTAGAATGATGCAAAAGATATAGTATTTTTGTCTTCATTTTTGACTGTATTGGGGGGCTATCTTGTGGTTAAATCGATTTTATCGTCACCTCAGGAGTCGGTCCTTGAGCAGGCGCTGGGGGCGGCCGCCCTGCGGCATAAGGTTATCGCGAACAATATCGCCAATGTGAATACACCCGGGTTCAAAAAGAGCGATGTGGTGTTCGAGGAAAAGCTGGCCGAGGCGATGTCGGGCAAGAAGGCTAATATGACCCGCACTCATGCCAAGCATCTGCCCGGACGCCAGGGCGACGTTTTTTCGCCGTCGGTGGTGACGGATACGAAGACTTCGCTGCGGACGGACGGCAATAATGTCGATATCGACGCCGAGATGGCGAATGTGGCCAAGAACACGATTTATTACAACGCGGTGGCCCAGCAGCTTGGCGGTTATTTTTCGAATCTGAAGTCGGCGATTAGAGGAGGCAATTAACGATGGGGATGTTCGGGGCTATTGACGCCGCGGCGTCAGGGATGACGGCCGAACGCCTGCGCATGGATGTTATCGCCAATAATCTCGCCAATGTCAATTCGACGAGGACGGCGGAGGGCGGCCCTTATCGCCGCCAGATGGCGGTGTTCGCCCCCCGGTCCGGCGGTTCGACCTTCGGACAGATGCTGGCCGCGAGTTTCGATGGCGGCGCCGGGGTGCGGGTGGTGGGTATTGTGAAGGATAGTTCGCCGTTTAAGATGGTGTTCGATCCTAAGCATCCCGACGCCAACGCCGACGGGTATGTGTCGATGCCGAATGTGAATGTGGTGGCGGAGATGGTGGATATGATGACCGCCACCAGGGCGTATGAGGCGAATGTGACGGCGGTGAACGCCGCTAAGGGGATGGCTACGAAGGCTTTGGAAATTGGCCGCTAGGCTAAGGAGGATTGTGTATGCGCATTGATCCGATTGCCCTTACGCCCGCAGGCGCTGCCCGTACCGCCGCCGGCGCGTCGCCGGCAGCCGCGGAGGGCGGCAAGAGTTTTGGCCAGATCCTCGCCGATAGCCTTGGCGAGGTGAATAAGCTGCAGCTGGACGCCCAGCAGGCGTCGCTGAATCTGGCCGCCGGCAAGATCCAGGATGTTTCCGAGGTTGTAATCGCTACGGAGAAGGCGACGATTGCTTTGCAGCTTACGATGCAGGTGCGAAACAAGGTTGTCGAGGCTTATCAGGAAATGATGCGGATGCAGGTATAAATGCCGGGCGTTAGCCTCGGTCCTTATTTGTCACTTGGAGAGGTGGAGCCATGGCCGACTGGAAGGAGCAGGCATTAAGCCTCTGGCAGAATATCGGCAAACGGGAACGGTATATGATTATCGGGGCGGCGGTGCTACTGTTCGTGGCCATTATCGGCTGGAGCGTGTGGTGGGGCGGCCGGCCTGAGAATGTGCCGCTGTTTACCGGGATGGATGCCAAGGATGCCGGCGAGGTTGCCGCGAAGCTGAAGGAGCTGAAGATTCCGTACGAGATCGGCAACAACGGTACGGCTATCTTGGTGTCGTCGAAGGATGTTTACCGCGTGCGCCTCGATTTGGCTAGCCAGGGGTTGCCGCGCGGTTATAAGGGTTTTGAGATTTTCGACCAGAATAAGTTTGGCGCGACGGAGTTTCAGAATAAGGTTTATTATCTGCAGGCGCTCCAGGGGGAGCTGACCCGCACGATCGAGCAGATGGCCGAGGTGGAGAAGGCCAGGGTACATATCGTGCTGCCGGAGGACAGCCTGTATAAGCGCAACGAGAAGCCGGCGACGGCGTCGATTATGCTGAAGCTGCGCCCTTCCGCCCAGCTTACGCGCGAGCAGGTGAAGGGGATCGTGAATCTTGTGGCCCACAGTATCCAGAGCCTCAAGCCCGAGAATGTGACGGTTGTGGACAGTTTCGCCCGCGTGCTGAACGATCAGCCCGAGTCGCAGCAGTTGCCGACCGCCGCTTCCCTGACTCAGTTGGAGATGACGAAGAAGGTGCAGGATAATCTGCAGAAGAGCGTGCAGTCGCTGCTGGAGCAGGTGCTTGGCCCGAATAAGACGGCTGTGCGGGTGAGCGTGGAGCTGAATTTCGATTTGCGGACGGTGGACCGCCAGGTGTTCGAGCCGGTGGTGGACGATAAGGGGATTATCAGGAGTTCGCAGGATGTGAACGAGAGTTTCAAGGGCACGAGTCCCCAGCAGGGCGGGGTGCCCGGGACGACGACGAATATTCCCGGTTATGTGACGACCAATCAGGGTCAGTCGCAGTATGAGAAGAAGGAATCAACCCGCAATTATGAGATTAATGAGCTTAAAGAGAAGACTGTCGTAGCTCCCGGCTCGATCCGCCGCCTGGCGGTGTCGGTGCTGGTGGATGCGAATGTGAATAATGCCCAGCGGGAGAGCATCCTGAAGGCGGTGTCGTCGGCTGTGGGCTATAATGCCGGCCGCGGCGACGTTATTTCGGTGGAGAGCATCCCGTTCAGCACCGAGCTGGCCGACCGCCAGAAGCGCGAGGAGCAGGAACTGGCGGAGCAGCAGAAGCAGGCTTTGTATATGAAGATCGCGGTGGCGGTGGTGGCGCTGCTGGCCGTGCTGTATGTGGTGCGCACGTTCCTGCGCAAGCGTCAGCCGGAGGAGCCTGAGTTTATGGAGATTCCTGTGCAGTCGCCGGCCCATATTATGGAGGCGGCCGCCGCGAAGGAGCTTTCGCCGCAGGAGAAGGAACGCGCCGCGCAACGGGAGGCTATCGCGAAGATGGCCAAGGCGAAACCGGAAGAGGTTGCCCAGCTTGTCAAGGCTTGGATTAATGAGGAGTAGGCAGGAGGGTAAGGGATGTATCAGCCCTCAGATATGAACGGCAAGCAGAAGGCGGCGATTTTGCTCATCTCCCTCGGGCCGGATGTGGCGTCTCAGGTTTTCAAGCACCTGAAGGAAGAGGAGATCGAGAAGCTGACGCTGGAGATCGCCAACCAGCGCAAGGTGACGCAGGAGAGCAAGGATAAGGTGCTGGTGGAGTTCCATCAGATGGCGCTTGCCAAGGAGTATATTTCGAGCGGCGGTATCGATTACGCCCGCGAGATTATCGAGAAGGCCCTCGGCCAGGAGAAGGCGATGATGATTATCAACCGCCTGACTTCAAGCCTCCAGATCAGGCCGTTCGATTTCGCCCGCAAGACCGATCCTTCCCAGTTGCTGAATTTCATCCAGAACGAGCATCCCCAGACGATCGCCCTGATTATGGCTTATTTGCAGCCTGAGCAGGCGGGGACGATTTTGTCGGCGCTGCCGCCCGACCGGCAGGTGGATGTGGCGAAGCGGATCGCGCTGATGGACAGGACGTCGCCCGATGTGATCAAGGATGTTGAGCGTATCCTGGAGCGCAAGTTGTCGTCGCTGGTGACGCAGGATTTTACGGCCGCCGGCGGTGTGGACGCGATCGTCGAGGTGCTGAACCGGGTGGACCGGACGACGGAGCGGACGATTATCGAGAATTTGGAGATTCAGAACCCGGAGCTGGCGGAAGAGATCAAGAAGCGGATGTTCGTGTTCGAGGATATCGTGCTGCTGGACGACCGTTCGCTGCAGCTGGTGCTGCGCGAGATCGATTCCAAGGATTTGGCGCTGGCGCTCAAGGCTTCGTCGAGCGAGGTCGCCGAAAAGGTGTACAAGAATATGTCGAAACGCGCCGCCGAGATGCTGCGCGAGGAGATCCAGTATATGGGCCCGGTGCGCATCCGCGATGTGGAAGAGGCGCAGCAGAAGGTTGTCAATGTTATCCGTCGTCTCGAGGAGTCGGGTGAGATTATTGTTTCCCGCGGTAAAGGAGACGAGATAATTGTCTAGGATTTTCAAGGGCGTATCCCTGCGCGAGACGCCGCATGTGGTTACATATACGCCGCCCCGCCTGCCGGAGCCGGAGCCTGACGAGGAGCCGCTTGCGGACGAGGAGGGCGCCGACGCCGAGGAGGAGCTTCTGTCGGCGGCCGGCGGCGAGGCGATCGGCATCATTTCCGCGGCCCGCGAGAAGGCGGCCGCGGTGGTGGCGGCCGCCGGCGAGGACGCGGCGAAGCTGCGGCGCGAGGCGTATGACGAGGGCTATGAGAAGGGGTTCGCCGAGGGCCAGGGGCGCGGCGAGGCCGCCGGCCTTGAACAGGCCAGGGGCGCGATCGCCGAGGCGGCCGAGAAGGCGTCGCAGATTATGGCGCTTGCCAGGCAGCAGGCCGATGAGGCGTTCAACGGCGCCGAGCGGCAGGTGGTGGAGCTGGCGCTGGCTGTGGCTTCAAAGGTGCTGGCGCGCGAGGTGGCGGAGAACCCGACGGTGATTCTGCCGATTGTCAAGACGGCGCTCGAAAAGGTGCAGGATCAGGAGCAGATTACGATCCGCGTTAATCCCGAGTGCTACGAGCTGGTGCTGGCCGCCCGGTCCGAGCTTCAGGCCGGTCTGGCGCGCGCCGGCAGTGTGGCGGTGGTGGCGGATGCCGCCCTCAAGAACGGCGACTGCATTGTGGAGACGCCGTACGGGACGGTGGACGCCCGCATTGATACGCAGCTTGAACTGGTGAAGGCGGCGCTGAAGGAGCTGCTGCCGTGACGGCCGTGAATGTCGCCCGTTATGTGGATGGGCTGAAAAGCATAGACTCGATTCAACAGGTGGGCAAGGTCAGCAAGATTATCGGCCTGCTGATCGAATCCCAAGGTCCCCGGGTCAATCTGGGGGATTTGTGTTATATCACCTCGCCAGATGACGGTTTCAGCCTGCCGGCGGAGGTGGTGGGGTTCCGCGACAACAGCGTGCTGCTGATGCCTCTGGGCGAGCTGCACGGCATCGGCCCCGGCTGCCAGGTGGTGTCGGCCCGGCGGAAGCTGTCGGTGAATGTGGGCCGAAGCCTTCTCGGCCGCATCCTCGACGGGCTGGGCAATCCGATCGACGGCAAGGGCCCGCTGACGGGCAGCGAGGAGTATCCGCTCCATGCGGTGCCGCCGCCGCCGCTGTCGCGTCAGCGGATCACCGATAAAATTTCCGTGGGCGTCCGCGCCGTCGACGGTCTTCTGACCCTCGGCCGCGGCCAGCGGGTGGGGATCATGGCCGGCAGCGGCGTGGGCAAGAGCACGCTGCTGGGGATGGTGGCCCGCAACACGGAGGCCGATATAAGCGTCATCGCGCTGGTGGGCGAACGCGGCCGCGAGGTGCGCGAGTTCATCGAGCGCGACCTCGGCGAGGAAGGACTGAAGAGGTCGGTCGTCGTTGTGGCGACGTCGGATCAGCCGGCGCTCCTGCGTCTCAAGGGGGCGATGACGGCGACGGCGGTAGCCGAGTATTTCCGCGACCAGGGTCTGAATGTCGTGCTGATGATGGATTCGGTGACCCGGTTCGCGGTCGCCCAGCGCGAGGTAGGGCTGACGGTCGGCGAACCGCCTGCGACCCGCGGCTATACTCCGTCGGTTTTCGCGCTGCTGCCAAAGCTGCTGGAGCGCTCCGGGACGGGGGATAAAGGGTCGATCACCGGCATTTATACGGTGCTGGTGGATGGCGACGATATGAACGAGCCGATCGCCGACGCGGCGCGCAGCATCCTCGACGGCCATATCGTTCTTTCGCGGTCGCTGGCGGCCCAGAACCACTACCCGGCGATCGACATCCTCCAGAGCGTCAGCAGACTGATGCTGGAGATCGTGGACGAGGAGCACTGGGACGCGGCTCAGAAGCTCAGGACGATGCTGGCGACTTACCGCGAGGCGGAGGATCTGATCAATATCGGCGCATACGCGCATGGCAGCAATCCGGCGATCGACCAGGCCATCCAGATGATCGGCCCGATCAGGGAGTTTCTCCGCCAGAGCGTCCGCGAGCAGACCGGGCTGCGGGACGCGGTCGACCGGCTTGTGGCCCTTACCCGATAATTTTTTACGGCAGGCGAGGTGATCTGCGGTGCGGCCGTTCCAGTTCCGTCTTGAGACGCTCTTAAAGTTACGCCGCATGCAGGAGGAACAGGCGCAGATAAAACTGGCCGAGGCGACGGCGCAGTATGTGGCCGAACGGGAGGCGCTGGCCGCCCTGGAGGCGGAGCTGGCCGACCATGTCGCCGAATACCGCCGCACGCTTTCCGAACCTGTCACGGTGGCAGTACTTAAGATGTTTCGGGATTATAACGATAAATTAAAAGGGGATATTTCTCTTCAGCATATCCGGGTGGAGTCGGCCGCCCACAGACGGCAGGAATGCCTTGCCGCGCTGGAGGAGGCCGCGAGAGCCCGCAAGCTGGTGGAAAAGCTGCGCGAGAAGCGTCTTGCCCAGTATCAGGCCGAAGCGCTGCTCGAAGAGCAGAAGCTGCTGGACGAACTGGGGTTGCAGGCCTTCGTGCGCAACGGCTAGGAGTGCAAATGGAAGGTATGCAACGGGTGATGCAGCGCATCGCCGCCATCGAACAGCGCTTTCAGCAGATGCAGCCGGTGCAGCCGACGGTCCAGGAGGACGGGTTCGCAGCAGCCATGTCCAAGGCGCAGGGCGCCGCAGGGCCGGTGAAGATGTCTGCGGCCGGACGGCAGGAAATCGCGACGCTTGTCCAGGCGGCCGCCAAACGGCACGGCGTCGACGCCAATCTGGCGCTGGCGGTAGCGGTGGCGGAGTCAGACCTTCAGCCGCAGGCGGTTTCGACAGCGGGAGCGACGGGTGTGATGCAGCTTATGCCCGAGACGGCCCGCTCGCTGGGGGTGCGCAATATCCACGACCCGCGCGAGAATATCGACGGCGGGATCCGTTATCTGAAACAGATGCTTAACGCTTTTGGCGGCGATGTCGTAAAGGCTGTCGCCGCGTACAACGCCGGGCCCGATGCGGTGCGGCAGTATGCCGGAGTGCCGCCTTACCCGGAGACGAAGGCGTACGTCAACAAGGTTTTGAGCCTGTGCGGCTGAACCTTACGCAAAAGGTGGGCTGATACCGTTCATGGCTGAAAAGAAGAAGCAGCCCGAGAAAGAGAAACCGGGCGCGAAAACCGCCGCCGCGAAAGCGCCGGCCAAGAAAAACAAATTCCGCTTTCTGCTGATGGCGACGCTCGTCCTGCTGGTGCTGCTGATGCTGGCCGGCGGCAGCCTGTACGCCGCAGTGTTCTTTAAATTCATCGACGTCGACGCGCTGGCCGCCCAGTACAATCTGGCCTCATACCCGGTTATCGGGCGTTATTTCGCCAAGCCGGCGGCCACTAATTTCGAGACTGTCGACCTGCCGCCCGAAGCCGCCAAGGAAACGCCGGCCCCCGCGCCTGCGGCGCAGGCCGCCCCGGCTCCCGCCGCTGCCGCGGCATCGCCCGACGAACTCAAGGCCAGGGAGGCCAAGGCGAAGCAGGAGGAGGCCAAGCGCATTTCCCGGCTGGCCCGGCTGTACGCCGAGATGAAGCCCGACGAGGCGGCGCCGATCCTCAACCAACTGGACGACCCGACCGTCCTGGCGATCTTCAATAAGATGGAAGACAGCCAGGTGGCCAAGCTGATGGCGCTTTTCGACGCCCGGCGGGCCGCCCGCCTCACCCAGGATATGCTGAAAGGCAAGACCATGTAAGTGGCCGGCCTTTTAGTATAGATAGCTCACTGAAAGGAGGTGAATGAATGGATGTAGTATTAATGCAGTTCGCTGCGGAGACTCAGACCGCCGCGCCGCCGAAAGGGCAGGGAAAGCCCGCAACTTCCCAGGGCAAGGACGGCGGGGAGTTCGGGGCGATGTTCGCCGGCCTGGTGGCTGACGGGCAGCCGCAAAACGGCGAGGCGAAGAAGCCGGACGCCGAGGCCCAGGCCGCCGGCGAAACCGTTCAGGTGTTTGCGCCGGGGATGTGGAATGTCGCCGCGCTTATGGTGCAGGCGCCGCTTACGGCGACGGTGGAGCAGACGGCCGCACTGCCATCAGCCCAGGATACGACGGGGGCGATAACGCCTCTGCCGGCCACGGCGGGACAGACCGCCCAGCCAACGCAAACGCTGCCTCTGCCGCAGCTTACCGCTCCGGTAACGTTTGACGCCGGTCAGCAGACGCTGCCCGAAGCGATCGCCCAGCCGGCGGAGCAAAAGCCCGCGACACAGGTTACTGAGCAGGTTCAGCAGGCGCCGGTCTTGAGTGTCGGGCAGACGATGCCAACCAGGCCGCAATTGCCGCAAATGCCGGTAATGACGACAGCTCCGCTACCGACGGCACCCGCGCCAACGAGCGAAGCCCAGGCAGCTCCGCTGCCGACGGCACCCGCGCCAACGAGCGAAGCCCAGGCAGCTCCGCTGCCGACGGCACCCGCGCCAACGAGCGAAGCCCAGGAAATCCCGATTCCGACGGCAGCGGCCATACCGGCGCCGGCCGAAAAGCCCGACACCGCGGCGACCGGACAGGAAACGGCAGCAGAGCGGCAGATCAAGCCGACGGTGATCACGCCGGCGACGATAACGGCGGCAATAGCCGGCGGACCGCGCCAGACAGAGAAACCCGCCGTTGCGCAGGATCCTGTGACCGCAGTTGAAGGCGAAGCCGAAGTGCAGCCCCGGATCGCGCCGGCGGCGGCCATGACGGTTGCAGCAAGCGGCGAGACACAGACAACAGGCGACGACAGCGCTGCGTTTTCGACCGAGAACTTCCCGCCGGCAGCCCGGAATGCCGCGCCGCCCCCCGAGACGGCAACCGCAAACCAGCTGTTCGCGGCGCTCGTCGACCAGACGGCGGGACGCGCCAACGCGGCCGAGAGCATGTTCGCCGCAGCCGGCAATCAGGGGACGACGTCAGCCCAGGACCCGTACAACGTCGCCGGACAGATCGTCGACAATGCCCGCCTTATCACCCGGGCCGAGAACAGCGAGATGGTCATCAGGCTCAAGCCCGAACATCTCGGCGAGCTGACCCTGAAGATCGTGGTCGACAGCGGGGTGGTCAGCGCCACCTTCCACGCGAAGAACGCCGAGGTCCGCGCCGCAATTGAAGCTTCGCTGCCCCAACTCAGGCACGATATGGCCAACCAGGGACTGAAGGTCGATAATGTGGGTGTGTACACAGGTCTCGACCAATTCTTCGCCAACGACCAGCGCCACGCCCCCCAGCAGCAGATGCCGCAGACGGCGCGCCGGCCCAGCGAAGACGCGGTTTTCGCCGATACGGCGGCCGCGGTTACGGCTCTGGGAACCCAGAATGTGTCAGGCGGGTCGGGGATCGACTACCGGATTTGACGCACAGGAGGTGAAACAATGGCGATCGTATCAAATACCGGTTCTTACGCGACCGGGAGCGCGGCCACGACTTCGACAACCAAGGGCACCGGCGAAGCTTCTTCGCTCGGCAAGGACGAATTCATCAAACTGCTGGTCGCACAGATGCAGAACCAGGACCCGCTCAGCCCGATGGAAGACACTGAATTCATCGCCCAGATGGCGCAGTTTTCCAGCCTGGAGCAGTCGATGAACATGACGAAGACGATGAATATGATGCAGGCTACGGGTATGATCGGCGCCGAGGTCTACTGGACGGACGACAAAGGCATCCAGTACGCCGGAGTGGTGAAGTCGGTGAGCATCGTGAACAACGAGCCCAAGCTCCAGATCAACGATACGGCGGTCGAGCTGAGCGCGCTGACCAAATACCCCGAATACAGCGACCCGACAAGCCTTATCGCCAAGGATGTAAGCTGGCAGGACGCGATATCCGGCATCGAACTGAGCGGCACGGTGGCGAGCATCGCGGAAAAAGACGGCAAGAAGTACGCGGTGATAGCCGGACCGAAAATAACGCTCGACAAGGTGACCCAGGTACAGAAACCGACGACGACCGCGTAAGGAGGTGGAAGGATGACCGACAACCGCATTTACTATCAGCAGCCGATCCTGCCGGTGCAGAAACCCGGCCAGGGGACGGCGGCGCAATCCTCCGCCAAGACGGCCGACGGACATTCGTTCAACCAGGTGCTTGCCCAGGAACTGACCGGCGTGAAGTTTTCCCAGCACGCCCTTCAGAGGCTGTCGAGCCGCAACATCAAGCTCGACGGCGGCGATCTCGCCAAGTTATCCGGGGCGGTGGACAAGGCGGCCCAGAAAGGGGCCCGCGATTCGCTCATCCTGATGAACGATCTGGCGCTGGTTGTCAGCGTCAAGAACCGGACGGTCATCACGGCCATGGACGGCACGAATATCAGAGACAACGTATTCACCAACATCGACAGCGCAGTGATTGTGTAGGGCTGGACCTCTCAGGGAGCCCGCGGCCGCCGAACGATTGACGCGGCCGCGCCATCGCGCGCAAGAATTAAGGGAGGTCATTTATTATGATGCGTTCACTTTTCGCCGGCGTTTCGGGTCTGAGAAACCACCAGACCCGCATGGACGTAATCGGCAACAACATCGCCAACGTCAACACCGTAGGTTTCAAGGGCAGCCGGGTCAGTTTCTCGGATGTCATGAGCCAGACCATCCAGGGCGCTTCGGGCAGCACGGGCGACCGCGGCGGCACCAACCCGATGCAGATCGGTATGGGCATGGGCCTGGCCAGTATCGACACGGTCTTCACCGACGGCTCGTTCCAGCCGACCGGCAAGCAGACCGACCTTTCCATCCAGGGCCAGGGCTTCTTCATCCTGTCGGACGGCGACGGCCAGGTTTATACGCGGGCCGGCAACTTCGACTTCGACGACACCGGCAACTACCTGGTGCCCGGCACAGGCTACAAGGTAATGGGCTGGATGGCCGACGCCAACGGCAACATCAATACCGCCGGCACGATCGGCGCCATCCAGATCCCGGTGGGCGCGGCGATGGCCGCGAAGACGACGACGCAGATGGACTTCGCCAACAACCTGTCGGCGGCGGCGATCAACGGCACGAAGGCGACGACGTCGATCAACGTGTACGACTCGCTCGGCATCAGCCACAAGATCGTCCACACCTTTGTGAAGGAATCGGATAACACCTGGCTGTACGGCACGTCGGTGGACGACGCCACCACCCCGCCCGGCGTCACCGGCGCGCTGGGCAAGGTGGTGTTCACCTCGACCGGCGGCGTGCAGTCGATCGGCGGGATAACGGCGACGGTGCCGACGACGGCGCTGACCGTACCGACCTTTAAAATGGACCCGACCCTCAACGCCACCCACACCCAGAATTTCACGGTGTTCGACGATGACAACGTGCCCCATGTGTACAAAGCGACCTTCACGACGACGGGCGCGACCACCTGGTCGTACTCGCTGACCGACCAGGCCAACCCGGAAGGGGTGGCCGCGACCAGCGGCACGATTACCTGGAACGGCGGCACTTCGACCTATACAGGCTTTGGCCCGCTGAATGTCAACGGCACCAATGTGGCCTTCAATATCACCACCCATTCGGACCCCGCTGGCGGACCGACCTTCAACGCAACGTCGACCTCGCCTTACACGGCGACGGCGATAGCGCCGCTGGGCTTCACGCCCTCCGGCGGCGGCGACCCGATGAGCGTCAACCTGGTGCTGTCGAAGCTGACCCAGTTCGGCGGCGCGACGACAATCCAGGCGGTCAACCAGGACGGCTATTCGTCCGGCACGCTGGACACGACGACGATCGACCCGCAGGGGGTCATCATTGGCCGGTTTACGAACGGCCAGAGCAAGAACCTCGGCCAGGTGGCGCTGGCGACCTTCAGCAACCCGGCCGGCCTGAATAAGGCGGGTAGCAGCCTGTTCGCGGAGTCGAACAACTCGGGTGTGGCCCAGGTCGGCACTGCCGGCAGCGGCGGCCGCGGCAAGCTCAGTCCCGGCACGCTGGAGATGTCGAACATCGACCTGGCGCAGGAGTTCAGCAATATGATCATCACCCAGCGCGGTTTCCAGTCCAATTCGAAGATCATCAGCTCCACCGACGAGATGCTGCAGGAGCTGGCGAACCTGAAACGTTAAGCCTGACGCCTGACGGGGCGGGGGAGGGGGCAGCCCCCTCCCGGCCCGCGGGCGAAACTATAGGGGGGCTCGCGAATGATTAAGCTGACGAAATTCAAGTCCCACGACCACGACTTCGTCTTAAACGCCGAACTTATCGAGACTATCGAGGAAACGCCTGATACGGTCATAACTCTCACGAACGGCAAGAAGCTGATTGTCGCCGAAGGGATGAACGAGGTGGTGCGGCGGGTAATGGATTACCGCCGGGAGATTTTCCGCAATATGCGATAGTTGAGGTGTTGGCATGGATCTGACGACAATTCTCGGTTTGGTGATCGGTATCGGGGCGCTGCTTGTTTCGGTTGTGCTGGAGGGCGGGC
This sequence comes from Sporomusaceae bacterium, assembly GCA_031460455.1. NCBI lineage: Bacteria > Bacillati > Bacillota > Negativicutes > Selenomonadales > Sporomusaceae > Sporomusaceae bacterium. The sequence continues at coordinate 281,471 of JAVKTQ010000001.1, forward strand.
ATCTGGCCAGCCTTATCAGCATTCCGGCATTTGTGGTCATATTCGGCGGTACGATCGGCGCTACCGCCATCGGCTTTACGCTCGAAGAGCTGAAGACGGTGCCGACGCTGATGCGGATCGCTTTCAAGGACGAGAAGCACGATGTGGCGAGCCTGATCGCCACGCTGGTGAGCTTCGCCGAGAAGGCCCGCCGCGAGGGCCTGCTGGCCCTGGAGGAGGACCTGAACGCGATCGAGGACAAGTTCCTCAAGAAGGGCATGCAGCTGGTAATCGACGGCACGGACGCCGAACTGGTCCGCAGCATCATGGAGACCGAGCTGGCTTTCATCCAGGAGCGCCACCACAAGGGGGCGAGTATTTTCGACGCCGCCGGCGGCTACGCGCCGACGATGGGGATCATCGGGACGGTCATGGGGCTGGTGCACGTGCTGGGCAACCTGTCGGACACCGAGTCGCTCGGTCCGGCGATTTCCACGGCTTTCCTGGCAACGCTTTACGGCATTTTTTCCGCCAATATTTTTTTCCTGCCGCTCGCCGGTAAGCTCAAGAACCGCAGCGCCCACCAGGTGCTTGTGTACGAGGTTACCCTGGAGGGCATTCTGTCTGTTCAGGCCGGGGACAATCCGCGCATCGTGGAAGAGAAGCTGGAGGCTTTCCTGGCGCCTACGAAGAGGAAAAATCCGCAGATGCAGGGCGAGGAATAGAGGCCCTGAACGCTGATATACATATGACTGGAGGAGTTGCGGCATGGCAGAAGAAGGCGGCAAAAAGTATTCGGTGATGATGATTGTCGGCTTGATCGTCGTCGGGCTGATATTGGCCGGCGGCATTTCGTATTTCATCGCGACGAAGGTGATCAGTTCGAAGACGGACGGCAAGGCGGCGGCGCGCGAGCCGGGCGTATTCCTGAAGCTCGGCGATCCCAAGGACGGGCTGATTATCAATATCGGTGGTGTGTCTTCGGGTCGATATTTGAAAATAGGTGTCATATTAGAGCTAAAACCTGCGAAGAATGCCCCGCCGGCAGGAGGAAAAGCCGCCTCTCCCGATGAAATTAAATCACTAGATGCGGTGGTTCAACTGCTGCGGTCCCAGAGGGTGGAAGATTTCGAGCCGTCCCGCCAGGAACGGCTTAAGGACTTGATTAAGTCCGAGGTTAACCGAGCTCTGGGCGAAGAAAGGGTTTACGAGGTCTTTATCACCAATTTCGTGCTTCAGTAAGTTTTTGACCCGCGAAAGGAGGTGGTTATGTGGCAGGTGCCGACGTGCTTTCCCAGTCGGAGATAGACGAGCTTTTATCGGCTTTGTCGACCGGCGTGGTTTCGGCGGAAGATATGAAGATCGAGCAGACCCAGCGTAAGGTGAAGGTCTACGATTTCAAACGCCCCGACAAATTCTCCAAGGACCAGATTCGCACTTTATACATGCTGCATGAGAATTTCGCCCGCCTTCTCAATACGTACCTGGCCGCCCACCTTCGCTCGTTCGTGAATATCAACGTGGCTTCGGTCGACCAGCTTACATACGAGGAGTTCATCCGCTCGCTGCCAAACCCCAGCGTTATCAGCATCTTCCAGATGCGCCCCCTGAAGGGCAGCGTGCTGTTGGAGCTTAACCCGAATATCGTGTTCGCGATCATCGACCGCCTGTTCGGCGGTCCGGGCGCCGCTCCGGCCAAGCCCCGGCCGCTTACCGATATCGAGGAGGTCATCGTTAAAAGGGTGCTGGCTAAGACGCTGGAGAGCTTCGCGGAGGCGTGGAAGCAGGTGATCACCCTCGAGCCGCGGATGGATGCCATCGAGACCAATCCCCAATTTACGCAGATCGTGCCGCCCAACGATATGGTGGTCATAATTACGCTGCAGACAAAGATCGGCCAGGCGGAAGGGTTGCTGAACATCTGTATTCCTTATCTGGTGCTTGAGCCGATTATGTCGAAGCTGTCGACGACTTATTGGGTGGCTTCGTCGATGGCCAAGCAGGCGACGGACGAGGGGATAAGCGCCCTGCAGCGCAAGCTGGAGAAAACGCTGATCCCGATCGTGGTGGAGCTGGGCAGTATCGGGGTGAACGTCCACGAGCTGCTGGGGCTGGCCCCCGGCGATGTGCTCCAGCTGGAGACGAGGGCGGACGAGGATCTGAGAATAACTGTCGGCAGTAACGAGAAATTCCGGTGCACGCCGGGAATTTCCGGCAAGAAGCTGGCGGTGCAGATAACGGAAATTATCGCCAAAGGAGATGATGGTGATGAATAACGGCTTTCTTTCGCAAGAAGAGATAGACGCTTTGCTGCGCGGAGAACCTGTCGCGAGCAGCGAGGGGGATCTTAGCGATATCGAGAAGGACGCGATGGGCGAGATAGGCAATATCTCGATGGGCAGCGCGGCGACGACGCTGTCGATCCTGCTGAGCCGCCGCGTGTCCATCACTACGCCGAAGGTCCGTATTTCGAGCATCAACGAGATCAAGAAACAGTATCCGCTGCCGTATCTGGTTATCGAGGTGGGTTATACCCACGGTCTTATCGGCAGCAATATCCTGGCGATCCGCGAGTCGGATGCGCTGATTATTTCCGATCTGATGATGGGCGGCGACGGGACCAATCCTCCGTCTGAGCTGAACGAGCTGTATATGAGCGCGGTGTCCGAGGCGATGAACCAGATGATGGGTTCGGTGGCTACGTCGATGTCGACGGTTTTCAAGAAGAAGATCGATATCGCGCCGCCGGCCTGCAATCTTTTGGATTTTTCGGAGGACACGACTATTACGAGTGTGACGAGCCCCGATGCGCCGATGGTGGAGGTTTCCTTCCGCATGGAGGTCGAGGATCTGATCGACAGCCAGATCATGCAACTGGTGTCGCTCGATGTGGCGAAGGAGATGGTGGCTAACCTGATCGGGGTGGTGGAAGCTAATGCCGCGCCCCAGCCGGTCGCGGCGCCCGCTTCCCCGGCGGCTCCCGCGCCGATGCCGGCCGCGGCCGCCCCGGCTCCGCAACCCATCCCCCAGCCGATGCACCAGCCGATGCCCCAACCGATGATGCCTGCGCAGCCGATGGTGGCGATGCCGATGGCGTCGGCCGCGCTGCCGCCCAATGTGGTGGTGCAGCCGGTGCAGTTCGCGCCGCTGAAGCCGGCGATGCTGCCGGTGGGAGATACGAATATCGGCCTTATTCTGGATGTGCCGCTGCAGGTTACGGTGGAACTCGGCCGGACCCGCAAGCTCATCCGCGAGATTCTCGAACTCGCTCCCGGTTCGGTGGTCGAACTCGATAAGTTGGCCGGCGAACCTGTGGATATCCTGGTAAACGGCAAACAGATCGCCAAAGGCGAGGTTGTGGTTATCGATGAGAATTTCGGTGTGCGGGTCACCGAGATTATCGGCCAGCTAGACCGGACAGCCCTGCAGTAGTTGACAGACGACGAAATTTTGAGAGGGAGAGAATGTGCTATGGCAATTAAGGTCCTGATTGTGGACGATGCAGCTTTCATGCGGATGATGATTAAGGATATCCTGACCAAGAACGGTTTCGAGGTCGTGGGCGAGGCGGAGAACGGCGTCAAGGCGGTGGAGAAGTTTCAGGAGCTGCGCCCCGATCTGACGACGATGGATATTACTATGCCGGAGATGGACGGTATTTCGGCCGTTAAACAGATTAAGAAGATCGACGCCGGCGCGAAGGTTATCATGTGCAGCGCCATGGGCCAGCAGGCGATGGTTATCGAGGCGATCCAGTCGGGGGCCCGCGATTTCATTGTTAAGCCGTTCCAGCCGGACAGAGTGTTGGAAGCTATCCGCAAAGCCATCGGTTGATATGAGCAGACTTAGTTTTTGGCGGGGGGCGGCCGTGCTTGTGGCGCTGCTCTGCCTTTGCGGCACGGTGCTGGCGGCGGGGCAGGGCGGGGAGTACCTGCCTTATCAGGAACCTAAGCCGGCCGGTTCGACCTGGCTTTCGACTATCGCTTATATGATTACATTGTTGGTGACCTTTGCCGTTGTTATCGCGCTCGCTTTCTTCACGTCCCGCTTTTTGGGACAAAGGATGGGGCGTTTCAGCGGCGCAGGCGACAACCGGGTGCTGGTATCTCTGCCGCTCGGCCAAAACCGGGGGGTGTTTGTGGTGGAGGTGGCCGGCAAATTTTTGGTCCTGGGCGTAACCGATCATAGCGTCAATTTTCTGCAGGAGGTCACCGATCCCGCGATGATCGAGAAACTCCGGGTTACGGCTCCGGCGCTGGCGCCGAGCCAGTTCGACGCAGTTTTTAAGAAACAGCTTGCATCTTTACAGCAAATGTCCAACAAGTTCCCGGGTGTTTTTGGACAGTACAGCCGGGGTGACAACGAAATCGATCGCGAGAAGAGGTAAGCTAGTGTCCAGACGCCTTGCAACGATAACCGGCTTGACCGCATTTTTCTGCCTGCTTGTGCAGGCGGCGGTACAGGGCGCTCCTCTTGTCCCTGTGCCCAATATAAATATCGGCGTGGAAGCGGCCAACAATCCCCGCGATGTCGCTTTGAGCCTTCAGGTTCTTTTCGTATTGACTGTGCTTTCGCTGGCACCGTCAATTTTAATAATGATGACTTCTTTCACCCGGATTATCGTTGTTCTGTCTTTTCTGCGCAGCGCGCTGGCGACGCAACAGATGCCGCCCAATCAGGTTCTGGTCGGGCTGGCGCTGTTTTTGACGTTTTTTACGATGTCGCCTTATTGGGACCAGGTGAACCAGAATGCTTTGCAGCCGTATATCGCCGGCACGATGAGCCAGGATGCCGCGCTGACGGCGGCCATGAAGCCGATGCGCGAGTTTATGTTCAAACAGACGCGGGAGAACGATCTGGCGCTGTTTATCAATATTTCCGACGCGCCCCGGCCCAATTCCCAGGAGGATGTGCCGACGTCGTCGCTTATCCCGGCTTTCGTGATCAGTGAGCTGAAAACCGCTTTCCAGATCGGTTTTCTGATTTATATTCCTTTTATCGTCATCGATATGGTCGTGGCCAGTACGCTGATGTCTATGGGGATGATGATGGTGCCGCCGGTTATGATTTCGTTGCCGTTCAAGATTCTGCTGTTTATTCTTGTCGACGGCTGGCATCTGGTTATCCGGTCGCTGGTTACGAGCTTCAACTAGGAGGGTACGGGCATGTCCAACGATTTGGCTATTCAGATAGGCCGCGATGCGCTGGTGATGGTGATGCTTGTTTCGGCGCCGATGCTCGGTCTGGGCCTGTTGGTGGGCATTCTTGTCAGCATTTTTCAGGCGATTACCCAGATTCAGGAGCAGACGCTCAGTTTTGTGCCGAAGATCGTGGCGGTGTTCGTGGCGGTGCTGCTGTTCGGGCCGTGGATGCTTAGCCTGATGGTCGGGTATACCCGCGAGTTGCTTATTAATTTGCCGCAGATGATTCGCTAGGCGGGGGTGGCAAGAGCGGGTGGATATTGTTGCGGTTCTCCTCAATCAGACGAGTTTTTTCCTGCTGATTTTCGCCCGCATCACCGGTATTTTTTCGGTCGCGCCGTTTCTCGGCAGCACGAATATCCCCGGTTACGCCAAGGCCGGCCTGTCGCTGCTGCTGTCGTATATTCTTTTCCCGGCGGTTTATTCCGCCAGCGTTGTGCTCCCCAATGCTATGCTGGCTTATGCCGCGTTGGTGGCGGGAGAGTTCCTGCTCGGACTTATTTTCGGTTTTGTGAGTTCGCTTATTATGCAGGCCGTCCAGATGGCCGGCCATGTTCTCGATATGCAGATCGGTTTCGGTATCGTCAATGTGTTCGATCCGCAATTCGGTCAGCAGATCCCGCTCCTGGGCAATTTCAAGTATATCCTGGCGCTGATGGTGTTGCTGGCGACCAACGGTCACCATGTGATGCTCAGCGCCCTGGTGGCCAGCTTCAAGCTGGTGCCGGTGACGGGGGTGGTTATCCCGGCTTCGCTGGCGGGGTTCATCGTTGATTTGGTGAGCGGCGCTTTCACGCTCGCGTTTAAGATAACGGTGCCGGTGCTGGCGTCGCTGGTTCTTGCGGATGTGGCGTTCGGCATTCTGGCGCGCACGATGCCGCAGATGAATATTTTCGTCGTGGGTATCCCGGCTAAGCTGATTATCGGCATTTTCGCCATGATGATGGCGCTGCCGTTCTATATTGCGGTGATGGAGGTGGGTTTCAATGGCATGTATCAGGACCTCTACCGCCTCTTGGCGGCTGTCCGCTGACGGCAAAGAGCACTGGTACAAGCTGACCGTTTTCGACCTGCAGCTTTTCAATCAGGAGAAGACGGAAGAGGCCACCCCGAAGCGTAAGGAAGAGGCGCGTCAAAAGGGCCAGGTCGCCAAGAGCAACGAGATCAGCTCGGCGTTTGTCATCCTGGCCGCGTTCCTGGCGCTGAAGATGCTGGGGCCGTATATGTACGACCTGCTTTTCTCTTATATGCGGTTCATGTTCACTAATTTGACCACCGCCGATTTCACCATCAACCAGGTTTATCTGCTTATTATCCACCTGGGCATTGTTTTTCTGAAGGCTGTCCTGCCGGTGATGCTAACTGTTCTGGTTATTTCGCTGGCGGTGAATATACTCCAGGTGGGGTTCGTCCTGTCATTCGAACCCTTGATGCCGCAGCTTGATCGCATCAATCCTGTTAAAGGCTTCCAACGCTTGTTTTCGCTGCGCTCGATGGTCGAGATGGTCAAGGCGCTGCTGAAAATCGGCATCATTTCGTATTTCGTGTATCGCTTCATTATGCGCGAGACAGCAATGGTGCCTCAGCTCATCGGCGCCGATCTGGCGGATTCGCTCCGTTACGCCGCCGGCCTGGTAGCCGATTTGGCGCTGGAGATCGGCATGGTCATCCTCGTCCTTGCCGCGGCGGATTATTTCTATCAATGGTGGGAGCACAACAAGAGCCTGAAGATGTCGAAGCAGGAGGTCAAGGAAGAGTACAAGCAGACGGAGGGCAACCCGCAGATCAAGGGCAAGATCAAGGAACGCCAACGGGCGATGGCGATGCGGCGGATGATGCAGGAGGTGCCGCAGGCCACGGCGGTTATCACCAATCCGACTCACTTTGCGGTGGCGATAAAATACGATAAGAAGATGGCTGCGCCCGTGGTTATCGCCAAGGGGCAGGATTTCCTGGCCGAGCGCATCAAGCAGGTGGCGAAGGAGAACCGGGTGGCGGTGGTTGAGAACAAGCCGCTGGCCCGCGCACTGTATTCGACCGTAGAGGTGGGGGAGACCATCCCGCCCGAGCTTTACCAGGCTGTCGCCGAGGTGCTGGCTTATGTGTTCAGGCTGAAAAGGCGGCTGTCCTGACCGCCGGCGGTTGTAAACTCTCGGAACATATCTATTACGCAGCACGTCTGCAGGCAGTAGGTGCCGCAGGCGCGCGCACAGGAAGGAGCGGCGATAGGTGGCTGCGCAAACTTCACCATTCGCGTCGATTTTACGCTATAGCGACATATTCATAGCCATCGCCGTCATCACCATTGTCGTGATGATGATTATCCCCGTTCCGCCGGTGCTTCTCGATATTTTGCTTACTTTGAATATTACCTTCGCCCTCATTATCGTGATGGTGTCGATTTATAACACCGAACCGCTGCAATTATCCGTTTTTCCGTCGCTGCTGCTGATAACGACGCTTTTCCGCCTGTCGCTGAACGTGTCGTCGACGAGGCTGATTCTGCTGGACGGCTACGCCGGGGATGTGATTTTGGCGTTCGGCAATTTTGTCGTCGGCGGTAATGCGCTGGTCGGGTTCATTGTGTTCGTCATCCTCATCATTATCCAGTTCATTGTCATCACCCGCGGCGCCGAGCGCGTCGCGGAGGTGGCCGCCCGTTTCACGCTGGACGCCATGCCCGGCAAGCAGATGAGCATCGACGCCGATCTTAACGCCGGCCTTATTAACGACGCCGAGGCGCGCGTGCGCCGCCGCAATATCCAGCGGGAAGCTGATTTTTACGGCGCGATGGACGGCGCCAGCAAGTTCGTCAAAGGCGACGCGATCGCGGCGATCATTATCATTATTATCAACATTGTCGGCGGGTTCGGCATCGGTATGCTGCAGCGCAACATGGATCTTCTTCAGGCGCTTTCCACTTATACGCTCCTGACGGTGGGCGAGGGTCTCGTCAACCAGATCCCGGCGCTGCTTATTTCGACGGCGACGGGCATTGTTGTTACCCGTGCCGCTTCCGACGTCAATCTCGGCCACGATATCGTCGGCCAGCTGCTGACCAATCCGCGCGTGTTCATGATCGCCTCCGCCGTGCTTGCCGGTCTGGCGCTGGTGCCCGGCCTGCCGGGGTTCCCGTTTTTAGTGCTGAGCCTGTTCTGCGGGGCGATCGCTTTTGTGCTGATGCGCACCGCCAAGAGCGACGCCGCAACGGAGATTACCCGCCGCGAGGAGAAGGAGAACGAAGAGGTGCGCAAGCCGGAGAATGTCGTTTCGCTGCTGGCGGTCGACCCGATGGAGCTGGAGATAGGCTACAGCCTCATTCCGATGGTGGACGTGAGCCAGGGCGGCGATTTGCTGGACAGGATCGTGATGATCCGCCGCCAGTGCGCTCTCGAACTCGGCCTGGTGGTGCCGACTATTCGCATCCGCGACAATATCCAGCTCAAGCCCAATGCGTACGTCATCAAGCTGCGCGGGGTGGAGGTGGCCAAGGGCGAACTGCTGCCCGATCATTATATGGCCATGAATCCCGGCACGGTGGCGGAAGAGATCAGCGGCGTCGAGACGTTCGAGCCGGCGTTCGGCCTGCCCGCACTGTGGATCCAGGAGAACGAGCGCGAACAGGCGGAATTGTCGGGCTATACGGTCGTCGATCCGGTGTCGGTGCTGGCGACCCACCTGACGGAGGTTATTAAGGGCCACGCCGCCGAGATTCTCGGCCGGCAGGAGGTCCAGACGCTGATAGAGTCTGTCAAGCAGACTAATCCTGCGGTTGTGGACGAGCTGGTGCCCAATCTGATGTCGTATGGCGACATCCAGAAGGTGCTGGCGAATCTGCTCCGTGAGCGGATTTCCATCCGCGACCTTGTTACCATCCTTGAAACACTTGCCGATTATTCAACAGCCACGAAGGATACCGAGGTGCTGGCGGAGTATGTCCGCCACGCGTTGGCCCGTCAGATATCGCGCCAGTTTATCTATAACAATATCCTGGCCTGCCTGACGGTGGACCCCCAGCTCGAGAATCTGATCAACGGCGCGGTTCAGCGAACCGAGCACGGTTCGTACGTCGCTCTCGACCCGTCGACTGTGCAGGCGATCGTCAACAGCCTGTCGAACGAGTTGCCGAAACTCACTAATCTTGGCTATCAGCCGGTCGTACTGGCGAGTCCGACGACGAGGCTATATTTCCGCAAGGTGACAGAGCGGGTGGCGCCGAATCTGATTGTTCTTTCTTACGCCGAGTTGGACCCGAAGATCGAAGTACAAGCCGTTGGGATGGTGAGAATTTAAGTGAAGGTCAAGGTTTTTACCGCCAGCAATATACAGGACGCCATGGCCCAGGTGAAGGGCGACCTTGGGCGGGACGCCGTTATCCTTCATACGCGCCGTTTCCGTCGCGGCGGTTTCCTCGGCTTCTTCGGCAGGGAGATGGTGGAGGTGATGGCCGCGCTCGATACGCCGCCGCCGGCCCCCGCTCCGGAACGCAAGGCGCCCGCCCAGCCGGCGGTTGTGCTGCAGCGGCCGAGCGATGACGACGCCAAGGTGACCGCTCTCCAACTGGAGATTTCCAATATGCGCAAGCTGATCGAGCAGGTGCTGGCCAAACTGCCGCGCCAGGAGAAGCACCATCACCCTTTGTACGATCTGCTGGTGAAGAACGATATCGACGCGGCGATCGCCGAGAATCTCGTTCAGGGTCTGCCTGACGAGGGACCGCTTACGGGCAACAATCCGGCGTTCGTTCGCCAGTTGCTGCTGGAGCGGCTGACGAATCACTTGCAGCGGGTGGAGGGCATCGTAGTTCCCGAGTCCGGCTGCAAAGTAGTGGCTTTTATTGGCCCCACGGGGGTCGGCAAAACGACGACGATCGCGAAGCTGGCCGCCAATTTTGCTTTCGGTCAGGGCCTCAAGGTGGCGGTGGTGACCGCCGATACGTACCGGATATCCGCCGTAGAACAGCTCAAGACGTACGCCGATATCATCGATGTGCCGCTTGAGATTGTTTATACGCCCGACGAGATGAAGGCCGCCCTGTACCGGCACCGCGATAAACGGCTGGTGCTCGTCGATACCGCCGGGCGCAGTCCGCGCAATCATTACCAACTGGCCGAACTGCAGGCGTTGCTTGCCGTAGACCCGTATATCGAAACCCACCTGGTACTGAGCACGACAACCAAGTACGCCGATGCGCTGGAAACGGTCAACCGTTTTTCCGTCTGTTCGCCGCAGAAGTTTCTGTTTACGAAGACCGACGAGGCGACCAATCTCGGCACGCTGTTCAATCTGCTTTACCAGTTCCCGACTACCTTGTCGTACATTACGACCGGCCAGAATGTGCCTGACGATATCGAACTGGCGAATCCTGCCAAGCTTGCTAATATGATTTTGAGGGACTGACATGCGCGATCAAGCGGAGCGGCTGCGGCAACTGGCGCAAGGCTACCAGACCGCGGCCAAGAGCCCGATTATAAAGCAGCCCGATTCACGGGCGCGCGTCATCACCGTCACCAGCGGCAAGGGCGGGGTGGGGAAGACCAACCTTACCGTCAATCTGGCTCTGGCGTTAACCAACCTGGGGCAGAAGGTGCTTATTATCGATGCCGATCTGGGGTTGGCCAATGTGGAGTTCGTGCTTGGGCTGACGCCCAAGTACAATCTTCTCAACCTGCTCGACGACGGTTATAACATTAACGATGTCGTGATGGACGGCCCGCGGGGCGTGAAGTTTATGTCCGGCGGCTCGGGCATCTATGAGTTGGCCAACTTGACCGATGCCCAGATACAGAAGATCATCAATCAGGTGGTGCTGTTCGACCGGTGGGCCAATGTCATTCTCATCGATACCGGCGCCGGGCTGCACCGCAATGTCCTCAATTTTGTGATGGCCGCCGACGAGGTGATTATCATTACGACCCCCGAGCCGACCGCGATCGCCGACGCTTATGCGGTCATGAAGGCGTATGCGGCCCATTACGGGCGCGCGCCGCTCCGCCTGGTGGTGAACCGGGTGCTGGAGATGGACGAGGGGCAGATGGTCGTCGATAAGCTGGGCAAGGTGTCGCAGCGGTTTCTCGGGGTCGGCGTCACCAATCTCGGGTTTGTTTACGAGGATCCGAACGTGCTGAAGGCGGTCAAGAGCCAGGTGCCGGTCATGGTCGCCCACCCGGACACGATTGCCGCCCGCTGTATCGATCACATCGCCCAGCGGCTGCTGTACGGCAAGGAGGTCAATCAGCCGACCGGCATCAAGGGGTTCTTCAGCAAGTTCCTCGATCTGATCCGCTGACCGGAATGTGTCAAAAAGGCGGCGATTATGACGATGAAACGCAATTTTTATACGGTTTCTGTAAATTTGTCGAAAATTCGAGAGGTAGCGGGACAAAATTATGGAAATATACAATAATGGCATTGTATTTAGCTGGTATTTGTCCGTAATTTCACGGGAGGTGGGATAGCTGTGATCAAAGTACTTGTTGTCGACGACTCCGCTTTCATGCGCAAAGTGTTATCCGACCTGTTCGCCGCCGAGAGTGATTTTACCGTTCTCGAAGCCGCCCGCAACGGCAAGGACGCCATCGATAAGGTCAAACGCCTGAACCCCGATGTCGTGACGATGGATGTTGAGATGCCGGTCATGGACGGCATCAGCGCCCTGGAGACGATAATGCGGGAGGCGCCGACGCCGGTGGTGATGGTGAGCAGCCTGACCCGCGAGGGCGCCGATGCCACGCTGAAGGCGTTGGAAAAAGGGGCCGTGGATTTCGTCGCCAAGACGGCCGGCCCGATTTCGAGCATTGATCAGATCAGGATCGAGATTCTCGCCAAATGCCGCACTGCCGCCCGCGCCAATGTGAGGCAGCTTATCCGCCCGCCGGCGCCGCCGGCGCCGCCGCCCCCCCAGCCTCCGGCGTTCGCGCCCGGCCACGACGAGCGGATTGTCGCGATCGGGACTTCGACCGGCGGCCCGCGGGCCCTGCAAGAAGTTCTTACCCGTCTGCCGGGGAATCTGCCCTGCCCGGTGGTTATCGTGCAGCATATGCCGCCAGGGTTTACCAAGTCGCTTTCCGACCGCCTCAACACTCTGTCGCCCCTGTCGGTCAAGGAGGCCGAGAACGGCGATGTGCTCCGGCCCGGCCTGGCGGTCATCGCCCCCGGCGATTTCCACATGACGCTGGTGCGCGAGGGGAACAAGACGGTGGTGCGTCTCCACCAGGAGCCGCCGATCGGCGGCCACCGGCCTTCTGTCGACCCGACGATGGAGGCGGTGGCTAGAATCTACGGGCCGCGGGCGGTGGGCGTCATCCTCACGGGGATGGGCGCCGACGGTTCACGGGGGATGAAGGCGATAAAAACGGGACGAGGGTTTACCATTGCAGAGGATCAGTCGACCACAGTGGTGTTCGGTATGCCGAAAGCGGCTATCGAACTGGGGATAGTCGATAAAGTCGTGCCGCTGCCCGGTGTCGCCGGCGAAATCGTCAAACACCTGCAGAGCAAACACGGAGGTGTGTAAAATGGAGTTAAATCAATACATGGGGATGTTCCTGGAGGAGTCGCGCGAACACCTTCAGACACTGAACAGATGTCTTCTGAGTCTTGAAAACGATCCGCGCAACTTGTCGGTGCTTGACGAGATATTCCGCAGCGCTCACACTATCAAGGGCATGTCGGCCACGATGGGGTTCACGGCGATTGCCGAGCTTACCCATGAGATGGAAAATGTCCTCGATTTACTGCGCAAGGGGCAACTGAAGGCTTCGCCCGCGATCATCGACACGCTTTTCAAATGCCTGGATACCCTGGAGCAATCGGTGGAGAGCATCGCCAGCAATAGCGAGGCAACGGTGGATATCAAGCCGCTGGTCGCCAAACTTATCAAGCTGGCCGCCGGCAAGGATCAGGAGGAGGCTGCGCCGGCCGCCGCCGCGACGAAGGCCGCGACTCCCGTTGTCGCGACTTCATCCGGCATTACTTTGAACGATACGGAGATTGATGTCATCAAGGCCGCCAGCCGGCAGGGCTACGCGGCTTACGAGGTGCAGGTGGGCCTGCGCGAGGGCTGCCTGCTGAAGTCGGCGCGGGCGTATATGGTGATGAACGCTCTCGACGAGCTTGGCGATGTTATCAAGAGCGTCCCGCCGGCCGAGGAACTGGAAAAGGAGAATTTCGATTACAGTTTTTCGGTTGTGGCGCTGAGCGACGCCGAGCCGGAGAAGGTTCAGCAGGCGCTGCTGGCAATTTCGGAGATCGAGTCGGCGACGGTGCTACCGCTGGCGATTCCGGACGCGGCTCCTGCCGCCGCCGCTGCGCCGGCGATCAAGCCCGCTGCCGCGCCGGAGGTCAGGCCTGAAGCAGAGGTCCCTGCGGCCAAACTGGATGCGCCGCCGACGGCTGATGCGCCCCTGGCGGCCGATAAGAAAGTCCGCGGCGGCCAGTCTGTCCGCGTGGATATCGATAAGCTCGATACGCTTTTGAATCTGGTTGGCGAGCTTGTCATCAACAAGACCAGGCTGGAGCAGATCGGCCTTAGCCACCGCCTTACCGATCTGACGGAGACGATCGAGCAGATGGACCGGGTTACCACCGATCTGCAGGCTGTTGTCATGAAGGTCCGGATGGTGCCCGTAGGGCAGGTTTTCAACCGCTTCCCCCGTATGGTACGCGATTTGTCGCGCGATCTGAACAAAGAGGTCAATCTTATCATCCAGGGCGAGGAGACCGAGCTCGACCGTACCGTCATCGACGAGATCGGCGATCCGCTGGTCCATTTGCTGCGTAACGCTATCGACCACGGTATCGAGAGCCCGGCCGAACGCGAGGCCAAGGGCAAGAATCCGGTCGGCGAGATACGGCTGATTGCCCGTCATGAGGGCAACAATGTCATTATCATGGTCGAGGACGACGGCGCGGGCGTTAATCCGGAGGTCGTCAAGCAGAAGGCTTTGGAAAAAGGGATGATCACCCAGGCCGAGGCTGAGAAGATGGATGCCGCCGAAGCGGTCCGCCTGCTGTTCCTGCCCGGTTTCTCGACCGCCAAGGTGGTGACGGACGTGTCCGGCCGCGGCGTTGGCATGGACGCGGTGAAAACGAAGATCGAGTCTCTGGGCGGCATGGTGGATGTTGAGACCAAGGTCAACGAGGGGTCGCGCTTCAAGATCAGGCTGCCGCTGACGCTGGCTATCATCCAGGCGCTGCTCGTGAAGGTGTGCGAGGAGATTTACGCTATTCCCCTCGGGTCGATTGACAGTACGATCAATATCACTCCCGGGGATATCAAGACGATTCAGAATCAGGAGGTTATCCTCCTGCGCGGGCAGATTATCCCGATCGTTCGCCTGGGCAACGTTCTCGGCGTGCCTGAGTCCGGAAACGAGGGCGCCGAGGAGCTTTACGTTGTTATCGTCCATATGGGCGAGCAGAAGGCGGGGGTAATTGTCGATACGCTGATCGGCCAGCAGGAGATTGTCATCAAGTCGCTTGGTAAGCTGTTGGCTTCGATTAAGGTTTTGGCCGGGGCCACGATTCTCGGCGACGGGCGTGTGGCGCTTATTCTCGATGTCGGCTCGATAATGCAGTAGGGGGGATAGAGATGGCCGAAAGTACTTACGCGGACAGGGAAATACAGCTGGTTATTTTCAAGCTCGGCCGCGAGGATTACGGTATCAGTATTTTGCAGGTGCAGGAGATCAAGCGGATACTTGACATTACCCGCGTGCCCAATTCGCCGGATTTTATCAAGGGGGTCATTAATCTGCGCGGCAGCGTGCTGCCGGTTATCGATCTGAAGAAGCGCCTCCAGTTGCCGCCGACCGATTATACCGAGGATACCCGCATTATTATTGTCAAGGTGGAGGAGATTGCCGTCGGCCTGATCGTGGATGCGGTTTCCGAGGTAACGACGCTGAGCGGCGAGAATATCGAGCCGCCCACTACGGTGGTGGGCGGTGTGAGCGCGCAGTATCTGAGCGGCGTGGGCAAGCAGGACGACAACCTGCTGATTCTCCTTAATCTTACCGCTATTGTCGGCCTCGGCGCCGAGGTTGGCAAGGCCGGCTAATCATCGTTGATTCTGACCGAACGAGGTGGATGTGTTGTCTGAAGATATTATGAACCTTTCGGTGCTCCAGTTGGACGCTTTGAGAGAGGTGGGCAACGTCGGGGCGGGCAACGCGGCTACGGCGCTGTCGCAGATCATCAATCGCAAGATCGATATGACGGTGCCGAAGGTGGCTATTTTGCCGCTGGGCGATGTGCCTGACGTGGTGGGCGGGCCGGAGATCATGGTGGCCGGCGTGTACCTGCGCGTTTTTGGCCCGGCGCCGAGCAGCATCCTGTTTCTGCTTCCGCGCGAGAGCGCTTTCGCGTTAGTCGATATGCTCATGGGCCGCGAGCGCGGGCTGACCGATCACCTCGATTCGATGGACGAATCCGCTCTTTTGGAAATAGGCAATATTCTGGCCGGCGCTTATTTGAACGCGCTGTCCTTTTTCACGAAGTTTACTCTGTTGCCGTCGATTCCCGCCCTGGCGATGGATATGGCGGGAGCTATCCTGAGCGTCATTCTGAGCCAGCTTGGCCAGATGGGCGATCACGCTCTCGTTATCGAGACCGAGTTTTCCACCGAGGGCGACGGCGGCGTCAAGGGCCATTTCTTTCTCATCCCCGATCCCGGCTCGCTGGGAACCATTCTCGCGGCAATAGGGGTGAAGGAATAATGGCTGAATTAATCAAGGTTGGTATGGCCGATTATAAGGTCGGCCGCGAGCCTGCCAGTCTTATCAGCTACGGTCTCGGTTCCTGCGTCGGTATCGCTCTTTTCGATCCGGTGACCAAGGTTGGCGGATTGGCGCATATTATGTTGCCTGACAGCACCCAGGCCCGTTCGACGGAGAATCCGGCCAAATTCGCGGATACGTGTTTACCGCTGATGTTGAATGATCTGGTGAAGATGGGGGCTATGAGGAACCGCCTGCAGGCGAAGATCGCCGGCGGGGCTCAGATGTTCACGTTCGCGAACGCGACCGATATTATGCGGGTCGGGGAGCGCAACAGCGAAACGGTGCGCGTGATTTTGAAGAAACTCGAGCTGAGGCTGATTGCCGAGGACTGCGGCGGCAATTACGGCCGTACGGTGGAGCTGAAGCTCGATAGCGGCGTTTTCCGTATTAAGACGATCGATAAGGGCGAAAAAGAATTGTAACCGGGGGATCGATATGGTGAAGCTGCGTATAGCGCTCGGATTGGCTTTGATTGTCGCCGCCCTTACCGCCGCCGTCGGGCTGGTGCATGGTTTGAGGACGCCGACCGTTTTCTACCGGGCCGCAATTTCGCTAACCGGAGCCGCGCTTGCCGCTTATCTTGCCGCCAATCTGGCCGAGGCGTATATCCGGCGGCGTTTTGCCGGTGTTAAGCCCGGCAGGAATAAAGTCGATATTATTAGTAAGGACGGGATTATTGAGAACGATGAGCTTCTTAATCCGTCTCACGTTACACCGCCGTTCAGTCCCTTCGTCCCGGAGAATTTCGAGCAGATTTCGGTGAAGTAATTGCTGCCAGGGATGGGAGGGACGTAAATGCCGGACGACGGGCTCGCGCTGCAGAATTTGTGGTCGGACTACCGGGAAAACCGGCGTGCCGAGATCCGCGAAAAATTGATTGAGAATTATCTCCCTTTGGTCAAGCTGGTCGCCGGACGCATCGCGGTCGGCCTTCCTCAGCATGTCGACAAAGACGATCTTATCAGCAACGGTTTCTTCGGTTTGCTCGAGGCGATCGAGCGTTTCGATCTGTCCCGCGGGTTTAAGTTTGAGACTTACGCGGTGGCCCGCATCCGCGGCGCTATGCTCGATTCGCTCCGCGCCCAGGATTGGATTCCGGCCACCGTTAGGCAGAAGGCCCGCCAGTACGAGCATACGCTGGCCGAGCTTGAGCACCGTCTGGGCCGGTCGGCCGCGGATGACGAGGTTGCCGGCGCAATGGGGGTTTCGGTGCCCCAACTCCATACGCTTATCAATACGCTGAACGGCTGCACGCTTGTTCCTCTTGAGGATTACGTCAAGACTGAGTCGCCGGCCAGTCACGCCCCTAATCCGTCCCAGTTCCTCGAGGAGGAGGAGGTCAAGGCTACTTTGGCGAAGGCGATCGAGCGCCTTACGGAGAAGGAGCGGCTGGTTGTCACGTTGTACTATTACGAGGGTCTGACGCTGAAGGAGATTAGCCTGATTCTGAAATTGACCGAGGCGCGAATTTCCCAGCTCCATACGAAGGCGATTTTCCGTCTGCGCGGCGCCCTGGCCCGTTATAAATCCAGCTTGTTGTAGCCTCAGAGTAAGGAGAGGTGTATTTGATGAGTGATGAGGAAAAAGCGACCAATCAGTCCGATGCTTCGGTGGCTGTTGACGGTTCTTTCCAGATAGACCAGAAGGACGACGGCGTTTACCTTACGGTCAATCCTGCCAAGGGAGCGGGGGCGCCGGTCAGGGAGCCGCTTGTGATGGCCGAGTTGAAGAATCGCGATATCCAGGGCGCCAATTTTTCCGCGATTATCCGCATTGTCAAGGAGGCGAGCGGGTCGCCGGTGAAGATTGCCGAGCAGACGGCCGCGGTGCCGGAGCCGGAGGTCCAGGTGCTGGTGGAGCGCGACCGGATGGCGGCTTCGCTTCAGATCACCCGTCCGAAAGGCAGTCGCCCGCTCACTATCGAAGAGGTGCTGGAGAAGATTCACGCCGCAGGTATTGTTCAGGGTATCGATATGGAGGCTGTGAAACGGGCTTTCGACCGCCCGGGTACGCCGGTGACGTGCGCCCGCGGCGATACGGCTGTGAACGGCAGCGACGCGGTTATCCGCTTCGCTTTTGATATGAACGCCAAGGGACGCCCGGTGGAGCTTGAGGACGGCCGGGTGGATTTTAAGGATCTTAATCTTTTTACGGTGGTGGCTGAGGGCGATTTGCTGGCGGAGAAGATTCCGCCGACACCCGGAACGCCGGGGGTGGATGTTCTCGGGCAGCCGATTTTCCCCAAGCCGGGCAAGGATATTCCTTTGCCGGTCGGCAAGAATGCGTATGCCGACGGCAGCAGGATCAAGGCCGCTATCGCCGGCCAACTGCAGTATGTGAATAATAAGCTGCATGTGTCGCCGGTGATCGAGATCAAGGGCGATGTGGATCTTTCGACCGGCAATGTCGAGTTTGTCGGCAATGTGGTTGTGCGCGGCTCGGTGCAGTCGGGGTTCACGGTGAAGGCCGACGGCAATGTGGAGATTTACGGGTCGGTGAGCGGCGGTACGGTGGAAGGGGCCAATATCGTTATCCGGATGGGCATTCAGGGGATGCAGCGCGGTTATGT